>NZ_JBHWUW010000013.1:39428-112600 GCF_042737245.1 Streptomyces sp. NPDC060002
GGCTCCCGCCCCCCACCGCGGGGGGGGGGGCGCCGCCGGCCCCGGCCTAATCGGGGGGGTCGCGCGACCCCCCCCCCCCCCCCCCGGCCGCCGCCCCCGGGCGGGCGGCCCACGACGACACCCGCGAGTCCCCGCGGCACGTCGATGGATGAGGCTTCTGACAGGTTGACGGACATGTCTCCTCCTTGAACTTGATTCGACTGTCCATGCTTGACTCATTCCGTGTCAATATTGATTGAAT
Organism: Streptomyces sp. NPDC060002; assembly: GCF_042737245.1. NCBI lineage: Bacteria > Bacillati > Actinomycetota > Actinomycetes > Kitasatosporales > Streptomycetaceae > Streptomyces > Streptomyces sp. NPDC060002. Next base: position 39,670 of record NZ_JBHWUW010000013.1, read on the forward strand.
CAATGCACGCGTCTTGTGGATACGGTGACCTCCATGCGCGATCAGGAACCCGGACCCGGCCACCCCGAACGACGGCTGAGCACCAAGGAGGCCGCCGAACTGCTCGGTGTGAAACCCGAGACCGTGTACGCGTACGTCAGTCGCGGCCAGCTGAGCAGCCGGCGCACGCCCGGAGGCCGGGGCAGCACCTTCGACGCCCAGGAGGTCGAGGCGCTCGCTCGACGCAACAGGCGGGAGAGCAGCGGGAGTCCGGGCTCCGGGGCGGAGCTGTCCGTACGCACGCGCGTCACCTTCATCGACCAGGACCGCTACTACTACCGGGGCGTCGACGCGGTCGAACTGGCCTCCCGGCACTCCTACGAAGAGGTGGCGGAGTGGCTGTGGACGGGTCGGCTGCGGCCCGGCGTCACCTTCGCCGCGCCCGAGGCATCCGTCGAGGCCGCCCGACGCGTCGTCGAGGCACTGCCCGAACACACCGGTCCCACCGACCGGTTGCGGGTCGCCGCCGTCGCCGCCGCGGCCGCGGACCCGCTGCGGTTCGACCTGTCCGAGGACGCCGTGCTCGGCACCGCCCGCATCCTGATCCCCACCCTCGTCGCCGCCCTGCCCCCGAAGGTGCCCACGCACCGTGACGAGGGTCCGCTCGCCCTGCGTCTGTGGGGCAGGCTCAGCGGGCGGCCCGCCGAGAAGGCGCAACTGCGCGCCCTAGACATGGCGCTCGGCCTGCTCGTCGACCACGACCTGGCCGCCTCGACGCTCGCGGTGCGCGTCGCCGCCTCGGCCCGTGCGCACGCCTACGCGGCGGTCTCCGCCGGGCTCGGGGTGATCGAGGGACCGTTGCACGGCGCGGCCGGAGGGCTGGCCCACCGCCTGCTGCTCGAGGTGCTCGACATCGGCAGTGCCGCCCCGGTGATCGCCGAGGAGCTACGCGCCGGCCGCCGCATTCCGGGCCTCGGTCACCGGCTCTACCCCGGCGAGGACCCACGCGCGCGTGCCCTGTTCGCCCTCCTGGAGGAGATCCCCGCTGCCGGGCCGGCCCTCGCCGCGTCCCGGGACATCGTGGCCACGACCGCCCGCCACACTCCGCTGCACGCCAACGTGGACCTGGCGCTCGCCGTCCTCACCGTGTCCTGTGGCATGGGGTCATCGGCCAGTGAGACGATCTTCGCCGTCGCCCGTACGGCGGGCTGGATCGCCCATGCCCTGGAGGAGTACGGCGAGCGGCCCCTCAGGATGCGCCCGAGCGGACACTACGTAGGGCCCAAGCCACCCCAGCCGCTACCGAGGTAGGAAGACCGCGCAAGCCGTCGCGAGCGGGCCTGCATCACCGTCCGGGAGGACAGGACCGGCACCGCCGCGACCAGGGGCGCCACCCGCGCAGACCAGGGGCCCCTCTTCCTCGCGGCACGCGCACGCGTACCCGCACGGCCGAGCACCTGCCCCGGCCTGAAGTCGTGCTCCGGCAAGTCAGGTTAGGCTCACCTCTGTGAGTACGTGCACGACCGTCTCGCGGGATCTCGACGAGCCCATTTCCGGAACCGCGGCCACGGCAACGACCTGGCTCCTCCTGGAACAGCCCGGCCCCTGGGGTGCCAAAGCGCTGGTCTCGAGCCACCTGGACCCGGCTCTGGGCCGCGCCCTGGATGCCGCCGCGCAGGACACGGGCGTACGCGTCGCGCTCATCCGCCGACCCGGGCGCCACGCGGACTTCGGAGCGGCGCCCCTGCGACAGGTGTACGCGGCCCACACCGTCCCCGGCCGGGTGTGGCTGCGCAGCGCCACCACCCACGACCCGGGGCAGCTGCTGGACCTCGACTTCGCCGCGCTCGGCAGGGGCGACCACCGCACCTTCGACAGCGCGCTGCGGGGCGGGCCCCACACGGGTGACCCGCTCGCCCTCGTCTGCACCAACGGCAAGCGCGACCGCTGCTGCGCGCTCCTCGGCCGTCCGCTGGCCGCGGAGCTCGCGGCCTCGGGGGTGCGGGGTGCCTGGGAGGTCACCCATCTGGGGGGTCATCGCTTCTCCCCCACGCTGCTCGTCCTCCCGTACGGGTACGCGTACGGCCGCGCCCAGGCCCACACCGTCAAGGAGGTCCTGCACCGCGTCCAGGACGGGCGGATCGTCGTGGACGGGTGCCGCGGATGTTCGGCCTGGGAGCGGCCCGGACAGGCGGCGGAACTGGCGGTGCGCTCGGCGACCGGCGAGGACGCCGCCGAGGCGCTGCGCGTCGTCCGGACCACGGGCGGCGCACCGCGCTGGGAGGTGACCGTCGCGCACACGGACGGACGCCGCTGGCAGGTCGTCGTCGCCCAGGGCGCTTCGCTGCCGCCCCGGCCGGAAAGCTGTGGCGCCTCGGTCCTCGGTTCACCTGCGCGGATGGACGTGGTGGCGGTCCGCGAGCCGGCCGGGGCGGCCCTGGTGGGCTGACACGCCTCCGGACGCGATCCGGCCGCACCCCGCGCGGGCACGAGGGAATCGTTTCCTCTTGAGTCGGTCAAGAGATCCACATCACCCACCCCTACGGCTGCGCCGGTCCACCCACGTACCGTCTTGGGTATGAGCCCCACTCCCCCCGCCCGCCGTCTGCGCCTCGGAATGCCGCGGCGCATGTTCTCGCAGGTCCTGCTCATGCAGCTGACGATCGCCGCGGGGGTCGTGGTGCTGGCGACCGGGCTGTTCCTCGCCCCGCTCAGCGATCAGCTGGACGACCAGGCGATGCGCCGAGCCCTCGCCATCGCGCAGACCACCGCGGCGGTGCCGCAGTTCGCCGAGGACCTGCGGAGCACTCAGCCCTCGGTCGACGGACCGGTGCAGCGGGAGGCCGAACGGATCCGCGAAGCCAGCGGCGCGGAGTACGTCGTGGTGATGGATCTCCACGGCACCCGCTGGTCGCACACCGACCCCGAGCAGGTCGGTGGCCATGTGTCGACGGACCCGAGCCAGGCCCTGGCGGGCAGGGACGTCATGGAGATCGACAGCGGCACCCTGGGCCGCTCGGCCCGCGGCAAGGTGCCCCTGCGCGACGGCGACGACAGAATCGTCGGCGCGGTCTCGGTCGGTATCGAGTACGACAGCGTGCGCGCCCGCCTGATCCACGCGATCCCCGGACTGTTCGCCTACGCCGGCGGCGCCCTCGCCGTGGGCGCGCTGGCCGCCTGGCTGATCTCCCGGCGCGTCCAGCGCCAGACCCGCGACCTGGCCTTCTCGGACATCTCGGCGCTCCTCTCCGAGCGGGAGGCGATGCTGCACGGCATCCGGGAAGGCGTCGTCGCACTGGACCGTGCCGGCCGCGTCCGGCTGCTCAACGACGAGGCCCAGCGCCTCCTCGGTATCGGTGAGGAAGCGGTGGGCGCTTCGCCCGACGAGGCGCTCGGCGGCGGACGTACGGCCGATGTCCTGGCGGGCCGGGTGACCGGCACGGACCTGATCGCCGTCCGCGGACAGCGCGTCCTGGTCGTCAACCGCATGCCCACCGACGACGGCGGCGCCGTGGCCACCCTGCGCGACCGCACCGAGCTGGAGCAGCTCGGGCGCGAACTCGACTCGACGCACGGTCTCATCGACGCCCTGCGCGCCCAGGACCACGAGCACGCCAACCGCATGCACACCCTGCTGGGGCTGCTCGAACTGGAGATGTACGACGACGCGGTGGACTTCGTCGGGGAGGTCGTCGGCGATCACCGGGCGACCGCTGAGCAGGTGACCGAGAAGATCGCGGACCCGCTGCTCGCCGCTCTGCTGGTCGGCAAGGCGACCGTCGCGGCCGAGCGCGGTGTCGCCCTGTGGGTCTCCGACCGCACCCGGCTGCCCGACCGCCTGATCGACCCGCGCGGGCTGGTCACGGTCGTCGGCAACCTCGTGGACAACGCGCTCGACGCCGTCGCGGGCAAGCCGCACGCGCGCGTGGAGGTCGAACTGCGCACGGAGGGCCGTACCGCGGTCCTGCGGGTGCGGGACACCGGCCCCGGCATCCCGGCCGAGCAGCGCGAGTTGATCTTCACCGAGGGCTGGTCCACGAAGAAGCCGCCCGCGCACGGCAAACGCGGCATCGGGCTCTCCCTGGTGCGCAGGCTCGCCGAGCGGCAGGGCGGCCACGCCACGGTGGACGAAGCGACCGGTGGGGGCGCCGAGTTCACCGTCGTCCTGCCCGAGGCACTCACCGAGCCCGATCTGGAACCCGCCCTGGCCGCACCGGCGCAGAGCACGGCCGAGGAGGAGTCGCGATGATCGAGGTCCTGGTCGTGGACGACGACACCAGGGTCGCCCGGGTCAACGCCGCCTACGTCGAGAAGGTGCCGGGCTTCCACGTCGCCGGCGAGGCCCACAGTGCGGCCGACGCGCTGCGCCGGCTGGAGCTGCTGCCCCGCGTGGACCTGGTCCTGCTGGACCACTACCTGCCGGACGAGACGGGTCTTGAGGTCGTCCAGGAGATGCGCAGGCGCGGCCACCAGACCGACGTGATCATGGTGACGGCCGCACGGGACGTGACGACGGTGCAGGCGGCGATGCGTCAGGGCGCCCTTCAGTACCTGGTGAAACCGTTCGCCTTCGCGGGTCTGCGCGCCAAGCTGGAGGCGTACGCCGAGCTGCGCCGCACGCTGGACGGCGGCGGGGAGGCCGAACAGGCCGATGTCGACCGCATCTTCGGCGCGCTGTCCGCCCCCTCGGAGCCCGGTCTGCCCAAAGGGCACTCCCCCACCACCGCCGAACTCGTACGCCAGTCCCTGATGAACGCCGAAGGACCCTTGTCGGCCCAGGAGATCGCCGACCGGACCGGGGTGAGCCGCCAGACCGCCCAGCGCTATCTGAAGCTCCTGGAGCGCACGGGGCGGGCCCGGCTCACCCTGAAGTACGGCGACGCGGGCCGCCCGGAACACCGCTACGTATGGGCGACCCGCGCCTGAGGGCACGGTCCTCGGGGGCGGGGGAAGGAACCGTGCCCCTCCTGGGATACGGATCCCGGCCCGCCCTCTGCTCGACCGTCAGCCCACCGCCTTCTCGACGAACTCGGTCGTGTAGGTCTTGCCCAGGTCCACGTCGGCGTTCTGGATGTTGGGATTGAAGGCCTTGAGGACCTTCTCGACGGTCTCGGGGCCGTTCTTGGGCATCACGCCGTCGTTGGTGAACATCGGCAGCGTGTTCTTGATGGCCACCGAGTACAGCAGCTTGTTCCCCTGGGAGTAGTCCGTCGGCATCTTCTCGGCGATCTCGGCCGCGCTGTGGGTGGACATCCACTTGAGCGTCTTGACGAATGCATTGGCCAACTTCTGGACGGTGTCCTTGTGACTGTTGACCCAGTCCGTCTGCATGTACAGGCTTGACGAGGGATACGGTCCGCCGAGCGCGTCCTCGGATCCCTGCGGGGTGCGCATGTCGAGCAGGACCTTGCCGGCCTTCTTGTCCAGGATGGTCGCCACGGTCGGGTCGGTCGTCATGCCGCCGTCGATGGCCCCCTGCTGGAGCGCGGCGATGAAGGTCGGCCCCGCGCCCACGGCGACCGGGGTGAACTCGCTGACTTTCACGCCGTTCTTGACCGCGAGGTACTTGGTGAGGAAGTCGGTCGAGGAGCCGAGGCCCGTGACGCCGAGTTTCTTGCCCTTGAAGTCCTTCGGCGAGGTGATGTCGTCCTCCGCCTCGGTGGAGACGATCTCCACCTCACCGGGCGCGTGAGAGAACTGCACGACGGACTCGACCTCCTTGCCCTTCACCTGAAGGTCGAGGGTGTGGTCGTAGAAGCCGACGGCTCCCTGCACCTGGCCGGAGACGAGCGCTGTCTCGGCCTGGACACCGGCCGGCTCGCTCAGCATCTCGACGTCGAGCCCCTCGGCGTCGAAGTAGCCCAGGCGCTGGGTCAGCATGGCGGGCAGGTAGATGACCTTGTCCAGGCCACCGACCATGATCTTGACCTTGGTGCCCTTGCCGTCCCCCTTGCCTCCGGACCCCGTGGACGAGGTGCTCGCCGCGTCGTTGGCACAGGCGGTGAGCGTGGAGAGGGCGAGCAGGCCGGCGGCGGCCAGGGCCGTGTATCTGGCGGTTGTGCGCATGGCGGGTTCACGTCCTTGTGAGAGGGCGATGCGGGGTGGGGCAGGGGTGAGGGGAGGGGAGGGTGAAGGGAGGGCGGGTGAAGGGAGGGCGGCGCAACCGTCGACGGAAGGTCCCGAGGACCCCTTCGTGGAAACGGCTCCTCGGGGAAACGGCTCCTCGAGGGATCGTTCAACGAAGGGTCAGCTGTCGGAGCCCGACGGCTTCCACCGGAAGATGCGGCGCTCGGCGAAGGTCAGCAGGCCCTCCGCGACGAGAGCGACGACGGCGAGGATGACCATCGCGGCGTACACACCCGCCGCGTTGAACGTGCCCTGCGACTGCGCGACGAGCAGGCCGATGCCCTTGGTCGCCCCGATGTACTCGCCGACGATGGCGCCGATCAGGGCGAAGCCGAAGCTCACATGGAGGCTGGTGAAGATCCAGGAGGTGGCGGACGGGACGACCACCTGGAGCGTCACCCTGCGGTCGCTCGCGCCGAGAATGCGGGCGTTGGCGACCAGGTTGCGGTCCACCTCGCGGGCGCCCTGGAAGGCGTTGAAGAAGACCGGGAAGAACACCAGGACGACGGCCGAGGCGACCTTGGAGGCAGGGCCGAGGCCGAACCAGATCACGAAGATCGGAGCCAGCACGATCCTGGGTATGGAGTTGAGCACCTTGATGTATGGACCAAGGATGTCGGCGAGGAAGGTGATCCGTCCCAGTGCGATACCGCACACGACACCGGCGACCACACCGATGATCCAGCCGAGCAGTGCCTCGTAGAGCGTGTACCAGATCTGCTCACCCAGAGAACCGAGCGCGGTCCCGTGCGTCACCCAGGTCCAGATCTGGTCCCAGATCTTCGTGGGCATCGAGAAGTTGAAGGGATCGATGACCTTGGCCCGCGAGAACGCCTCCCACAGGGCGAGCACAGCCACCAGGAGCAGAACACGGGACGCCGTCACGACGGCCTTGCGTCTGCGAGCGGCACGCGCGCGCGAGTGGGCGCGGTCAGGTGCCTTGGCCGTGTCGACGACCGGCGTGCTGAGCACTTCAGGCGACACGGGCGGCACCTCTCTCGCGGGTGATGCGGACCTCTTCGCCGAGGGACTCCCAGATCTCGCGGTAGATCTCGATGAACCGCGGCTCCAGACGGACCGACTCGACCTTGCGCGGCCTCGGCAGGTCGATGTCGAAGACCTGCTTCACGGTGGCGGGGCCGGCGGTCATCACGACGACCCTGTCGGCCAGCGCGATGGACTCCTCCAGGTCGTGGGTGACGAAGACGACGGAAGCGCCCGTGCCCTCCCACAGCTCGAGGAGCTCGTCCGACATCAATGCCCTGGTCTGCACGTCGAGCGCCGAGAACGGCTCGTCCATGAGGAGGATCTCCGGGTCGTTCACGAAGGTCGCGGCGAGGGCCACGCGCTTGCGCTGACCGCCGGAGAGCTGGTGCGGGTAGCGGTCCTCGAAGTCGGTGAGCCCGACCCGCGCCAGCCACTCGCGCGCTTTCAGCTTCGCCTCCGCCTTGGGCACACCGCGAAAACGGGGCCCGGCCATGACGTTGGACAGGACCGTACGCCAGGGAAAAGTGGCGTCCTGCTGGAAGACGAAGCCGACCTTGTCACCGACGCCACGCACGGGCTGCCCGGCGACCATCACCTCGCCCTGGGTGGGCTCTTCCAGACCGCTGACCAGGGTCAGCGTGGTCGACTTGCCGCAGCCGGTCGGGCCGACGACGGCCACGAACTCGCCACGCCCGACAGTGAGGTCGAGTTCTCGCACGGCGGTGTGCGGGGCCCCCGACGGGGTCCTGAAGACCTTGCTCGCGCCCCGCAGCTCGATGGCGGGGCTGGTGTGTGCGCTCATGGCCGGGGACGGTAGAGGTGACCCGGGAGGCGCCATCAGCCTTCTGGCCGCATGCGCTTCTTTTGCTTGCAGTAGCCTGTTGTGCTCGTTTTGCTCCCGCTAGAACAGCGAAGCCGAAACACGGGCTTAACGCCTGCCTGGCCTTCACGGAGAGAGGCCCGATGATTGACGTCCTGGTGGTGGACGACGACTTCCGTGTCGCCGAGATCAACGCCAAGTACGTGGGAAAGGTTCCCGGCTTCCGGGTGGCCGCCCGCGCGCACAGCGCCGCCCAGGCGCTGGGAGCCATAGAGCGCGGAACCATCGACCTGGTGCTGCTCGACCACTACCTGCCCGACCAGACCGGCCTCCAGCTCATCCACCGCATGCGGGAACAGGGCCATCGGACCGACGTCATCATGATCACGGCAGCCGGCGACGTCACGACGGTCCAGACCGCGATGCGCCTGGGCGCCCTGCACTACCTGGTCAAACCGTTCACCTTCGCTGCCCTGCGCACCCGCCTCGACTCGTACGCCGCCCTGCGCCGCACGGTGGACCGGGTCGGTGGGCAGGGCATCGCCGGCCAGGAGCAGGTCGACCGGATTTTCGGCGCCCTGCGCACCGGGCCGGCGCCCTCGTCCCCCGGCCTGCCGAGCGGCCACTCGGAACCGACCACGGACCTGATCTGTGACGTTCTGCACCGGGCGAAGCACCCTCTGTCGGCCCACGAGGTCGCCGCCGAGACCGGCCTGAGCCGCTCCACCGCCCAGCGCTACCTCCGCCACCTGGAACAGGCCGGACGCCTGCACCTCTCCCTCAAGTACGGCGACACGGGCCGCCCGGAACACCGCTACGCCTGGGTGGCGCCGTAGCCGTGCGCCAGGACCCCGATACGCCAGGACCCCGATACGCCAGGACCCCGATGCGGTACGACGACGAGGAGTCGCCCGCTAGGCGGCGCCCGCCCCTGTCAGTGACCGCACCTCGGTCTCCGCGTGCTTGGCCTCGTCCGCGACCTCGGCCGAGGTGACCGTGCCGAGCCAGCCCGCCAGGAAGCCCAGCGGAATCGAGACCAGGCCGGGGTTCTGCAGCGGGAAGTACTGGAAGTCCACGCTCGGGAAGAGCGACTCGGGGCTGCCGGACACCACGGGCGACAACACGACCAGCGCCAGGGCCGGGACCAGCCCGCCGTACACCGCCCACACGGCGCCCCGCGTGGTGAAGCCCCGCCAGAACAGCGAATACATCAGGACCGGCAGATTCGCGGACGCCGCGACGGCGAAGGCGAGCCCGACCAGAAAGGCGACATTGAGATCGCGGGCCAGCAGGCCGAGGGCGATCGCGACGACGCCGACCCCCACGGCGGCGACCCGCGCCACCGCGACCTCGCTGCGGGGTTTGGCCTGCCGACGGCGCAAGGAGGCATACAGGTCGTGCGCCACCGACGCCGAGGAGGCGAGCGTGATCCCGGCGACGACCGCGAGGATCGTGGCGAAGGCGATGGCCCCCACGACCGCGAACAGCACCGCTCCGCCGGTGGAGTCGGCGCCGCCGCCCAGGTCGAGTGCCAGAAGTGGAACCGCCGTGTTCCCGGCCGCGTTCGAGCCGCGCACCGCCTCCGGGCCGACGATCGCGGCCGCACCGAAGCCGAGGACGATCGTCATCAGGTAGAAGCCGCCGATCAGCCCGATCGACCAGACGACGGACCGACGGGCGGCCTGCGCGGTCGGCACGGTGTAGAAGCGGGAGAGGATGTGCGGCAGCCCCGCCGTACCCAGCACCAGCGCGAGCCCCAGGCTCATGAAGTCGAAACGCGCGGTCCAGTCCCCCCCGTACTTCAGCCCGGGTGCCAGGAACGCGGCACCGTGCCCACTGCGCTCGGCCGCCGTGCGCAGCAACTGGTCGAAGTCACCGTGGAAGCGCATCAGAACGAGCACGGTCAGCGCCATGGTGCCGGCCAGCAGCAGAACCGCCTTGACGATCTGGATCCACGTGGTCGCCCGCATCCCTCCCAACGACACATAGATCACCATGAGCGCACCGACCCCGATGACGGCCCAGGACTGGGCCGCCTCGCCGGTGTTCCCGAGGAGCAGCGCGACCAGGCTGCCGGCGCCCACCATCTGGGCCACCAGATAGAGAACGGACACGGTGACCGAGGAGGTTCCCGCCGCGATCCGCACCGGCCGCTCGCTCATCCGCGCGGCGACCACGTCGGCGAGCGTGAACCGTCCGCAGTTGCGCACCAGTTCGGCGACGAGGAACAGCACCACCAGCCAGGCCACGAGGAAGCCGACCACATACAGCAGCCCGTCGTACCCGAACAGCGCGATGAGCCCGGTGACGCCCAGGAAGGAAGCGGCCGACATGTAGTCACCCGCGATGGCAAAACCATTCTCCATCGGGGAGAACAGCCGCCCGCCGACGTAGAACTCCTCCTCCGAACCATGGCGGTTGCGGCTCACCCAGGTCGTGATCCCCAACGTGACCGCGACGAAGGCGCTGAACAGCAAGAATGCCAGCGCCTGATGGTTGCCGGTCACGACGCACCGCCCTTTACTCCGCGAGTCAACTCCTGTGTGTCCCACCGCAGTTCGAGCGCGGCGCGATCCCGGCGCAGCCGCGCGTGCCGGGCGTAGGCCCAGGTGAGCAGAAAGGTGCTGAGGAACTGCCCCAGCCCGGCGAGCAGCGCCACGTTCACCGCGCCCACCACCGGCCGCGCCATCAGTCCGGGCGCGGTCGTAGCGGTCACCACATACGCCACGTACCAGACGAAGAACCCTGCTGCTGCGGGTACCACGAACCGCCGGTACCGGCTGCGTACCTCCTGGAAGGCCGCGCTGTGCTGCACCTCGAGGTAGATCTGAGCCGCTGCCCCGGTTCCGGTCTCCCGCCGACGTGCCGGGGGAACCTCGGGCCCAGGGGTGCTCGTGATGGCCGACTCGCCCCAGCCCGAGGCGAGCGCGTCGTACCACGGGTCCTCGTAGCGCACGTCCCCTGGCGCCTCGGCGTACGCCTGGCCCTGGCCTTGATGGTGTTCGTGCACGTGTGGCGTGGAGGCGCCGCCATCGGGACCGTCCCCGTCGGCGCGGGCCCGACCGTTGCTTGACTGCATGCCCAAGGATGGACAGAACGGGAAGATCCCCGACTATTGTTCCCCGAACACTTCACCCCATCAGGTGACCGACGCGCCGTTCACCCCGCGGGCGGCCGGACCAGCCCCTTCGCGTACGCGTAACGCACCGCCTGGGCCCGGTCCTTGAGCCCCGTCTTGGAGAACATGTTGTTGATGTGCGTCTTCACCGTCGCGGTGGACACGCTCAGCCTGCGCGCGATCTCCTGGTTGCTGAGCCCCTCGGCGATCAGCAGCAGCACCTCCGCCTCCCGTGTCGTGAGCCCGTCGGGGACGACGCGGGGCGCAGCCCGCTCCGGTTCGGGCGCCGACAGGCGCTCCAGCAGCCTCCGCTGGACGCTCGGCGACAGCCCCGCGTCCCCGGACAGCACACTGTGCACGGCCCGTACGATCTCGTCGCCGCCCGCGTCCTTGGTGAGATACCCCCGTGCGCCCGCTTTCAGCGCGGGGAACAGGGACTCGTCGTCCGCGTAGGTCGTGAGGACCACGACCTGTGTCCCGGGATACTCGGACCGGATGCGCCGGGTCGCCTCCACTCCGTCACAGCGCGGCATGCGCAGGTCCATCAGCACCACATCGGGAGCCAGTTCGGCGACGAGCCGCACGGCCTCTTCACCGTCCCCGGCGGCGCCCACGACCTCGACTCCCGGCAGCAGCCCGAGCAGCATCACGATGCCTTCCCGGACGACCGTCTGATCGTCCGCGACCACAACCCTGGCGGGCTCCCTCACCGCCTCCTCCGTCATACCGGAACCTTCAGCGTCACCACGAACCCTTCCTCGTCCGGCCCAGCAGCGAGGGACCCGCCCAGCAGTTCGGCGCGTTCCCGCATACCCAGCAGACCGTACCCGCCTCCGGCCCGGGCGAGTTCGCCCGGCGGACCACCCGAGTCCCGCACGTCCAGGGTCACTTCATGCCGGCCGTACTCCAGTCGCACACGCACCTTGGCTCCCGGTGCGTGTTTGCGAGCGTTCGTCAAAGCCTCCTGCGCAACTCTGCGCACGGCCTGCGACGCCTCGACCGGCAGCGGTCTGCGGTCACCCCCCACCGTGACCTGGGCACCGTCGGACATGCGGACGAGATCGGTCAGGAAGTCCTCCAGCGGGGTCAGTTCACCGCGCAGCGCGGAGAGCGACTGCCTGGTCTCCTCGAGGCCGTCGCGGGCCATCCCTCTGGCCGCCACCACCCGGTCGAGAATCTGCTCGCGGTCCGCGCCCCGCTCGATCAGCAGCCGGGCCGCCTCCAGGTGCACGAGCTGCGCCGAGAGACTGTGGGCCAGGACGTCATGGATCTCCCGGGCGATGCGGGCCCGCTCCGCGAGTGCGGCCGACTCGGCCTCGGCCGCGCGCGCGGCCCGCTCCTGGGTGAGCAGTCGCTGCGCGGTGCCTCTGGCTTCGGCGTCCAGACGCAGGGCGTATCCGGCGAGGGCCATGCCCCCGATGGCAGCGGCCGAGGTCACCCCCGAGTCGTCGTTGACCACGGCGAAGGCGGCGAACCCGACCGAAGCCGCCGGCAACGCCGCCCCCAGCGGCAGTCGCTCCAGTGCCACGATGGCGCACCCGCACCACAGGACCGTGGCTGGGGAGCGGAAGTCCGCTGCCTCGGCCCCGGCCGCCAGCCCCAGCAGCATGAGGAGAAGTGCCAGGGACGGCCACAGCCGGTGTCCGAGCGTCGTCCGGAACAGGGCCCACGCCAGCCCACCTGCCACAAGAACGCCACCGGCCCCGGCGACCGCGATCCACCCCTCGATGCGGCTGTCGTGGAAGGCGCTCCACAGGAGCGCGCCCAGGACCAGCAGCCTTACTGCCCAGGCCAGCAGCCGCCTGGGGCGCGAGACCCCTCTGGGGCCCAGCGCCTCCCGTGAGGGCCAGCGTGTCCAGACGTTGTCCGTCACACGCGCTCCTTCCACGGGGACCGCGGCACGTGGTCACCGTACGCCGTGGCGTGCGCGCGGGCCTGGTTCAGAGACTGAACGCGCCAGATCAGGATCTCGGAGCGGACCAGCAAGGTGGCCGCGAGTCCCAGCATCAGGGCCGCACCGTCCTGGCGGATGCCCAACAGTGCGCCGACCCCGAAGAGGCCCGCCCTCAGGCCGATGCCGGCTCCCCAGGCGGCCACGCTCGCTCTGGTGCTCTTGCTCCACACGGCGCCGTCCGGCTCCACCCAGATGCGGGTGGTCCAGGCCCAAGCGGCTCCCATGGCCAGCGCGACGAGCAGTTCGGCGCCGAGCACCAAGACCGACTCGCCGTGGTGACGGGCATCGAGGAGATCGGGTTCGCGCAGCGCTATGACGGCCAGGATTCCCGGCAGGAGCCACCATCGCCGGTCCGTGTCGATGCGGCTTGCGCGGAACTGCCGCACGATCACGAGTGCGGCCACAGCCACGATCACCAGTGCGTTGACGAGCCCGGACATCACAGCCTCCGTGAGCGGGAAGGGAAGGCCGGCAGCGAGTGCTGCCGACGCCTTCGACGCTACGGAAACACGGCGGTCCACAGATCGGAGCAGGGGTGGATCATGGGTGGATTTCCGGAGGCTTGGGTTCTCCACCCGCGGGTGGAGAACCCAAGCCGGACCTGCACGATCCGCCCGACCGGCACAGGACCGGGCCGAAGCTGCGAGACCCGGTCGGACCGGACGCAGTGGCTACGCGTCGATACGGGACCGGTCGAGCGTCGCCGCCGAGCTGGAGATGAACTCCTTGCGCGGCGCCACGTCATTACCCATGAGCAGATCGAACACCTGCTCGGCCGCCTCCAGGTCGGAGAGGTTGATCCGACGCAGAGTGCGGTGGCGCGGGTCCATCGTCGTCTCCGCCAGCTGGTCGGCGTCCATCTCGCCGAGACCCTTGTAACGCTGGATGGAGTCCTTGTACCGGACGCTCTTGCTCTGGAACTCCATCAGCTTGTCGCGCAGCTCACGGTCCGAGTACGTGTACACGTACTTGTCCTGGCCCTTCTTGGGCTGGACGAGCTCGATGCGGTGCAGGGGTGGGACCGCGGCGAACACCCGCCCGGCCTCGACCATGGGCCGCATGTAGCGGTGGAACAGCGTCAGGAGCAGCGTCCGGATGTGGGAGCCGTCCACATCGGCGTCGGTCATCATGATGATCTTGCCGTAGCGAGCCGCGTCGATGTCGAAGGTTCGCCCGGAGCCCGCCCCTATGACCTGGATGATCGCGCCGCACTCGGCGTTCTTGAGCATGTCGGTGACGGACGACTTCTGGACGTTGAGGATCTTGCCCCGGATCGGCAGCAGTGCCTGGAACTCGGAGTTCCGGGCGAGCTTGGCCGTACCGAGCGCGGAGTCTCCCTCGACGATGAACAGCTCGCTGCGCTCGACGTCGTCGCTACGGCAGTCGGCGAGCTTGGCGGGCAGGGACGAGGACTCCAGAGCCGTCTTGCGGCGCTGCGCGTCCTTGTGCTGCCGGGCTGCGATACGCGTCCGCGCGGCAGCGACCGCCTTCTCCATGACGACCCGCGCCTGAGCTGCGGCATCGCGCTTGGCGGAGGTCAGGAACGCCTTGAGCTCCCTGGAGATCACGGTGTTCACGATGCGCCGGGCCGCTGAGGTGCCGAGGACCTCCTTGGTCTGGCCCTCGAACTGGGGTTCGGCGAGTCGCACCGTGACGACGGCGGTCAGGCCCTCCAGAGCGTCGTCCTTCACGACGTCGTCCTCGGCTACGCGCAGCAGCTTCTTGGCGCGCAGCACCTCGTTCATCGTCTTGGCGATCGCCTGCTCGAAGCCGGCGACGTGCGTGCCGCCCTTGGGCGTGGCGATGATATTGACGAACGATTTCACGTTCGCGTCGTAGCCGGTGCCCCAGCGCAGTGCCACGTCGACGCCGAGCTCACGGGTGACCTCCGTCGGGGTCATCTGCCCATGCTCGTCCAGGACCGGGACGGTCTCCTTGAAGGTGCCCTGCCCGGTGAAACGGAGGACGTCGCAAACAGGCTTGTCGGTGGCCAGGTACTCGCAGAACTCGCTGATGCCACCGTCGAAGCGGAAGGACTCCTCGCCCTTGCTTCCGCCCTCGCCGAGGCCGTACTCGTCGCGCACGACGATGGTCAGGCCGGGCACCAGGAACGCGGTCTGGCGAGCGCGCTGGTGGAGGTTCTCCAGGGAGAGCTTGGCGTCCTTGAGGAAGATCTGGCGGTCGGCCCAGTAACGCACCCGCGTGCCGGTCCGGTTCTTGGCGACCCGCTTGATCTTCCGCAGGCCGCCCGGCTCGAACTTCGAGTCGGGGCCGTCCGCGGCGAAGGCGCCCGGAACTCCACGCCGGAAGCTGATCGCGTGGGTGTGGCCGCCCCGGTCCACCTCGACGTCGAGGCGGGCGGACAAGGCGTTGACCACGGAGGCGCCGACGCCGTGCAGACCCCCGGAGGCGGCGTAGGAGCCGCCGCCGAACTTGCCGCCGGCGTGCAGCTTGGTCATGACGACCTCGACGCCGGACAGACCTGTTTTGGGCTCGACGTCGACGGGGATGCCACGGCCGTTGTCACGGACCTCGACCGAGGCGTCGTCGTGGAGGATCACTTCGATGTGGTCGCAATAGTCGCCCAGGGCCTCGTCGACGGAGTTGTCGATGATTTCCCACAGGCAGTGCATCAGACCACGACTGTCGGTCGAGCCGATGTACATACCCGGGCGCTTCCGCACGGCCTCGAGCCCCTCGAGGACGAGCAGGTGCCGCGCGGTGTAGTTGGAACCGTCCCGGTCTGCTCCTGCCAGCAGCGCTGTGGACGGCACGGAGGTTTCGGCGGTCACGCGGTTCGCTCCTCGCTGAATTTCACTTGGGGCCCTTCTGGGTAAGGGCGCGGCTTGGGTAGCCGCCAAGAGGGTACCGAGGCCTGGTAGAGCCGTTGTAACGCCACCCTCGTCCGAAACTCAGACTAGTCCAGCGTCGCATGCGTGTTCGATCCCTCGATGGAGTGAAGTACATATCACGTTCCCTTCGGGGCATGAACCATTTAGGCTCCGGGCACGTCCTCATGAACAAACCGGCAAGCCGGCCGGGGAGGACCGAACCATGACCGACAGAGCAAAACCGTAAGCACCACAGACCACGCAATACGGCACATTCGCCGCCAAACCGGCAGCAGACGGCCACCTCGGAAAGATTTTTTCGAGGACAAGCCACGAGCGGGAACGTTTTGGGGCTGGTTGGATGTTGACCCTGGTACGACAGCTCGTCGAGCTAGAGAAGAGGCGACGTGACTACTGTTCTGACCCCCGCGAGCCCGCTGACGGCCGCAGACCGCTGCGACCGCTGCGGCGCCCAGGCGTACGTACGCGTCGTGCTGCTCAGCGGCGGAGAACTGCTCTTCTGCGCCCACCACGGCCGCAAGTTCGAGCCGGAACTCAAGAAGATCGCCGCTGAGATACAGGACGAGACAGAGCGGCTGACGACCGTTCCGGCCTCCAGTTCGGAAGAAGAGCACTGATCTGCGCGTCCACGACGAGCCAGAACCGGCACAGGCCGGTAGACGGGCGGCCGTCCCTGCTCCCAGGGGCGGCCGCCCGCTCTCATGGCAGCAAGCCGGCCACGCCGCGGCAGGACTCGCTCAGACGCCCTCAGAGGGCTTCATAGCGCCCTCCTGGCCCCGCGCCCAGCCCAGCGCCCGTACGGCGTCCGAAACGCGCGTGTAGACGCCCGGACTCCCCGGACGCCCACAGCCGCTGCCCCACGACACGAGGCCGATGAGTCGGCCCTGTGCGACCAGCGGCCCGCCACTGTCCCCCTGACAGGCATCGCGACCGCCCCGCATCTCCCCGGCGCACACCATGCTCCGCGCGTCGTAGGTGCCGTCGGAGGTACCGGGGTACGCCTGCTCGCACTCCGCGTCGGCCAGCACATGGACCCGAGCCGCTCGAAGGGTGCGGGCATACGCACCGAACCCGGTGGCGTCTCCCCAGCCGTAGACGACGGCGTCAGTGCCCGCCGCGTACGCCGAATCGCCCTCGCCGGCCATGCCGATGACCGCACCCGCAGGAAGTGGGTCGGCAAGGGTGAGTACGGCGAAGTCCCCGGCATTGCTGGAACTGTCATAGGCGGGATTCACCCACACGCTGCGCACGGAGACCTCCCGCCCGGTGTCGCTGTACAGGTCCGTACGGCCCGCGACGACCCTCAGGTCGGCCAGCTGCCCCGGCGGCGATCCCAGGACGTCCTCGCCCATACAGTGGGCCGCGGTGAGCACGGTGGACGGGCCGACCGCCACCCCTCCGCAGAACTGCCCGGAGCGCGTACCTCCGAACCGGTCACGACTGGACAGCGCGACCGTCCACGGGCTCTCGGAGACGTCGACCGGGAAGCCGCCCACGACAACACCGTCGGAGGCCGCCGGGGCGGCGGAGCCCAAGGGTATGGCCACCGCCGCGGCCGCCAGGATCAACGGCCGGGCCAGGGCCCGGACAAGGGGACGACGCATGCGCGCTCCTCACTCTGGAGTGACCGATGGACACCCAGAGTCATCCAAGGCGCGGCACCCCGCACCTGCGCCGACGCCGAAGGCCCGGCTCCCTCACGGGAGACCGGGCCTTCGGCGTCGTACGGCTGCGACCTAGTCGAGGTAGTCGCGCAGCACCTGCGAACGGGACGGGTGGCGCAGCTTGGACATGGTCTTGGACTCGATCTGGCGGATGCGCTCGCGCGTCACGCCGTACACCTTGCCGATCTCGTCGAGGGTCTTCGGCTGACCGTCGGTGAGACCGAACCGCATGGAGACGACGCCCGCCTCGCGCTCGGACAGGGTGTCGAGGACCGAGTGCAGCTGCTCCTGGAGGAGAGTGAAGCTGACCGCGTCGGCCGGGACCACGGCCTCGGAGTCCTCGATGAGGTCACCGAACTCGCTGTCACCGTCCTCGCCCAGCGGGGTGTGCAGCGAGATGGGCTCACGGCCGTACTTCTGGACCTCGATGACCTTCTCCGGGGTCATGTCGAGTTCCTTGGCCAGCTCCTCCGGGGTGGGCTCGCGGCCCAGGTCCTGGAGCATCTGGCGCTGTACGCGCGCGAGCTTGTTGATGACCTCGACCATGTGCACCGGGATACGGATGGTGCGGGCCTGGTCGGCCATCGCGCGGGTGATCGCCTGACGGATCCACCAGGTGGCGTACGTGGAGAACTTGTAGCCCTTGGTGTAGTCGAACTTCTCGACCGCGCGGATCAGACCGAGGTTGCCCTCCTGGATGAGGTCCAGGAAGAGCATGCCGCGGCCGGTGTAACGCTTGGCCAGAGAGACCACCAGACGGAGGTTGGCCTCCAGGAGGTGGTTCTTGGCCCGCCGGCCGTCCTCGGCGATGATCTCCAGCTCGCGCTTGAGCTTCGGCGCGAGCTTGTCGGCGTTGGCCAGCTTGTCCTCGGCGAACAGACCGGCCTCGATGCGCTTGGCGAGCTCGACCTCCTGCTCGGCGTTGAGCAGCGGGACCTTGCCGATCTGCTTGAGGTAGTCCTTCACCGGGTCGGCGGTGGCACCGGCCACGGCGACCTGCTGGGCGGGCGCGTCGTCCTCGTCGTCGTCGGAGAGGACGAAGCCCTTGTTCTCGGCCCCCTCCTCTTCCTCTTCGCCGGGCTTGGCGTCCTCGAGGACCTCGTCCTCGGCAACCTCGGCGTCGTCCTTGCCTGCGGTCTTCTTGGCCGCCGTCTTCTTGGCGACGGTCTTCTTCGCGACCGCCTTCTTGGCGGTCGTCTTCTTGGCCGCCGCCTTCTTGGCGGGGGCGGTTTCGTCTGCGGAATCGTCCACAGCAGGAGCGGCCGGGGTGGCCGGGGCGGCCGTGGCAGTGGCCTTCCTCGTGGTCACCGCCTTCGCCGCGACCGTCTTGGTGGCGGTGCGCTTGGCCGGACTCTTCGCTGCGACGCTCTTTCGGGTGCGCTTGGGCTCCGCGGCACTGACCATCAGCGTCACACCCTCTTCCTCGAGGATCTGGTTGAGGCTGCGCAGTACGTTCTTCCACTGAGTGGCCGGAATCTGGTCAGCTTCGAAGGCCCGACGCACATCGTCGCCGGCGATCTGCCCCTCAGCCTTTCCCCGCTCAATGAGCGCCATGACAGAGACGGACTCGGCGATCTCCGGCGGGAGCGTACGGGATGTGCTGGCCGACACGAACAACCTCTCGGAACGTTGGAAAACGGCTTTCGGCCCCGTCCGTGACGGACAGGAGCCGACCACCGGCCTGGGGGTGGCCGACGGCGCGGGCGGGGGCCGGGAGGATTAACAGCGCCTTGTACGGCGTCCGTATTCCCTCCGCGGCAGTCACCTCTTAGGTCATCGCGTTGTTTCCACAAGCGTTACGCCCAATCTTCGTGGCCCGAGTCACACCCCGTAAGCGTTCAAAAAAGGTCAGACGCGGGCAGACGAGGTCACCCGTGAAGCCTACCGGTGCCGCCGGGACCGGTTCCGCCACATCGACCGTCGGACCCCGCAGCCCCCGTGACGGGTTCTGCGGGGTCCGACGGGAGTGCGGGTGCAGAGGCCGAGGACGACGCGGGAGGGGGAAGACGTCCCCCGGCCGCTTCCCCGCGCGGTGCGGTCAGTGTTCGCGCGGCGCCGGCACGACGCGCTCCACCTCGGGATGAACGGTGAGCAGCTGACGCATGGCCGTCTCGGCCGCGGCGCCGTCGCCCGCCGCGAGGGCGTCGGCGATCCGGCCGTGGTGCCCCAGCGACGCGTCGTTCGGCCGGTCACAGCCCGTGACCGGGCCGCCGGAGACCTGGAGGGCGGACGACACGATCCCTGAAAGGTGTTCCAGCATGCGGTTGCCCGCGACCTGGATGAGCAGCGAGTGGAACTCGGCGTCGGCCCGGGAGTAGGTGAGCGCGTCGCCCTGCGCCGTGGCGTGCGCCATGATCTCGACCATGTCGGACAGTCGCTGCTGGATGTCGGCGCGTCCGTGCCCCGCGGCGAGGCGGGCGGCAAGCGGCTCGATCGTCCAGCGCAGCTCGCTCAGCTCGCGCCGTTGGTTGTCGCGCTGAGGGCCGAACGCCCGCCACTCGATGATGTCCGGGTCGAGAAGGTTCCAGTCGCTCACGGGACGCACGCGCGTGCCGACGTTCGGCCGGGCACTGACCAGACCCTTGGCCTCGAGGACACGCAGCGACTCGCGGACGACGGTGCGGGACACCTCGAACCGCTGACCGATCTCCTCG
Source organism: Streptomyces sp. NPDC060002 (assembly GCF_042737245.1). Classification (NCBI taxonomy): domain Bacteria; kingdom Bacillati; phylum Actinomycetota; class Actinomycetes; order Kitasatosporales; family Streptomycetaceae; genus Streptomyces; species Streptomyces sp. NPDC060002. Next base: position 59,824 of record NZ_JBHWUW010000013.1, read on the forward strand.
GGCACCAGCGGTCGGTCGGCGCCCAGATCGCCCGAGACGATCATCTGACCGAGCTGCTGGACGAGTTGGCCGTGCAGCCCGCGTCCGCGGTTGCCCGCGGTACGGCGGCCCACACGGCCCAGCTCGGGCTCCGGATCCCAGACGGGGGCTCCGGCACGTTCGGCCACAGGAGCCTCGGCGAAGGGGTAGCGGTCGAGTTCGCCCGGGCCGGAGAGACCGGAGTCGGTGGAGCGGGCGGCGGTCATCATGGTGTGCGCAAGGGTACTCACGGATCCTTTGTCGGCGCTGCTCCCAACTCCCTTGAGGTCTTTGGTGAAAAGCACACGAAAGGGTGATCGCTCACCCCGTCGCAATTGACGCCTTATCGGAAAGAAATGGGCTTTCTTCGGGGAGTTGCGCACACGCCGGGATCGGATCGGCCCGGACGGTGATCATCTGGCTCTGCTCCGCAGGGTCGTGAGCAGGTACGCGCACAGCAGGGCCGTCAGTGACAACGCCATTGCTCCGCCGACCGGTTGGGCGATCACGCGTGCCACGGCGTCCAGATAGCGCTCGCCGCCGAAGGGCCACTGCACCAGGAGCAGCTCGCGCAACCGCATCGAGAATCCGGCCGCCGTCCGCACGGACGCGCTCTCCACGGCCTTCTGTACGACGGGCAGGACGACGACGGGCATGGCGACCACCGCCGCCAGCCCGGCCGTGGTGGATCGGAAGACGCCGGCGGCCAGCACACCGGTCCAGGCGCAGCCCACCACGAGACCGATCCAGCTCGCGCTCAGCGAAAGCCAGCCCGCGGGAACCTGTGCGACCTCCCGTCCGTAGACGAGATAGAGCGCTTCGGCGTCGCATCCCACCGTGAGAATGGCCAGCATCAGTGCGGTGAGAGCGGCGACGAGGAGCTTGGCGGTGAGCACACCCAGCCTTCGGGGCACCGTACCCCGGTCCACGGCCAGGGCGGGGTGGCGGAACTCGTCTCCGAAGGCCAGCGCACCGAGCAGTCCCGCGCCGAGCGCCGCGGGCGGCAGCGGAAGCTCCGCAGGCCACGCGGCCAGCAGCCGTGCAGGCGCGGTGTGGCCCACGCGGGCCAGGAGTACGGCGGTGAGGGCGGAGACGACCAGGACCAGGGCACCGGTGGTGAATCCGGTGCCGATGCCGGTGGCGCGACGGAGTTCGTAGCGGAGTGGACGCAAGGGACTGGGGGCCGAGCGGACGGAGATGGGAGGTGGCAGGGCGGGCAGGGTGTCGACACCACGGGACGCGAAGGGTCGGGTGAAGCGCTGAGCCGAGGACATGACAGACGCGGCCGGGGAACAGGAGGCGGCGGGGCCCACACCGGAAGTGGTGCCGTCGGCGGTGTCGGTCTCTCCGGGCTGCCGGAGTTCGTTGAGGATCGCGCCTGTGGAGTCGTCCGGATCGCAGGCAGGGCGCCTGCCCCAGACAGTCAGGGACTCCGTCGTGTCCGGGGTCTCTGCAGCCCGACCCGCGACAGCCGGTGTGACGACACGGGACGGGGAGTCGCCATCGGAAGCCAGGATGACGTCGTGATGTGCCGCGTCGACCGGCCGGTACGGTGCTGGAGGCGGCGTCGATGCACCGTCGGGGCTGCATGGCGCGTCCGCGGTGCCTGTGTGCCGGGTTGCGCTCGCCACACGTGTGTCCTCCGGGACCCCCTCGCGATCCGTGTCCTGCTCGGAGGCGGCGATGGTGGCCGGTTCCCCGCCCCAGGAGTCCTGGCCCGCTTCCCCCGAAGGGCCCGGTCCTGCCTCGGAGTGCGTACGCCGTGGAGCCTCGACTCCCGCCCCCGGCCCCATGTCGCCCGTCTCGTCGGCGAGTTGGTGGACCAGGATGTCGTGCCGGAACGCCGTCTCGCCGACGTGGGCGCAGCTACTGCCGTACACGGAGAGCCGGTTGCCGCCCTCCTGCACCACCTCGACGGAGCGCTGCTCGGCTCGGGCCTCCCTGGCGAGCAGGGCGGCCAGGCGGACGGCGTGTGGGCTGCGGACGGCCACCCTGGGTCGCAGCCGAGTGCGGGCGAAGTCGGCGGCCTCCTGGTCGGCGACCAGTGTGCCCCGGTCCAGGGTGATGACCCGGTCGGCGGTGCGAGCCGCCTCCTTGGGGTCGGTCGTGGTCGTCAGAACGGTACCGCCCTGGTCCGCGTGGGCGCGCAGCATGCCGTGCAGCCAACGGTTCTCGCGCCCGGAGAGCCCGTCGGCCGGATCGTCGAGGACGAGGGTGTGCGGGTCCGCGAGAAGAGCGCAGGCAAGGCCCAGCCGCCGGTCCACGCCGCGGGACAGGGTGCCGAGGCGTTCGTCGCGCAGACTGACCAGGCCGACCACCTCGAGCACTTCGTCGGCCCGCCGCGCCGGCACCCCGGCGGCCGCGCACAGCATGCGCAGGTGGCCCCGGACCGTGCGGGCCGGGTGCCCCGGCACATCGCCGAGAACGACGCCGACCTCACGCGAGGGGTGAGCGATGCGGTGCAGCGGACGGCCTCGGAAGTGGGCGAGGCCGCGGCCCTGTTCGAGTTCGAGCATGAGTCTCAGCGCCGTGGTCTTGCCCGCGCCCCGCGCTCCGAGCAGCACGGTGACGCGGCCCGCGCGCGCCTCGAAGGAGACATCGTCGACGGCGGGCGGAAGCGCCTTGCGGGAGTTGCTGGTCAGTCCGAAGGCCTGGATCACCCGTAGCAAGATAGCGCGTTATATCCCTTTTTCCCGTTCACCGCACGGTGACGCCGTGCGGCCGGTCACGCAGCCGCGACCGACCGGTTCGGGATCCCTCTCCACTTGTCATGGGGCGCGGTCGGCCTGGTCACACCTCGGGCCGCAGCATCGGCGGGTTGAGCAGGGTGGCGCCGCCCGCCCGGAAGAGCTGGGCAGGGCGGCCGCCCTGCCGAGTGGTGGTGCCACCGGTGGGCACCAGGAAGCCGGGCGTGCCCGTGACCTTGCGGTGGAAGTTCCGCGGGTCGAGCGCCACGCCCCACACCGCCTCGTAGACCCGGCGGAGCTCGCCGACCGTGAACTCGGTGGGGCAGAACGCGGTCGCCAGGGACGAGTACTCGATCTTGGAACGGGCCCGCTCCACGCCGTCGGCGAGGATCTGGGCGTGGTCGAAGGCGAGCGGTGCGACCGGTTCCCCGTCACGGCCGTAGCCGCCATGCTGAAGCAGCTCCTCGACCGGCGCCCAACGCGCGTTGCTGGCGTCTCCGCCCGCTCGCGGCGCCGGCAGGTCCGGGGCGAGCGCCAGGTGCGCGACGCTGACGACCCGCATCCTCGGGTCGCGCTTGGGATCGCCGTACGTGGCGAGCTGTTCCAGGTGGGCACCGTTGTCGTGGGCCGGGGCCGAGGGGTCGTGTGCACGGAGTCCGGTCTCCTCGGCCAGCTCGCGCGCCGCAGCCTGGGTGAGGTCCTCGTCGGCCCGTACGAAGCCGCCCGGGAGCGCCCACCGCCCCTGGAACGGCGCCTCGCCCCTGCGCACCGCCAGCGCGCACAGGGCATGGCGGCGCACGGTCAGCACGACCAGGTCCACGGTGACGGCGAAGGGCGGAAAGGCTGACGGGTCGTAGGGCATGCGGCGATCATAGTCGTCTTCCTGACGATAAACACTCCCTTCGCCGGCCGCTTCGATGGCTGATCCACTTCGGTGTCGCCGGGCCGTCGTCGTCCACCCCGGCCGACGTCCGGAGCCGCGTCGTACGAGGTCACAATCCCCATTGCAGTCCGTCGGCCGCCTCCTCCACCATGGCGAGACCGAGCCGACTGACCCGTACGGAGAAGGGCGCGCCGTCGACCCGCAGTCCGGTCAGGCGGATCTCCCCCAGGGGCGCGCCACGCAGGGGTCGCAGGGTGACGGTTCTGGCCGGAACGTCGGGCCGGACGCCGGCCAGGGTGGCCAGCAGCAGCACACCGGCCGCCGCCGCGGTGGCGGCGGGACGACAGGCGGCCGGATGGGGAAGCGGGGCTTTCCCATCACCCCGTTTCTCCCCCGCGTACATCTCCGGGAGCCGATGCCCGAAGGCTTCGGCCGCCGTCAACAGGCCTCGCAGCAGCGCGGCGCTCTCCTTCTCGTAGCCCGCGGCGGCCAGGCCGGCCACGGCGATGGCCGTTTCGTGGACCCGGACGGCACCGCTGCGGTGGCCGAATGGGTTGTAGCCGACCTCCTTCGCGCCGAGGCCACGGAGTCCCCAGCCCGAGTCCATGACGGGGCTGCCGAGCAGCCGGGCGAGTTGTTCGGTCTGCACCCGGTCCAACAGCCCGGGGGCGTGGGCGCCACCGCCCAGCAACCCGGTGTCGAGGAGGTGGACGGCCGTCGCACAGAGCTGGGGCAGCGGTCGCCCGTCCGGGGTACGGGCGGTGGCGGGTCGGCCGCCTCCGGGATCGTCGATCCAGAAGTCGCGCCGGAAGGTGGCGCGCAGCTTCCGGACCCACTCCCGCAGCCCGTCCCCGCCCGGTCTGCCACAGGCGTCGAGCAGGTCGGCGCCGAGCAGTGCGGCCCGGTGGGCGTGGGCCTGAGTCTCGCAGCGGACGGGACCACCGGGCTGGGGGTCGCTGAGGTAGGGCCCCTCGCCGACCGTCGTACGCAGCCAGGTCAGGCAGCGCTCGGCCGCCGGCAGCAGTTCCTCCGTGTCGTTGTCGGGCAGCCCCCATCGGCGGGCCTCCGCGAGGAGCACCGGGAAGAGCAGTGTGGCCTCGGTGCCCGTACAACCCGGCGGAAGGTGCGCGCCCGCGTCCCGCCGGGGGCCGGGGATCATGCCGCACCGTGGCCCCGGAGCCGTGATCTGTGTACGGGCCAGGGTGCGCAGCGTGCCCGAGGCCAGGCGGGTCCCGAGAGGCAGTGTCATGCGGGCCGCGGCGAGCGCGTCCGCCGGTGCCAGACCGCAGCGCCACGGCGCCCCTGCCGCGAGGTGGGTGTCGGCGGGGTGCGCCGGGTCTCGCACCAACAGGGCCTGAAGATCCGCGACGCTCGTCGCCATCAGCGCCGGGACGCGCGGATCGTCGCCCGTCGCCTCCGCCGGGGCCAACGGGCTCGTGGCCGCCCGCCCCACGGCTCGGACCGGTCCCGCACCGTCCAGGCGGACCCTCAACTCCACACGGACGGTGCCGCCGGGAGGCACGTCGAAGTCCCAGCGCAGCAGCCCCGCGGAGGCGATCGCGTCGGCCGGGGGCGGGTCGGCCGTGACGCACGAGGCCCCTGCGGCGCAGGACCACCGCAGACCGGAATCGTGGACGCTGGCGGCCAGTTCGGGCCCCACGGTGCCGGACGCGATCGCCCCCAGGTCGGCCAGATCGGCGCCGAGTGCCACCTCGACCGGGAGGCGCAGCGGCCGGGCGGCGGCGCTGTGCAGCGTGATCACTTCTGTACCGTCCGCGGAGCGGGTCCGCTCGACGACGATGTCCGGGTCCGGGCCGCCGTGCGGTGTGACACGGAGCGTGCCGACGAAACGGGCCCGGTCGGCCGAGGTCATCCGGGCCTGGACCGCCAACGGTTCGCGTCCCGCCACCCGCACCTGGCAACGGGACAGGATGCGCCGGCCCGCCCGGTAGAAGCCCTCCAGCCCATGTCCCGTCAGCTGCCCCTGTTCCGTCGAGATGGCGAGGCCCGGCAGGGCGACGCAGATCATCGCCGTGTGGGCGGGGGGCAGGCCGACGGAGCGAGGCTGGGTCGGCGTCCCGGGCGGTGTCCCGGCGCCTCGGGACGGGGGTGGCGGCGGGCGACGCCCTGTGCCGACCGCCGGGAAGGCGGACGTGCCACGGATGCCCGGACCGGCGGACCGGCGCGGGCCTCCTTCCGGCCCGACGAGCGGAGAGGGTGGCCAGGTGCGCCGGCCCTCGCCCGGAAGTCCGGCCCGCTGCGGGCCGGGCCCGGGCCCGTCAGTGCGCGGTGGGTCGTCCCCCGTGCCAGGGGGCGGCATCGGGGTCTCGGAGCCGGAGCGTTCGTCGGCGGCTGAGGGCGGAGTCGGCTGATGCATGCGGTGACTTCTTCTGCTCTCTGTGCGCCTCGGACATGGTCGCGGCCGGGTGGACGGCTCCGGCAGGGCGGTGCGCTGCGGCGGCACGAGCCGTTCAGGCGTTCCGCCACTCAGGTGAACGGGGCGGGACTCCCCCAGGTCACGCCCCGTGGCCACACGGCCCACCGAATGGCGGCCGGATCCGGACAGGCCGGGCCGGCTCCGGGGCACGCTGGGCCGGCCGGGACGCGTGTCCGGCCATGGGCGCTCACCAGGCACGGCAGGCTGTTTACCCGGCTTCGGTCACCGTCCGCCCACGAGGGACACCGTGTTCACCACCACGGCAGGGTGGGGTCATCCCTTCCCCATGGTGTCGTCGCTGTCGGACCTCAGGCCTTCCGAGGAGTCGTCGCGGCGCCGCGTGGAGGCCTTCCCCACCGGGCGGGTGCGGGAACCTCCTCGGCTCGGCGCGGCAGGGCGCGTGATGTGCGGCCTCGGCGGCTTGGCGCGAAGCTCGTTCGTTCCCCGTGCCCGGCGTTCCGGTTGCCGGCCTTCTTCCGCTCCGGCCACAGCCTGTGCGCGACCCGCGCCGGCATCGGTGGGGCGGACGCGGCGACGCCTGCGAGCCGGCGTGAGGGCTGATGTCGGCACAGGTTCTGATGCGCAGATGGCCGGAGGGTGCGGGACGCAGCCGGAGGTGCCCCCCTCTTCACCGGGTCGGTCCTCGTGTTCGGCTTCGCCGGAGCCGTCTACGTCGTTCGGTTCGCCGGAGCGGTTCCCTTCGCCGGAGCAACCGCGCTGATCGGGGCAGCTCCTCTTGCCGGGGTGGTTCTCCATTTCTGGACACCGGAGATCGGTGGACGCGTCTCCCCACTCGGTTGCGCACAGGCCTGCGCGGAACACCGTCCCGCCGGTGTCCTGTGGGCCCTCGAAGCCTTCGGAGTCCTCGGCCTCGGCCGCCTCGCCAGGTGTCTCCACTGCCGTGGGCATTCCGCGTCCCTCGCGCTCGGTGCGCAGGCAGCGTCGTACCGACTCGGGGTCGAGGCCTTCGTTGCAGGCCTGGTGCAGGAGGCGGGCGAACAGATAGTCCGGGTCCGCTCCCAGGGCCATGGCGAGGGCCTCCCTCGCCTCGAGTTCATCGCCGCTGGACCAGGCGACCCAGCCTGCGAGGGTGAGAGGCGCCGCCGCGTGTTCGCCGTAGGGCCCGACACAACGCCGCGACAGCGCCCGCCAGAGACGCAGGGCGGGGGCCGCCTCGTCGCCCTCCATCCACCCCGCCGCCCGGTCACGCGTCACCCGGTCCTGAAGGCCGAGAATCAAAGCCGCGGCTTCGTCGAATCCGAGCAGTTCGTCGTCTCGGCGGTCCGCGATGAGAGCACCCGGCACGACGGGCGTCTCGGCGAGGCGGCGCACCAGTCGTCCGGCCAGTTCGAGCGTCTCCTCGGCCACCGCCGCGCGACTCGCCTCGTCGAGGATCCTCGGGACGAGCGCCATGCCGGCGGTGTCCAGGGCGACCTCCTGCTCCAGCGCGGCACCGGTCTCCAGGGGCAGCAGTCGGGCGCGCAACTCGCGCAAGGTGCCCCTGACCTGGATCCCCGCGTAGGTCGCGGCCGCGGCCAGCACTGAGGTGCCGGGCAATCCCATCGCCCCCCCTTCGACCGGACAGCAGCCCTTGCCCCCGCAGCAGTACGACCAGAAACGGCCGTCGGAGATACAGAGCGCCTCGATCACGGGGACATCGAGGCGGCCGCATTCGAGACGTAGCCGGTGGGCCAGCGGCTGAAGCCGCTCCATGACCTGACGGCCCGTCTCCCCCTTCCCCGGTTCCTGGCAGAGGTAGGCGACCATGTTCGCGGGACGGATACCACGGCGTTCGCTGCCCTTCACAAGCCCTTGCGCCAACTGCTGGGCGACGGCTTCCCAGTCGTCCGGGTTCGCGGGAATGCCGAGCCGGGCCCGGCCGCCGAACCGGCCTCGCCCGCCGCGGTCGTGCAGGGCGACCAGGACGATGCTGTCTTCCGGCCGGTACCCGAGCAGATAGGGCAGGGCGTCGGCCAGCTCCCCCGGAGTCCGCAGGGTGACCTGGTGGTCGGCGGCACGTGCGCCGTACCCGACATCTCCGTCGTACATCGTGTGGCTGACATAGTCCGGGCGCTCACGTCCGTCCCGTCCGGTGATGTCGCCGTTTTCGGAGGATCCAGTGGTCTCGCTGTGATTCGTCATGCGCCGACGATCTCGCGGATCACAAGGTTCCGCTTAGCCTGTGGATAAGTACGATCAGGAACACGTCAGACATCCGGGGTGGACGGGCCGCAGCACCGCCGAGCGAGGCCCCGCTCCTTCCCGCCGCTGACCGGATTGTCAGCGCCGTCCTGTTGTATGGGGGCATGGAGCACACGAGCAACGCGGATCTCCGGGCCGACGCCGACGCCGTCCTCGCCCGCCTCGTCGGGGACGACACGGGCGTGGCCCGGCTGCGGGAGGATCAGTGGCGGGCGATCGAGGCGCTGGTCGCGGACCGGCGCCGGGCCCTGGTCGTGCAGCGGACGGGGTGGGGCAAGTCCGCCGTCTATTTCGTGGCGACCTCGCTGCTCCGCGCCCGTGGTTCCGGCCCCACGGTGATCGTCTCTCCGCTGCTCGCCCTGATGCGCAACCAGGTCGAGGCAGCGGCCCGGGCCGGTATCCACGCACGGACGATCAACTCCTCGAACACCGAGGAGTGGGACACCGTGCAGGACGAGATCGCCGCCGGCAAGGTCGACGTCCTGCTGGTCAGCCCGGAGCGGCTCAACAACCCGGACTTCCGTGACGAGGTGCTGCCCGCACTTGCGGCCGCGACCGGACTGCTCGTGGTCGACGAGGCCCACTGTATCTCCGACTGGGGCCACGACTTCCGCCCGGACTACCGTCGGCTGCAGACCATGCTCACCGATCTCCCGCCGGGCGTACCGGTGCTCGCGACGACCGCGACCGCCAACGCACGCGTGACCTCTGACGTCGCCGAACAGCTCGGCACCGGCGGCACCTCGGACGCCCTGGTGCTGCGCGGCCCGCTGGACCGCGAGAGCCTCAGCCTGAACGTGCTGCGGCTGCCCGACGCCGCCCACCGGATGGCGTGGCTCGCCGACCATTTCGACGACCTCCCCGGCTCCGGAATCGTCTACACGCTCACCGTCGCCGCCGCGGAGGAGGTCACCGCCTTCCTCCGGCAGCGCGGCCACATCGTCGCCTCGTACACCGGACGCACGGAGAACGCCGACCGGCAGCAGGCCGAGGAGGACCTGCTGGCCAACAAGGTCAAGGCGCTGGTCGCCACCTCCGCGCTCGGCATGGGCTTCGACAAGCCCGACCTCGGATTCGTCGTGCACCTGGGCTCGCCCTCCTCCCCCATCGCGTACTACCAGCAGGTGGGTCGCGCCGGTCGCGGTGTGGAGCACGCGGAGGTGCTGCTGCTGCCGGGGAGGGAGGACGAGGCGATCTGGGAGTACTTCGCGTCGCTCGCCTTCCCGTCGGAGGAGTTGGTGCGCCGCACACTGGATGTCCTCGCGCGTGCGGAGCGGCCCGTTTCGCTGCCCGCCCTGGAACCCTTGGTGGAACTGCGCCGCTCCCGTCTGGAGACCATGCTCAAGGTCCTCGACGTGGACGGGGCGGTCAAGCGGGTCAAGGGCGGCTGGCTCGCGACCGGACAGCCGTGGAGGTACGAGACCGAGCGGTACGAGTGGGTCGCCAAGCAGCGCAAGGCCGAGCAGGAGGCGATGCGGCAGTACGCGTCGACGACGGACTGCCGGATGGAGTTCCTTCAGCGCCAGCTCGACGACGAAGGCGCCAAGCCCTGCGGCCGCTGCGACAACTGCGCGGGGGCGCGTTACGCCGCCGAGACGTCCACGGCCGCACTGGACGCGGCGCGAGTGGACCTGGGCCGCGCGGGCGTCGAGGTGGAGTCCCGCCGGATGTGGCCGACCGGACTCCCGGCGATCGGCGTGGAGCTCAAGGGGCGTATTCCGGCCGGTGAGCAGGCGTCGACCGGGCGTGCGTTGGGGCGCCTCTCCGACATCGGCTGGGGCAATCGGCTGCGCCCGATGTTCACCGCCCAGGCTTCAGACGAGCCGGTTCCGGACGATGTGGCGAAGGCCGTGGTGGGAGTGCTGGCCGACTGGGCGAAGGGGCCCGGCGGTTGGGCCTCCGCGGTGGCCGACGCCTCGCCGCGCCCGGTCGGCGTGGTCACCATCGCCTCCCGCACGCGACCGCGGTTGATCCACTCGCTTGGCGCGCGCATCGCCGAAGTCGGCCGACTGCCGCTCCTGGGCTCGGTGGAGTACACCACTGACGCTTCGCCGATCTCCCGGAGCAACAGCGCCCAACGCCTCAAGGCGCTCCACGGCATGCTGGAGGTGCCGTCGGCGCTCGCCTCCGCGCTCACCGAGACCCCAGGGCCCGTTCTGCTCGTGGACGACTACACCGAGACGGGCTGGACCCTCGCGGTCGCGGCCCGGATGCTCCGTCGTGCGGGTGCGCAAGGGGTGTTGCCCCTGGTACTGGCTGTGCAAGGCTGACCACAGATGGCGACCGACGAAGCCCGCTTCGAGCGTCCCCGGCCGCCTGCCGGTGGCGCCTCGGCGTCCGTGTGCCGTCGAATCCGCCGCTTCGGAAGCGCGTCCGAGGCGTGAGCTGCCGGCGCACGTGTCCTTCCGCGAATCACTGGGTAAGGATATAAGTCACTCATCGTCACATAACGGTCGGTGGCCCCAATTGCTCGTTGCCGCATCCAAGTTCGGCAGGAAGAATTGAGTTCCGCTCCCCGCACGGCTCGCCCGTAGTCCGGTAGGGCTCTGCTGCGGCGTGCGCTCCCCCGAACCCGACCCGCCCGCAGTGTGGGCCGTAGCCGAAGGGAGGATCGTGACCTTCGGATTCGCTCCGTCCTCGGCGGCATCGTTGTCGACGTCCACGTCCGCCACCTCCGCCACCCGCTTGCTCGAACCCGCCGAATGGGCGGCGGCCGGCATCCCGCTGCTGCGCAACCCCCGGGAAGTGGTCAGCGGACTGCACTCGCGGCACCGGCCACGGCCGGCCACCGCGATCGTGGCCGTGCTCGACCCGGACGAACGCGTGCGGGCCAGCGCCTCGTTCACCAGGCGCCAGGCATCGACCGACGGCTGGATGTTCCGCAACGCCCTGCTCGCCCAGCTGCGCCGGGTCATCCCGCACGACCTTCGGCTGCGCACCCCCGTGCGCACCGCCGTGCTGCTCTACTGCCGTGACGGCGACGCGCGCTGGACTGAGGAGGACGGGGCGTGGATGTGGGGCCTGCGAGATGCCTGCACATTGCACGGACTGCGCTGCGGGGCGTACATCACTCTCACCCGGGACGGCTGGCAGGTCCTCGGCGAGGGGCGCGGAGGCCGTCGGCCCCACGCGGATTCGGCTCCGGAACCCTTCGCTCTGTCCGAGGCCCCACCGCTGCTGCCCCGGACCGGCGGCGCCGCCTCGGAAGTATTGCGTCGCGCGGCAGCCCGCTGAGAGGCGGCCGGTCGGCCAGAACCCGCAAAAGAACGTCGGCCCCCGGGAGCCACAAACCCCCCGGGGGCCGACGTACATCGTCGCGTGCCGAGACCTGAGCCGTCCGCACCGGATCGGACCGCAAGGGCACACGACAGAGGCGCCGCACCAGCGACGCCTCCGTGGGCCCGGTACCTCCCGGCCTACCGGACCCGGCTCAGACGTCCGCGCCCAACGCCGCGTTGATCTGCTGCGGGTCGCCACAGACGATCAGCAGGCCGGCCGCCCGAGCGCGGGCCAGCGGCAGCACGGTGGTGGCCACGGTGTCGGGTCCGCCGTTGACGGCGACCACGACGACGGGACGCACGCCCGCCCGGTCCACCACAGCGGCATCCGCGTAGAAGACGTCGTCTCCCGCGTCGTGCTGCGCCCAGTAGGGCGCCTCACCGAAGGTCAGTTCATGGGTGGCCCAGGGGTGCTGCTCGCCGGTGGTGATCACCAGCACGTCCCCCGGAGTACGGCCCGAGTCCAGGAGGAGGTCCACAGCCTCCTCGGCGGCGTCCAGCGCGCCCTCGGCCGAGGCCGGGACCAACTGGACCTGGGGAGTCGCCGAACCGGACGCGGCGACGACAGGGGCGGCCGGGGCCGAGGGCCCGGGCTTGGCGGCCACGTCACGCGGCGCGCGTTGCGCCGGCGGCGTGGGCCGGACGGGTCCTGGACGACCGGGACGCGACGGAGCCGCGGGACGGGGTCCGGGTACAGGTCGAGGGGTCGGCGCTGTGCGGCCGCTGGCCGGAGTGGCGCGAGGACCCTGGGCACTCTCGTGAATCTGAGGCTCCTGGGGAATGAGAGGCATGAGCTGTTGTCTATCAAACGTTGGTGCGGGAAGCGCCAGCGGGTGGCACATCAGTGCGACCGGAATCGTCAGAAATCGAAGCCGAGTTGACCTTCGACTCCCGGAACGCTCCCGATCGCCCACGTGCGGGCCTTCTTGAGGTGCCGCCACTGGGGCAGCGCATCAAGATACGCCCACGACAACCGGTGGAGCGGAGTGGGTCCCCGCTCCTCCAGTGCGGCCTTGTGCACGGGCGACGGATACCCGGCATTGTCCGCAAAACCGAAGTCTGCATGGTCGATGCCCAGTTCGGCCATCATTTTGTCGCGCTGGACCTTGGCGATCACCGAGGCCGCCGCCACCGCCACGCAGGACTGGTCACCCTTGATCACCGTACGGACCCTCCACGGGGCGCCGAGATAGTCGTGCTTCCCATCGAGAATCACCGCGTCCGGGCGGACCGGGAGGGCCTCCAGAGCCCGCCCGGCGGCAAGCCGGAGCGCGGCGGTCATCCCGAGGTCGTCGATCTCCTCCGGGGAGGCGTGCCCCAGGGCGTGGGACGTCACCCACGTCAGCAGCTCGTGCGAGAGCTCGTTACGCCGCTTGACGGTGAGCAGCTTGGAATCGGTGAGGCCTGCGGGGGGCCGACGGAGTCCGGTGACGGCGGCGCAGACGGTGACGGGTCCGGCCCAGGCACCGCGGCCCACCTCGTCGACACCGGCAATGACCTTCGCTCCGGTCGTGGCGCGGAGGGAGCGCTCGACGGCGTGAGTGGGTGGTTCGTACGGCATGGCGCCCTTAGATTACGCCGCCCGGATCCCGTCGCGACACCCCGGTCTGCGCCGCCCCCTCGCCGACCGGGCGCAGGTGCACCGAATCCGCGCTCAGGGCATGTCCGGGCGCAGCAGCGGCAGCATGAGCCCGTCGATCATCTCATCGAGCTCACGATCATTCCATTCGCATCCGCACATCTTCGACCGGTACATCATCATGGCTGGGATGGCATCGAAGACATAGCCGTTCGCCGCGTCGGGCCGCACCTCACCTCGCTCGATTCCGCGGGTGACAACCTCGTGCAGGAGTTTCACGGTCGGTTCCACCACTCCCTCGATGATCAAGGTGTGGAAGCGTTCGGCCTGGATCGGATCGCATTCGTGAATGATCGAGCGCAGCGCGAAACCGGGGCGGGAGAACATCGCGTCACGTGCGTCACGGCACAGCGCCATCAGATCCTCACGCACGCCGCCCAGATCGGGTACGGCATCCAGCCGGGGCAATCCGGCCCGCAGGGCGTCCGCGACAAGCGCCTCCTTGGACGGCCAGCGGCGGTAGACGGCGGCCTTGCCGGTCTGGGCGCCGGCCGCCACCCCCTCCATCGTGAGGCCGTTCCAGCCGACGGTGCCCAACTGCTCCAGCGTGGCATCGAGAATCGCACGTTCGAGCACGGCGCCGCGCCGGCGGGGAGAGGACGCCCGAGCGGGGGCGGCCGTCCAGCGCGAAGTAACCATCCGAGTGTCTCCAGCGAGCAGAGGAAGCGGGGATCAGGGGGTGGAGCGATGCTCTGCGCGACCGCGGCGGGGGACACGCCGAGAGGCGACGCCGCGAGTGAACGCTTGCGTTCACTACGAAGAACTCACTACCGTTGACGGGCCAGTGAACGCCATCGTTCACTAATGCTCTTGTGGGGGACTCATAGTGACAACCTCTCAGCTGACCCAGAACCAGAAACGCGGAGCGGCCCGTCGGGAGGGACACCCCGGCATCGCACTCACCGTGATCGCGGCCTGCCAACTCATGGTGGTGCTCGACGCGACGATTGTGAACATCGCGCTCCCGCACATTCAAGACTCGCTCAAGTTCAGCACCACCGATCTCACCTGGGTGGTCAGCGCCTACACGCTCACCTTCGGCGGCCTGTTGCTGCTCGGCGCCAGAGCGGGTGACATCCTCGGCCGGCGACGAGTGTTCATGGCCGGCATCCTTCTCTTCACCTTCGCCTCGCTCCTGGGCGGACTGGCGCAGGAACCCTGGCAGTTGCTCGCCGCACGCGCCCTCCAGGGCGTGGGAGGCGCCATCGCGTCGCCCACCTCGCTGGCGCTCATCACCACCACGTTCCCCGAGGGACCAGAACGGAACCGGGCCTTCGGCGTCTTCGCCGCGGTCTCCGCGGGCGGCGGCGCCATCGGTCTGCTCGCGGGCGGCATGCTCACCGAGTGGCTCGACTGGCGCTGGGTGCTGTTCGTCAACGTGCCCATCGGCATACTCATCGCCTTCGTCACGCCCCTCTACATCAGCGAGTCCGAGCGTCACCCCGGACGCTTCGACATAGCCGGCGCGCTGACCTCGACGCTCGGCATGGCCTCGCTGGTCTACGCGTTCATCCGCGCGGCGGAGGAAGGCTGGCGGGACGGCGTGACCCTCGGCGCCTTCGCGGTCGCGCTGGTCCTGCTGGTCGCCTTCGTGTTCACGGAGGCGCGGGCCAAGGAGCCGATCACTCCGCTGAAGATGTTCGCCGACCGCAACCGCTCCGGTACGTACGTGATCATGCTGAGCCTCGCCGCGGCCATGTTCGGCATGTTCTTCTACATCGTGCTCTTCGTGCAGAACGTGCTGGGCTACAGCCCGATCAAGGCGGGCCTCGCCTTCCTCCCCGTCACGGTCGCCATCGCGGCGGGCGCGGGACTGTCGCAGCGCTTCCTGCCTACCGTCGGCCCCAAGCCATTCATGATCGTCGGTTCCGCGCTGGTGGCGCTCGGCCTCACCTGGCAGGCCTTCATCAGCCCCGACAGCTCCTACGTCGGCGGGGTGCTCGGACCGATGGTGATCTTCGCCTTCGGCATGGGACTGAACTTCGTGACGGTGACGGTCACCGCTGTCTCGGGTGTCGCCCCGCACGAAGCGGGCGCCGCGTCCGGCCTGCTCAACGCCACGCAGCAGGTGGGAGGTTCGCTCGGTCTGTCCATCCTCACAACCGTCTTCGGTACGGCCAGCAAGGACGAGGCGGAGAAGCAGTTGCCGAAGTTCCTCATGGACGGAACCCCGGAACAGAAGGCGGAGTTCGCCAAGACGCACCAGTTGCCCGCTCCCTGGGGGCACGAGGTACTCGCCCACGGCATCTCGACGGCCTTCGTCCCGGCCGCCGCCATGGCCGCGCTCGCCCTGGTGACGGCGTGGTTCGTCATCCGTATCCGGAAGAGCGACCTGGAGGCACTGTCCGGCACGGCGGGCCCCACGGCCGGCTGACGGGACGGCGCCGCCGGCCGGCCCGGGAATGTCACCGCCTGTCACGCCGAGGGCGCGTCCACCGCTTCCGGGTCGGCCCGCGCGGTCTCTCCGTACCGCCGCCGACATGATCGCCAACAGGTCGAACCGCACGCCCACCCCCTAGGTTGTCCACGGTCACCCGCACGCACAGGTCACACAGCGGATGCCCGAACAACGCACGGGCGGTCACGCAGAGTTCCCATCGGGCACCGAGAGTTCTCAGCGGCCCGCCGCACCACCTCGCCCCCCGCGGCGACGCAGGCCCACGGTCAGGCGCAAGGCGCTCGCCTGTCGGGCGTCAGGCGTCAGGCGTCAGGCGTCAGCTCAGGCTTCGGGCATCACGTCGCGTGCGGGTATCCACCCCGGCAACGCCTCCACCTGCCGCGCCCACGCCTGCGGTGGAGTCCCCGCCTTGCCGGACGCGAGTATGCCGCCCACGATGGCGCAGGTCGTGTCCACATCGCCGCCGACCTGCGCGGTCGTCCAGAACGCCGTCTCGTAGTCGCCAAGGGCACGCGCCGCCGACCAGACCGCGAAGGGGACGGTGTCGTGGGCCGACGTCCGTCTGCCGCAACCCAGCACCGCCGCGACGGTGGCCGCGTCGGCGTAGTCGAGCATGTCCCTGGCCCGCCGCAGACCGGCACCGACGGCACTCTTCGGGACAAGGGCGACGACGCCGTCCAGGAGCGCCTCGGCGGTGGGCGGCCCTCCCGGGGCGCCGACCAGCGCGGCGGCCGCGGCGACGGCCATGGCCCCGACCACGGCCTCCCGGTGCTGATGCGTGGGATAGGCGGAGATCTCGGCCTGATGGGTCGCCTGCTCGGGATCGTCCGCGTACCAGGCACCCAGCGGCGCGACGCGCATCGCGGCGCCGTTGCCCCAGGACCCCTGCCCGTTGAACAGGGCGGCCGCCAGCTCACGCCAGTCGGCGCCCTCCCTGACCAGCCTCAGCAGCCGGTTGACCGCCGGACCATACCCGCGGTCGAAGTCGTGGTGCCGCGCGAAGGACTGGGCCAGCGCGTCCTGGTCGATGCGATGGTGGGCGGCGAGGACGGCCACCACGGAGCAGGCCATCTCCGTATCGTCGGTCCACTGCCAGGGACCGGGCGGCAGCTCACGGCGCTGGAGCAGCGGATAGTTCACCGGCACGAAAAACTGCGAGCCCAGCGCGTCGCCCACGGCGAGGCCGCGCAGGCTTGCCAGCGCGCGCTCCAGGCGCCGGTCGGGAGAGGAGTCAGCGGTCATCGCTCTGCCACCCTATCCGGTGATTCCGTACGGTTCCGGGTCTCGCCAGCGGTTGAAGGGCCGGTCGAGCGTGTACCTGTCGTCGTCCCCGAGAACGAGCATGCGCATCTCGGCGTTCCCCGGATTCGCGAGGGACTCGAATTCCGCGACCGTCCAGTGGAACCAGCGCATGCAGAACAGACGCATCGCGAGGCCATGGGTCACGATGAGCACGTTCGGCGGGTGGTCGGGGGCCTCGAAGCTACGGAAGAGGCTCTCCAGGAAACCGCCGACCCGGTCGTAGACGTCGGCGCCGCTCTCACCCTGCGCGAAACGGTAGAAGAAGTGCCCGTAGGCGTCCCGGTAGGTCTTCTGCAGCCGTACGTCGTCGCGGTCCTGCCAGTTTCCCCAGTCCTGCTCGCGCAGCCGGGGCTCCTCACGTACGCGTATGCGGTCGGGGTCCAGGTGGAAGGCCCGGAGCGTCTCATGCGTACGCCGGTAGGGGGAGACGTACACGCTGACCTGCTCGCGGCCGAACACCTCCCGCAGGCTCTTTCCCGTCTCCTCGGCCTGCTGCCAGCCCCGCGAGGTCAGGGCCAGTGCATGGTCGGGTTCACGCTCGTAGACGGTGTCATCAACATTGCCCGTTGACTCCCCGTGCCGGACAAGGACGATGCGCCGTGGTCGTGCCATGCCAAAACCCTAGATCGGGTGACGGCCGATCGAGCACTCGTACGGCCTCCATACAGCGTAGGTCACACAAATCCCGCACCAGAAAGCGCATACAACGCATGATCGACGAGCCCGCCGGTAGGTCCGGTTTTCAAACCGTCCACGTCGACTCGAGTTCGACGATGTCGCCGGTGAGGGAGGATATGTCCGCCTCCGTCTGGGCGCGAAGCGCGAGCCGCTCCACGCGTTCGGTTCGGTACTTTCCGTGTTCGGCCGCCGAGCGCCACATCGAGAGCACCATGAACTCGTGCCCGGGAGCCTCGGCGAACAGCCCCCGGATCATGCCGGGCGAGCCGGCCATGGCGGGGTTCCACACCTTCTCCTGCATGAGGGAGAAGTGCTCGGCGCGTTCCTCGTGGACCCGGCAGAGTGCCACCCGCAGCAGGTCGGAGTCGGTGAAGCGGGGCTCGAAACCCGTCTTCACGTCGAAGCGGTAGTCGAACAGCCGTACCTGGGCGTCCTTGAAAGTGCCCGACTGAGTCGCCGCCAGCCGGTCATGGGAACGCGCCATGAAGGAGTCGTAGAAGGCACGGCTCTCCCAGAACGCGAAGACATGCGCGACGGAGGGCCGCGCCCTGCTCCAGCCCCCGCCCTGTCCCCGGAACCCCGGCTCCCCCAGAAGCCCCGCCCACTTTCGCTGTCCCCGTTCGAAACCGCGGCGGTCCACCACGGTGCAGCGAATCCACTTGACCAGCACCGCGCCATGGTAAGGCCAGTGGGCGTGGCGTTGGTCACCCTCGTTCACAGTGCGGCGCTGCGACGGCGTACGCGCGCGTGGCAGGATGGACAACCGGCCCTGTAATTCTGCGGGTTCAGTGCAATGTCAGACGGGGAAACGGGGAGGGGAATTCCGGTGAGCGGCCTCAACAAGGGAATCCGCAAGGTCGAGATGGCGCTGAAGTGGGACCCGAGTCCGACGGGGGAGCCGCCTACCGACCTGGACATCGTGGCCGCGACCTACCTGGAGAGCGATCCACATGGCGCACCCGCCTATGTGGTGCACTTCGACAGCCGCTCCCCCGACGGAACGATCTATCTCAACCGGGACAGCAAGGACGGCAAGGGCTTCGGCTGGGACGAGGTGATGACGCTGGAGCTCGACCGCCTGGACGTGCGGTACGCGCGCGTGGTCGTCGGTGTCGTCATCCAGCAGAACCCGGAGCACCGGACGTTCGTCGGTGTGCTCAACCCCGGCTTCCGGATACGGGAGGGCTACACCGTCCTGGACGAGGACGACTTCGCAGGCGTCCTCGGTGCCACCGCGGCGACGGTCGGGGAGTTCCTGCGCGAGTCGTCCGACGGCTGGTCGTTCCACCCCGGCGTCCAGGGCTTCGAGGACGACCCGGCGACGTTCACGAGGACCATGGGCCAGGTGCGCCACTCCTGACGGCACGAAGGACGCCACCGAGCCCTCGGGGCCGGTGGAGCCTCCGGAAAACACCGAGGGCGGCGGAGCCGGGAACCGGCTCCGCCGCCCTTTGTCAGGTCATCGCGACCTGACCGGCGCGGCTGGGATACTGGCGGAGACCACTTATTCCTGGGGTGTCGTATTCCTCGCCTCAACCGCGCTTCATGCTCGACGTCGCGGGCCTGGCCAGGGGTAGCCGAGCTGATCGGCGAACTCCTTTGAACCGCCGCAAACCTCAGCGACCTCGCGGGGGTCTTCGGCCGTGAGACGCGCCTCGAAGCGCTCTGCTTGGTCACCCGGGTCGTCCCCGGAGACCGGAAACGTCATCCTGAACTGAAGCCAGGGACGATCTTCTCTGATCGCGGAACGGCTGGGATGGAACAGGAAGACGCTGATCTGGTCAGGTTCCCAGTGCCAAGCTGAGACGGCTCCCAGTTCGCATTCCCAGGTCGTCAGCCAACCGACACGCTCCCGGAGCCGTTCCTCCAGAAGCCTGGCGACTGTTCGGGCCGGCCACTCCCAACTGTGGTCGGTCGCGGCCCGGCGAACCTCCACGTCGTACTGATTGACGTCGAATCGAAGCTCTGGGAGGTCGACATCGTCCTCATCCGGGTTGCGCCAGCCGCTCCAGACCACGTGCTGTCCTTCGCGCCTGATGGTCACGTAGACAGCGCCGCAGCATCCTTCCGTGCACTCGGCCTCGGCAAGCCGAACCTCGCGGGGCGTGTCTGTCGCGTGAAGCCGCGCGTCCGGCCCCAACAGATACCGAGGGTCATCCGCCGGCCCCTCATCGAACACGTCGGCCAGGATGTCTCGTCCGTTGATGATCGGTCGGCATTCCACGGTGCCGTGTCGGCTTCCCAGCGGAGGCACGACGATGCGGAGGGACAGCAGATGCGGTTCTCTGGTCATGGGCTGATGGTTTCGGAGTTAGTGGCGGTTGTCCTGCGTGTTTCTGCTTGAAGAGGGACGGGCGACTCCGTCCTGGACATTCTTGCCCGGAGGCATCCACATGTCGTGGGCTCGGGCGGCGAGGTAGTCGGTCCAAGAGGTCTTAGCGAATCCTGACCAGCGGACGGCAGTGTTGGGATGGAGGCCAAGGACGCTGGCGAGGACCGGCGCGGGCAGGTCGCCGGCGAGCGCGGCCAAGGCCGCGTTCCGGGCTGGCCGGGTGTCGATGCCGTGGGGCAGGAGTTTCGAGCTGAGGCCGGTCTGCGAGGTGGGGCGGCCGGGGACGAGGCCGGGGAAGAGCCAGGGCTCGCCGCGGTTGGTGCGCGTGAGAGCGGCCCGGGTGTGGGGTGCTTCGGCCAGCTGGTGGAGGAGACTGGCGAGCCGGGGTGGCAGCAGGATCGGGTGCCGGTCGACGGTGAGGTAGCTATTGCCGTCGCGGCGGGTGAGTTGGGTCGCGGTGAGGTGCCGGACGTGGGACGCGTGCAGGCCGAAGAGCAGGATCAGTGCGCCTGCGGCCCGGGTGTCCAGGGCCATGCTGGAGTCGGTCAGACACAGTTTCAGCAGCTTCCAGCGGCCTTCTTCGTCCATCAGCTGGCTGGGCTGCTGACGCGGGATGGAGGGGACCATGAGCTTGCCGGTGAGACCGCGGCTGGCGGTCCAGGACAGGAAGTAGCGGATCGCGTAGGTGCGGGTGTTGCCCGCATCCAGCCAGCGGTCGAGGCCGTCTTGTCGAAGTCCGCCCAGGTCGAGGCTCTGCTCGTCGAGCCAGGCGAGGAACTCTAGGGCCACCAAGACGCGGGTGCGGAGGAACGAGCCCGGTTCCGCTGGGCGGCGTCGCTGGGCGGCGCGTCTTCGGGCTCGTCGCAGCAAGTGCCAGTGCGCATAGGGACGGACCAGATGGACGTGGCCGGTGGGGCGGTCGGCGAGGACCGTGTCCAGCCAGGCGGGGATGCGATCGAGTTCCTCATCGCGCTCCGGAAGGGCGCCGAGGTGCACGAGGGTGTGGCGGACGTAATGCAGGTGTCGGCTGGGCGGGAGCTGATCGAGCCGCTGGTGGGTGATCGGTTCGCCGGAGGCGGCCAGGCTGGTGAAGAGGGCGGCGTTCGGGCTGCGCTTGAGCCAGTGCAGGATGCCGCGGGGTCGTTCAGCCAGGGCGAGAGCGTCCCGCAGCGGCTGTAGCGGTGCCGGGATGTGCCCGTCGGGGCCAGACAGCAGTTGCTGGAGGCGGATAGTGAGGACGCAGCGGGCGCACTGCGTGTCGGCGTAGGTCCGGCCGCCGAGTCCGCAGGCGCGGCAGGTGTAGTCGAAGGCGGTGCCCGCGCATGCTCCGCAGATCCTGGTGCCGTCCTCGGCGATGCCGATCAGTGGCTGGTGGCGGCCGCAGTCTGCGCAGGTCGCGGGCGCGTCCAGCACGACGGTGTAGCAGGTCGAGCAGACCGGGCCGATTGGCCAGCGGGTGTGGACGCGGCGGGTCCGCCCGCAGCGGCAGCACTCCTGGGTCAGCCCCGGGCGGCAGGTCCGGCAGGTCCATGCGCCGTCCGTCCCTCGGTGGCAGGGGCGGACTTGCCCGCAGGTTGAGCAGGTGTTGGTGGGCCCGTTGTAGCAGTCCTCGCAGATGTCCGGCCGCGAGCCGGTGGCCCGTCGAGCGATGCGTCGTACTTGTCCGCAGCGGCCGCATTCCCTGACCGGCTTCTGTTGCCGGTGGTGGCAGGACGCACAGATCGGTCCCTCGGGACCGTTCGACTTGGCCGGGCCGAGGGCGCCGCAGCTCAGGCAGGTGTACTCGGGGCCGGTCCAACAGGACGCGTAGATCGGCGAGTTGTCCGGGCGGCGGGTGACCGGCATGCGGAGTTGGCCGCAGGCGACGCATTCTTCGACGACGTCCGGGTCGACGCGGTAGCAGGAGTAGCAGATGAGGCCCTCGGCCCGGCGTGCGGCGAGCCGGGTGTCGGTGCGGCCGCATCGATCACAGGTGCCTTTGCTGCTGCGGGCGGAACAGTTGATGCAGAGACGTCCGTTGGGGCCGAGCCGTGGGAGGTCCAGGTTGGATCTTCGGCAGTCGGTGCAGGCCGGCCGGACCACGGCTGTGTGTCCCGTGGTGTGCAGGACCTTGGCGAGGCGGACGATGACAGGCGGGCAGTGGGCTTCGCCGGAGATCAGGGCTGTGGGGTGGTCGGCGAGGTGCTGGTCGAGGTCGCGGAGCGGGGTGCCGCGGGCGGCCCGTGCCTCGGAGACAGCCTGAACGGCCTCCGCTCGGTCGAGGCCAGGCAGTGAGGCGGTGAGCGCGGTGATCACGCGGTCCAGAGCGGCCTGTCGCTGTTCGGCTCGCTGGCGGTCGCGGGCCTTGGTCATAGTCCCTCGGGTCGGCGGATCGTGGTCCGGCGGGCAGTCGGCAGCGGCCGGACCGGTGCTTCGTCTGCGGTCTTGCGAATCTCCTCGTTGACGACCCGGACTTCGATGAGATCGCCGGGCTGGCAGCCGAGGATGTCGCAGAGCGCCGCGAGGGTGTCCATCGACAGCCGCTGCGGGGGCTGGGTGACCAGGCGGAATACCTGTTCCCGGGACAGAGTGATGCCTCGCTCGGCGAGTGGGCCGACCAGGTCGGTGGTCTGGAACATCTGCCGGGTGGCCATGATCTGCCGCAGATGCCAGTGGTAGCCCATCTTCTTGATCACGTCTTGTCGTCCTCCCAGAGATCGCCGTGGCGTTCCTTCAACACCCGCTGGAGCAGCCGGTTGCGGTACTCGTCCGAGACACCGGTGTAGATGGCGGTGGTGCTGGCGTAGGCGTGGCCGACCTGGTCCTGGACGAACCGCTCGGGGTAGCCGAACTCCACGAGATGCGTGACGTAGCTGTGGCGAAGCCCGTGCAAGTCGAGTTCTTCGGGCAGGCCCGCGGCTTCGCGGGCGGTCTCGAAGGCTTCGTCCAGGCGTCGAGCGGACATCCGGCCGCGGCGTTCGGTGATCCAGAGGGCTGGGTGCTTTCCCGGGGCGAAGACCGGGCGGACCTCCTCCAGGTACTGGTCGAGGAGGTCAACGCTCCAGTCCAGTTCGGGGACGGTCAGGACGGTGCGGCGCTTAGGTGGCCCTCCCTTAGAGGACTTTCCGTAGCGTACGAACAGGCCGCCAAACCGGCCGTACTGCGGCATCTTCGGATTCCGCCGCAGGTCAGCCAAGTCCAACCCGCAGGCTTCCTGACGGCGAAGCCCGTAGGCGTAGACGGTCTTGAGGAGGATCGCGTCCCGAAGGGCGGCGAGTGAGCCCTTGCGGCGCCGGGCCCGGATCTCGTCAACCCGTGCGTCCGCCGCGTCGAACAGGGCCTGAACCTCGTCGTAGGTCAGCGGGCGCCGACCAGCGTCGCCCTCGTATTCGCTGCTGTGGGTGACAGTGTTCCACTCGTGCAGGATCTGCACGGGCGCCTGGCCGAAGCGTTCCAGGCAGCGCGCAGGCCAGCCGTAGCGAGCGTCAGTGGTGTACTCGCAGAACATCCGGAGCGCGTTCTGGTAGTTCCGCCCGGTGGAGACCGCGAACTTCTTCCGCCGCGACCTCAGATGGTCGATGAACGCCTCGACCTCGGCGGGCTCCCACTGCCAGGGGTACTGATTGGTGAACTCCGCAAACCGCCGCACCACCGACAGCCGCGGCTTGATCGTCCCGTCTTCGTCCAGGAACCGGGTTCTTTGCTGCCGGGCCCAGCCGTCCAGCATCGCCTCGAAAACCGCTGGCTCCGGTTCCAGATGCACGACGCCGTCGGCCAGCATCAGGTGCGCGGCACCCGGCAGATCCACCCCTCGACTCACGATGCATTCAACGCAACATCGTTGAATCGGTTACGGCGGCGTGCCTGGCCAGCGGAAACGGGGCTGGCCGCCCCGGGTGTAGGCCCGGGACAGCCAGTATCACTTCTTCTTGGTCTTGCCGGTCTTCGTCTGCGACAACGCGCTGGCCGCCACAGACTTCTGCGCCGGGGTCGACTTCGGGCTGGTCAGCTGCTTGCTGGCCTTCGCGGCGACCTTCTTGCTGGTCTGACGCTTGTTCGTCATGTTCATCACTCCCTTCCTGGTTGCTTTTGCATCGCAGACCAGGACGTGATGTCATGCAGGCTCCTACACGCGCAGGACATTACGTTCCTGACTGCAACGACCGCCCGGCCCCCTACAAGGCTGGGCGTTCGTCATTCCAGGGGCTTGCGCCCCCGGAACGATCTCTTCTCGCGCCTTCGGCGCGACGCGTGTTCTCAAACGCAGTCGTGGTGTACCAACTGCGGAAAGGGAGGGGCGTCAGCCCAGGGCTGACGCCCCTCCCTCACAGAGATCACGCTTCAGGTTCAGCTACGCCGGGTGTTGCATCCGACGCAATTCCGCCCGGTATCAGCTGCAACCGCTGGTCGAACCGCAGCCCTCGCAGATGTAGCAGGAACCGGCCCGCTGCATCTTCGTACCGCAGGAGAAGCACAGCGGGGCGTCGGCCTGGATGCCCAGCTGCATCTCCACCAGCTCGGCACTGGTGTGGGCCTGCTTCGGGGCGGGCTCGGCCACCTCGACGTCTGCCTTGGGCGTGGCGACGGCCTTCAGGTCCGTCTGACGCGGAGCCGACTGCGCGAGCCCCTCCACGTCCACGTTCTCCTCCTCGAAGCTCGGCTCGTACGAACCGGTCTCCAAGTGGCGCTGACGCTCCTCGGCGGAGTGGATGCCGAGCGCGGAACGCGTCTCGAAGGGCAGGAAGTCGAGCGCCAGGCGACGGAAGATGTAGTCGACGATCGACTGCGCCATCCGCACGTCCGGGTCGTCCGTCATACCGGCCGGCTCGAAGCGCATGTTGGTGAACTTCGAGACGTACGTCTCCAGCGGCACGCCGTACTGGAGGCCGACGGAGACCGCGATGGAGAAGGCGTCCATCATCCCGGCGAGGGTCGAACCCTGCTTGGACATCTTCAGGAAGACCTCGCCGAGACCGTCGTCCGGGTAGGAGTTGGCGGTCATGTAGCCCTCGGCGCCGCCGACCGTGAAGGAGGTCGTGATGCCGGGACGGCCCTTGGGCAGACGCTTACGGACCGGGCGGTACTCGATGACCTTCTCGACCGCGGTACGGATCGTCTCCTCGGCCTTCGCGGTGACCTCGGTCTTCTCCTTCTCCTTGGTCTTCGCGGAGAGGGGCTGGCCGACCTTGCAGTTGTCGCGGTAGATCGCGAGCGCCTTCACGCCGAGCTTCCAGGCCTCGAAGTAGATCTCCTCGACCTCCTCGACGGTCGCCGTCTCCGGCATGTTGACCGTCTTGGAGATGGCACCGGAGATCCAGGGCTGGATCGCGGCCATCATGCGGACGTGGCCCATCGGGGAGATGGCGCGCTCGCCCATGGCGCAGTCGAACACCTCGTAGTGCTCCGGCTTGAGACCGGGGGCGTCGATCACGTTGCCGTTGTCGGCGATGTGGGCGACGATCGCCTCGATCTGCTCCTCCTGGTAACCCAGGCGGCGCAGGGCCTGCGGGACGGTGCCGTTGACGATCTGCATCGAGCCGCCGCCGACCAGCTTCTTGAACTTGACCAGGGCGAGGTCGGGCTCGACGCCGGTGGTGTCGCAGGACATCGCCAGACCGATGGTGCCGGTCGGGGCGAGTACGGACGCCTGCGAGTTACGGAAACCGTTCTTCTCACCGAGACGCAGCACGTCCTGCCAGGCCTCCGTGGCGGCGGCCCAGACGGAGCTGTCCAGGTCGTCCGTGCGGACGGCCACCCCGTTGGCGTCGGAGTGCTGCCTCATGACGCGGTTGTGGGCGTCGGCGTTGCGGGCGTAGCCGTCGTACGGGCCGACGACGGCGGCCAGTTCGGCGGAGCGGCGGTAGGCCGTGCCCGTCATCAGGGAGGTGATGGCGCCGGCCAGGGTGCGGCCGCCGTCGGAGTCGTAGGCGTGGCCGGTGGCCATCAGCAGGGCGCCGAGGTTGGCGTAGCCGATGCCGAGCTGGCGGAACGCGCGCGTGTTCTCGCCGATCTTCTCGGTCGGGAAGTCAGCGAAGCAGATGGAGATGTCCATCGCGGTGATGACGAGCTCGACGACCTTCTGGAAGCGGTCGGCCTCGAAGGACTGGTTGCCCTTGCTGTCGTCCTTGAGGAACTTCATCAGGTTCAGCGAGGCGAGGTTGCAGGACGTGTTGTCCAGGTGCATGTACTCGCTGCACGGGTTCGACGCGGTGATCCGGCCGGACTCGGGGCAGGTGTGCCAGTTGTTGATCACACCGTCGTACTGGATGCCCGGGTCGGCACAGGCCCACGCGGCCTCGGCGAGCTTGCGGAAGAGCGCCTTGGCGTCGACCTTCTCGATGATCTCGCCGGTCATACGGGCGCGTAGGCCGAACTCGGTGCCGTTCTCGACGGCCGTCATGAACTCGTCGTTCACGCGGACGCTGTTGTTGGCGTTCTGGTACTGGACGGACGTGATGTCGTCGCCGCCCAGGTCCATGTCGAAGCCCGCGTCGCGCAGAGCGCGGATCTTCTCCTCTTCCTTCACCTTGGTGGCGATGAAGTCCTCGACGTCCGGGTGGTCCACGTCGAGGACGACCATCTTGGCGGCGCGACGGGTGGCTCCACCGGACTTGATGGTGCCGGCGGAGGCGTCGGCACCACGCATGAAGGAGACCGGTCCTGAGGCGTTGCCACCGGAGGAGAGGAGCTCCTTGGAGGAGCGGATGCGGGAGAGGTTCAGGCCGGCGCCGGAGCCGCCCTTGAAGATCATGCCCTCTTCCTTGTACCAGTCGAGGATCGACTCCATGGAGTCGTCGACGGCCAGGATGAAGCAGGCGGAGACCTGCTGGGGCTGCGGGGTACCGACGTTGAACCAGACGGGGCTGTTGAAGCTGAAGATCTGGTGCAGGAGGGCGTACGCCAGCTCGTGCTCGAAGATCTCGGCGTCGGCGGGCGAGGTGAAGTACTTGTGGTCCTCACCGGCCTTCCGGTACGTCTTCACGATGCGGTCGATCAGCTGCCTGAGGCCGGTCTCGCGCTGAGGGGTGCCCACGGCACCCCGGAAGTACTTGCTGGTGACGATGTTGACCGCGTTCACCGACCAGAAGTCGGGGAACTCGACGCCACGCTGCTCGAAATTGACCGAGCCGTCGCGCCAGTTGGTCATGACGACGTCACGACGCTCCCAGGCCACCTCGTCGTAGGGGTGCACGCCGGGGGTCGTGTGGATGCGCTCGATGCGCAGGCCCTTGGTGGTCTTGGTGCCCTTGGCTCGGGAACCTCGTGCCGGACCGCTCGCCGTCTCTGTCATGCCGCCTCCCTCTACGGGCGAAAACGCCCTAAAATGCCACGTTGTTCCCGTGACACGGTGTTCTGTCTTGTGCTGTGGGCATCCACGCGCTATCGCCCACAGCAGGTCTTGGTCCGCCGGCGCCCGGCCGTCCCCGGACTCGAAACCCCGGTTCCGGCGCTCGGGTCAGTCGGCGGCGTGGGCGGGCTCGGGGACCTGCACGGTCCCACCGGGCCCGTCTTCGCCCTCCCGGCTCCCCACGACAGCCCCCGCAACGCCCTCGCGGTCGTCGTCGTCCGCGGCGGGGCGTGCCGTCTGGTTCCTGAGTTCCGCGATGGCGGCCTCGAAGTCCTCGAGCGAGTCGAACGCCCGGTAGACGGAGGCGAATCGCAGATAGGCGACGAGGTCGAGCTCCTGCAACGGGCCGAGTATCGCCAGCCCCACGTCATGGGTGGTCAACTCGGCGCTTCCGGTGGCCCGCACCGCCTCCTCGACCCGCTGGCCGAGCTGAGCCAGAGCGTCCTCGGTGACAGGCCGCCCCTGACATGCCTTGCGCACGCCATTGATGACCTTGATACGGCTGAAGGGCTCGGTGACTCCGGACCGCTTCACCACCATGAGCGAGCACGTCTCCACGGTCGTGAAACGACGGGAGCAGTCAGGGCACTGGCGACGCCTGCGGATCGACGTGCCGTCATCCGTCGTACGGCTGTCGACGACACGGCTGTCGGGGTGCCTGCAGAAGGGGCAGTGCATGAACTCCAACCCTCCTCAGAGCAGACTCAATGGCCTCGCCGGACCTCACTGGCCCCTCGAAGCAGCCTCAAGCATAGGGGATCCATGAGTATCCGAAGACACCGGGGACCACAACTTCTGGGCCGCTGGTGCAATCCAACCACTACATATGGGGGCTTGGCTCATACATCCAGGCTGTATCGCGTGTCGTGTCCGACGACCTCACCGCTCGCGATTCCACCGTCACGCCCAGCACCCGAAAACCACCCGTGCACGCGCGTGCAGCCGCGTCGGCGCGGCGGATACGGCGATACCGTGGGCGCCACAGGGAGGAGTGGTGGGACTCTCGCGCAGAGCGGGGCCGATCCTCGGCCCGCGGAGCGCCGGATGACAGACTGGGGCCGCGCCTCGACTACGCCAGCAGTCCCGGCGGTGGAGAGTACGACAATAAGCCCTTTTGTCTGCCGGGCGACATGTTGGCCATACACCCAGACACATGATCAAGGCACGATATCCACGCTTTTTCACTCGAACGTGTGTTTGGCGCAACCTTTCGAAAGCAACTACCGTTGTCCAGCAGGGAGACAATCGAGAGGGGCCGACGTGACCACCACCGCAGACAGTGCCACCATCACTGCCCAGGACCGCTCCCAGGGCCGACTCGAGCCGGTGCATGCGATGAACGAAGCCACGAATCCCGAGGGACACAAGCGCTCTCTGCCTGGGCGACCTCCAGGCATCCGCGCCGACAGCTCGGGACTCACCGACCGGCAGCGCCGAGTGATCGAGGTCATCAGGGACTCCGTACAGCGGCGCGGCTACCCGCCGTCCATGCGGGAGATCGGTCAGGCGGTCGGCCTGTCCAGCACGTCCTCGGTCGCCCACCAGCTGATGGCACTGGAGCGGAAGGGCTTCCTGCGCAGGGACCCGCACCGGCCCCGCGCCTACGAGGTGCGAGGTTCCGACCAGGCCAGCTCCGCGCAGCCCACGGACACCGCCGGCAAGCCCGCCGCGTCGTACGTCCCGCTGGTCGGCCGCATCGCCGCCGGTGGCCCGATCCTCGCCGAGGAGTCGGTCGAGGACGTCTTCCCCCTCCCGAGGCAGCTGGTGGGCGACGGCGAGCTGTTCGTGCTGAAGGTCGTCGGCGACTCGATGATCGAGGCCGCGATCTGCGACGGCGACTGGGTCACCGTCCGCCGCCAGCCCGTCGCCGAGAACGGCGACATCGTGGCCGCGATGCTGGACGGCGAGGCCACCGTCAAGCGGTTCAAGCGCGAGGACGGCCATGTGTGGCTCCTCCCGCACAACTCGGCCTACGAGCCGATCCCGGGCGACGACGCGACCATCCTCGGCAAGGTGGTGGCCGTACTCCGTCGCATCTGAGTACGGCGGCGGACGGGACGCCTCCGTCCGCTCCCTGAAACTGGGCCCCGGAATCCCTGCGCCGATTCCGGGGCCCTGTGCTGTGCCAGAGCTGAACCATGAAGGAGGGGGCCGGCGGCGGAACGGCCCCCTCCTTCACTGTGCCTCCGCCTGCTTGGCCATCGCATCGATCGCCGCGAGCGACTTGCGAACCTGATTGCGGTCCGTCGTGTACCAGAAGTCCGGCAGGGACGCCTTCAGATAGCTCCCGTAGCGGGCCGTCGCCAGCCGCTGGTCCAGTACGGCGACCACACCACGGTCCCCCGACGCCCGTACCAGTCGGCCCGCACCCTGGGCCATCAGCAGCGCCGCATGGGTGGCCGCGACGGCCATGAAACCGTTGCCGCCGGCATCCTCCACCGCCTTCTGGCGGGCGCTCATCAGCGGGTCGTCCGGGCGCGGGAACGGGATCTTGTCCATGACGACCAGCTGGCAGCTGGCACCCGGCACGTCGACACCCTGCCAGAGCGACAGCGTGCCGAAAAGGCATGTCTTCGGATCCGCCGCGAAGTTCTTGATCAGCTCACCGAGTGTCTCCTCGCCCTGGAGCAGGATCGGGAACTCAGGTACACGCGTGCGCAGTTCTTCGGCGGCGAGTTGCGCGGCCCGCATGGAGGAGAACAGGCCGAGGGTGCGTCCGCCGGCCGCCTGGATCAGCTCGGTCAGTTCGTCCAGCATGTCGCCGCGGTCGCCGTCCCGCGCGGGACGCGACAGGTGTTTGGCCACATAGAGGATGCCCTGCTTGGGGTAGTCGAAGGGCGACCCCACGTCGATGCCCTTCCACTGCGGGACGTCCTCGCCCTCGGTGCCCTCCGGGGCCAGTCCCATCGAGGCACCCACACCGTTGAAGTCCCCGCCCAGTTTCAGGGTCGCCGAGGCCAGGGTCACGGAGCGGTCGGCGAAGAGCTTCTCCCGCAGCAGGCCCGAGACGGACATGGGCGCGACACGCACAGAGGCGCCGAAACGGTCGTGCCGCTCGTACCAGACGACGTCGTACTCGGAGCCGTTGACGATCCGCTCCGCCACATCGTGCACGCTCTCCACGGACGCGAGGGCCTGCTTGCGGACCGCGTCCTCGTCCTGGACGGACTTGTCGCGGGTCGCGCCGATGGCCGAGATGACGGTCCGCGCGGCGTCACGCAGCGCCATGAGGGCGTACCCGAGATCCTCCGGAACCTCCTCCAGACGGCCAGGCAGCGCCAGTTCCATGATCCGCTCGAAGCCCTCGGCGGCGGTCTGGAGCTGGTCGGCGGCCTTTTCGTTGACCAGCTTCGCCGCCCGGCGTACGGCCCGGTTGACCTGGCCGGGAGTGAGCTCGCCGGTGGCCACACCGGTGACCCGCGAGACCAGCTCGTGCGCCTCGTCGACGATCAGCACCTCGTGCTGCGGAAGGACCGGCGCACCCTCGATGGCGTCGATGGCGAGCAGTGCGTGGTTGGTGACCACGACCTCGGCGAGCTTGGCGCGCTCGCGGGCCAGCTCCGCGAAGCACTCGGCGCCGTAGGCGCACTTCGTGGCTCCCAGACACTCGCGGGAGGACACCGACACCTGCGCCCAGGCCCGGTCGGAGACACCCGGCGTGAGGTCATCCCGGTCACCGGACTCGGTCTCGTCCGACCAGTCCCGCAGCCGGAGCAGGTCCTGGCCCAGCTTGCTGGTGGGTGCGGCCGCCTCGAACTGGTCGAAGAGGCCCTCCTCCTCGTCCTGCGGGACTCCTTCATGGAGTCGGTGCAGGCACAGGTAGTTCGACCTGCCCTTGAGCATCGCGAACTCCGGGCGACGGCGCAGCAGCGGGTGCAGCGCGTCGACCGTACGCGGCAGGTCCCGCTCCACGAGCTGGCGCTGCAGGGCCAGCGTGGCGGTCGCGACCACGACGCGCTCCCCGTGCGCGAGTGCGGGCACGAGGTAACCGAGCGACTTACCGGTGCCGGTGCCGGCCTGGACCAGCAGATGGGATCCGTCGTCGATCGCCTCGGCGACGGCTTCGGCCATGGTCACCTGGCCGGGACGCTCCGTGCCGCCGACAGCGGTGACAGCAGCGTGCAGGAGTTCGGGGAGTGAGGGCTTCGTCATAGCGCGACCACCCTACGGCGCGGCACTGACAAACGTGTGGTCAAGGCGGACGAGAGGGAATGGATCAAGGCGGTGGGTTTCTCGGTGGGGGCGGGAGAGCCGGGCTCCGGCGGGGGTCGGGAACTGATGCGTCACGAGAGGCGTTCCAGATGTGACGGCGTGATTACACACCGTTATGACGAATCACGCGGGATCCGGTCCCGGACCATGAGGGCGGCCCGCTTGGTGGACAGGTCGACCTCTGTGAGGAACCGGAAGCCCGCGCTCAGGAAGGTGGCGATGGACGCAGTGTTGCGAAGGTCGGGTTCGGCGACGACACGGGCACAAGCGGGCCTCCTGTCGAGGACCAGGTCGGCGACGGCTCTGAGCAGACGGCTGCCAAGGCCTCGCCCGCGATCGGCGTCACCGCCGATGAGCAGGTGGATGCCGGTGTCGTGCGGTCGGGCCGGATAGTGGCAGGCCAGCGGGTCGAGGTCTGCCCGGTAGATCTCCCAGTAGCTCATGGGCCGGCCCTCCAGCACCCCTAGGCAGGGGACGCTGCGCCCGTCGCCGGCGAGTTGGCGACGCAGGTGTCGCGCCGTCATGGATTCGGGTCCCGCCAGTTCCCAGAACGCCGCGACATCGGGGTCGTTCATCCACCGGCCGACGAGACCGAGGTCCCTCTCGACCTGTACGGGGACCAGGTGGAACGCACCTGCCGGAGTGGCGGTGGCCCCCCAGGCGCCGACGCGGTCGAGCAGATCGGCTGCGGGGGAAGGGGTACGGCTTTCGGCGGCTGTCCGGACGGGAGCCATGGCAGCTCCTCTCAGCAGGTCGGGTGGGGCATGGACTCCGGAGGAAGGCAGGGACCGGTGGCCGGTGGAGTGCCGGCTCAGGAGCACAGGGGGTTGGCGATGGTGACGTAGACGGACTGCGTGTCCACGGGGCCGACGAGTTCGTCGAGGCCGTGCAACCGGGTCAGCAGATTGGCCTTGCAGCGCAGGCGGGGCGAGTCGAGCAGCCGGGCGGGCAGGGAACCGCTCAGCCGGCGGGGGCCGGAGGCGGCGTCGGCGAGAAAGCGCCGGAAGGCGGCGAGCAGCAGTTGCTCGTCGGCGAGCCGCTGGGAACCGAACGCGCCGATGAGTCCGAGCACGTTGTTGATGCCCAGGTAGTAGGCGAAGCGCTCGTCGGTGACGTCGTCGGACACGAAGGTGTCGCTGCGTTCCCCGATACCGGGCAGTCGGGCTTCGAGTTCCGCGCGGCTGGACTCTCGGAAGTAGTAGCCCTGGTTGTCCCGGTAGCGACCGCCGGCGGGCCAGCCGTCGGGGTCCAGGAGGAGGAGCGTGTTCTGCTGATGCGCCTCCAGGGCGATCCCCGCCTCACCGTCGAGCCACAGGACGGGGCGGACGACCTGCTCCAGGTAGCGCAGGAACCACTCGGCGGCGACAGCCGACGGCGGCCGGCCTGTCCGCGCGGCGAGGTGCCCGACGATCGCGGTCAGCCGGGAGCGGTGGGCGGAAGCCGAGTCCGGCCGGGGTGCGACGAGACCGGCGATGCAGGAGACGTCGTCCGCCGGAGCGAACGGGTTGTGCCGGATCATCACGTCGAGGCCTGTCAGCGGGAGGCCGTCGGCGCCGTCGACCGCGAGCCAGGCCGGATCTCGGACGATGTCGAAATCCGGGTGGGCCGCCTGCCACTGCTTGGCCAGACCCGCGCGGAGAAGACGGTGTACCTCGACACCACGGTGGAGTTCTTTGCGGAGGTTCTCACGACGGGAGTTGGTGATGCGCAGACCCAGCGACAGTTTCAGCATCGCGGGCGATCCGGGCCGGTGGACGGTGCGTACGGAGGAGGTCGGATGCCACGAAGGGCCATGGGCGCCCAGGTCCTGGAGGAGTCCGGCGTCGAACAGGGCCTCGACCCCGGGACGGTGCCGCGCCTCGCGCAGCTGCCATGGGTGCACCGGCAGGGCGGCGAACCCGGTCGGCAACGGCAGGTCGGCACCGCCGAGTCGGGCCGTCAACCGGGCGGCGGGGACAGGACGACCGCCTTCGGTCCAGGCGGAATCGGTGGCGACCACGGAAGGAGCGACAGCGAGCCAGCGAAGAGGGAAGGAGCCACGCGACTCCGGCGAGTACAGGCGCGCTTCGCCGTCCGAGAGGCCTTCCCGGCTCTTCGGCGTCGGGTGCAGCGGATGCCCGAGCAGC
This sequence comes from Streptomyces sp. NPDC060002, assembly GCF_042737245.1. Taxonomy (NCBI): domain Bacteria; kingdom Bacillati; phylum Actinomycetota; class Actinomycetes; order Kitasatosporales; family Streptomycetaceae; genus Streptomyces; species Streptomyces sp. NPDC060002. The sequence goes on from NZ_JBHWUW010000013.1 coordinate 93,343, forward strand.
AGCGCCTGTTCGGCGGTCAGGAACAGGTCGGATTCGTCGCCGGGGCGCTCCCGGCGCTCGCCGATGAACACCGCGGTACGACGGACGGAGTCGGCGACGCGGGCGACGAGGTCAATGCCTTCGCCGCTCATGTTCATGGGAGCGGGACAGGGCATCGGGTCGGCAGCGGTGGCGCGCTCCTCCGGTAGGGCGTCCGCGTCGGCCGCCGCCACGGCTTCGGCGGACCCGCCGGACGGGCCACCGTCCCGAAGCGTCTCGCGGGCCAACAGGGCCGCGACCGTGACGGCGTCGGCGGGCGGTGACTGCTCGGGTGTGCCGGCCAGGCACGGGAGGCCGAAGCGGTGCCAGCCGGTCGGGGACCAGTAGTGGACGGGGATGAGCAGGGTGATGCCGCTGGCGGGCAGCGGCACGCGGAGGACGCCGTCATGCGGTGCCGCCAAGCCCGTCTCGCGCACCCAGCAGCGCAACAGGTTCTCCACGGCAGCCGCGTCGGCCGCCGTGTGCGGATCGGGGTGGTCCAGGAGATCGGCGGCGCGGCTCGGCGACGCCACGTGGACGGCGTTTCCCTGTTGGCGGGGGACGGGGGACGTGAGGGAGGTGGACTGGTGGGATGAGGTGGTCAAGGTCGTTCCTCGTGGAGTCGTGGGATCGGCCGCGCGCGGGCGACGGCATGGAGCTCGCGCGCTCGTGGGTCGCCTGGGCGTCGCACACCGCCGGGGAGCTCCATACCGGTACCGCCGACGCCCGTGGTCGCGGTCGCGTGGATGCGCCGGCGGTTGCCCCCGGGGCTGCCCGGGACTACCCCGCCCACTCGGCGTGGCCGCCCTGGCGCCGGTCCGTACCGGGCGGCCGACCCGACAGGCTCTGGCTCTCGGGCTGGTGCTCGGGCTGGTGCTGGGGCTGGGGCTGGGGCTGGGGCTGGGGCTGGGGCTGGGATTGATGGTTCGGCTGATCGGGCACCCTCCGGCCCGCATCGCGGATGTGGTTGCGGGACACCGCCGCCATCGCGTCCGCCAGTCGGTCGAGTACCGCGGCTGCCTGCTCGTCGGTGATCGTCAAGGGCGGCAGCAGCCGTACGACGCTGGTGTGCCGGCCACCGAGTTCGACGATCAGGCCCCGCCGCAAGCACTCCCGTCGGACGGCGGCGGCCAGCGCGGGGGCGGCGGGACAGGGAGCGTGCCCGGGAGTCGAAAGCGGCGTCGGGCGGGGCGTGACGTCATGGGCATGGACACCGCAGGCCGACGTGCCGGGCTCGTCACCGGCCTGCGCGACGACCTGTGGGGCGCCGATCGCGCCGGACCCGCTTTGCGCTTCGGGATCCACCATCTCGACCCCGAGCATCAGCCCGCGACCCCGCACGTCTCCCATGCACGGGAAGTCCTGGGCGAGACGGCTGAGTTGGCCCATCATGCGGGCTCCCAGGGTGGCCGCGCGCTCGGCGAGGCGGTTCTCGCGGACGTAGGCGAGGGTTGCCGTACCGGCGGCCATGGCGAGCTGGTTTCCACGGAACGTGCCCGCGTGGGCGCCGGGTCGCCAGACGTCGAGGGCGTCACGGTAGACGATGACGGCGAGCGGCAGGCTGCCTCCGATGGCCTTGGACAGGACCATCACGTCAGGGACGACCCCGCTGTGTTCCACGGCCCAGAAGGCGCCGGTGCGGCCCACGCCCGTCTGAACCTCGTCGGCGATCAGCGGGATCGCGCGCTCGGCCGTGATCTGCCGCATACGCCGCATCCACCCGTCCGGCGCGGGAATCACACCGCCCTCGCCCTGGACCGGTTCGAGGATCATCCCGGCGGGGTGCCGTACCTCCGACTTTGGATCGTCGAGGACGGACTCGGTCCAGCGGGCGGCGAGTTCGGCGCCGGGCTCGCCACCGACGCCGAACGGACAGCGGTAGTCCTGCGGGTAGGGCAGTCGCGCCACCCGCACGTCGAAGGCGCCCCCGGAGGCTTCGAGCGATCCTGCGGTCATCCCGTGGTCGGCACCGGCGAAGGCCAGGACACCGGTGCGGCCGGTGGCGGCCCGGACCAGTTCGAGGGCGGCCTTTACGGCGTCCGTACCGGCCGGTCCGCAGAACTGCACGCGCGCGTGGTCGGCGAGACCGGACGGCAGCGTCCGGAACAGTTCGGTGATGAAGGCGTCCTTGACCGGGGTGGCGAGGTCGAGGACGTGCAGGGGCGCCCCCGAGTCGAGGACCTTGCGGATGGCCTCCAGCACGACGGGATGGTTGTGTCCGAGCGCGAGCGTTCCGGCGCCCGAGAGACAGTCCAGATAGCGGCGGCCGTCCGCGCCCTCGATGGTCAGCCCGCGTGCGCGTACCGGCACGATCGGCAGGGCACGGGCGTAGGTGCGCGCCGCGGACTCGCGAGCGGACTGACGCCGCAGGATCCCCTCGTGCGCGGGCCGGCCGCCCGTCCCGCCCCTCGCCGCGGCCGCTCCGGCGACGAGGGCTCCCTCGACACAAGACCCGGCGCCAGAGGCTCCGTCGGGGCGAGTCGCGGTGGTATGCCCCGAAGGGGCCTCCTCGGGTACTGGCTCGGTCATGGCCACGCCTCCCCTGTCCTCCCACCGGTCGAAGGGCGAGCACAGACAACAGCTCCTATCGCTACCAACACCGAACGGCCGTGCTGGTTACGGGTCGTGACGAGAATGACCGTGCCCGCGCCGACGCCCGCGCGCCCCACGTCGACCGTTGCGATCCCCCTGCTGTCCGGTCTCGTCGGTGGTCTGTGGCGGAACAGTTGCCATTCGGTCGGGAGTCCCCGGCGGCGACCGCATATCGTGTGGTGGCATCACACATGGCCGTGAGACCCGCTTGAACTCGGTGTGAGATCACCATGAGTTCCACTTCGCGGGGGCGGCCGGTACTTCAAGTTCGTTGACAGCAGGGGGAGTCAGATCATGCGATCCATACGGCCGTCGTTCACCGCTCGGCGGGGGAGGAACGCGCGCCGCAGAACCTCCCCCGTACTCGGCGCTGTGGCCCTCGCCTCGGTGCTCGCGCTCACCGCGACCGCCTGTGATTCGGGCGACACCGACGCGGGCAGCCAGACCGAAGCGACGGCGTCGACCGGCGGCGACGGCAAGATCACGATCCCGGACGACATCAAGGACAGGCTCAAAGAGCACGGGATCGACCTCGACAAGTGGAAGAACGGCGCCTGGAAGAACTGGGACAAGGACGACTGGCTGCGTGAGGCGCAGGACTACGTCAACCCGATCATCGAGGGGCTGTGGGACCCGGACCGGATGCGGGAGGCCGAGGACCCGGACCGGAGCGTCGACGAGAACGACCTCTCCGGTGACCAGGGCGTGACCGACGCGACGCCGCAGGCGGTGGACGCGAAGGCCGTTTCGCCCTCGTACCACGAGAACGCCGCCGAGGCGGGCAAGGTGTTCTTCGACTCCCCCGAGGGCACGATGGTCTGCTCGGCGACGGTCGTGAAGGACCCGGCACACCCCGGCAAGTCCAACCTGGTGTGGACGGCCGGCCACTGCGTGCACGCCGGCAAGGGTGGCGGCTGGTACCGCAACATCGCGTTCGTGCCGTCGTACAACGACTCGGGCATGTCGGCCGAGCAGTTGGAGACGGCCACCAAGGAGCAGGCGGCTCCGTACGGGGTCTGGTGGGGCGACTGGACGAAGACGTCCGACCAGTGGATCGCGCAGGGCGGGCAGACCGGCGGTGACGGTGCCTCGTACGACTACGCCGTCATTCATGTGACGCCGGAGGAGGGCGGTACGGGCAAGTCCCTGGAGGAGACGGTCGGTTCGGCTCTCCCGGTGAACTTCAACGCTCCCGCGGTGCCGAAGGTGAGCAGCATCACCGCGACCGGCTACCCGGCGGCGGCACCGTACGACGGGCAGAAGCTCTACCAGTGCCAGGACAAGCCGGGGCGGTTCTCGCTGAGCTCCTCCGACCCGACGATGTACCGGATCGGCTGCACGATGACCGGTGGTTCGTCGGGCGGCGGCTGGGTTGCGGCGGGGGCGGACGGGAAGCCCTCGCTGGTGTCCAACACCTCGATCGGCCCGGTGAACGCGGGTTGGCTCGCGGGGCCGCGGCTGGGTGACGTGGCCAAGGGTGTGTACGACTCGGTGAGCGACAAGTTCGCCGGTCAGTAGCTTGATCGGTGGTGGGACGCCTGTCGGGGAACCTTCACCGTCCCACCGCCGATCGTCCTGAATTCCACGGGCATAGTGGGGTGTTGCCCGCGGGCGGGCGCCACATCGACGCGACACTTTGCCTGTCAGGCGCATGACATCCCAGGGTCACCTCACCGTTCAACGCTCCACCCGCTTCACCTTCACCCGCTTCACATGCGCACGCTTCGCATACACACGCTTCAACGGGGGACATCGCACCATGCGTTCCACACGTACGCCCGTCGCGCGCCCACACGGCCGACGGCGCACCCTGCTCGCGGCCGGGCTCGTCACCGCACGACGGCCGCGTGCAGCGGCTCCGACGGCACCGAAGCCCGCGCCACCGCCTCCGGGACGGCCACCGGCTCCGGCGACAGCAGGGTCCGGGTCCCGGCCGACATCGCCGACAAGCTCGCGAAGCACGGCGTCGACGTCGACAGGTGGGCCGACGGCGGCTGGCAGGACTGGGACAAGGACAAGTGGCTCAGCGCGGCCGAGGACTTCGTCAATCCGGTGATCGAGGGGCTGTGGAAGCCCGAGCGGATGCGGACCGCTGAGGAGGCGGACAAGACCGTCACCACGAAGGACGCGGCCGCCGACCAGGGCGTCAGCGATCCGGATCCGACTGCCGTGAAGGCGGAGGCCGAGAAGACGCCGTACCACGAGAACGCGGCCCCGGTCGGCAAGGTCTTCTTCGACGCGCCCGAGGGCACGAGGGTCTGCTCCGGCACGGTCGTCAAGGACGTGAACCACCCGGGCAGGTCCAACCTCGTGTGGACGGCCGGGCACTGTGCGCACGCAGGGGGCGAAGGTGGCTGGTACCGCAACCTCGTCTTCGTGCCGGCCTACAACGATCTCGGCAGGACCGAGGCCCAGCTCGATGACGCCACGGCGGCGGAGACCGCCCCCTACGGCAACTGGTGGGCCGACTGGGCGTCGACCTCGAACGAGTGGATCGCCGGCGGCTCGGACACGGGCGGCGCGGGAGCCGCGTACGACTACGCCGTGCTGCACGTGACGCCGGAGCAGGGCTCCAAGTCGCTGGAGGAGACGGTCGGCGGGGCGCTGGACGTGGACTTCTCCGCACCGTCCGCGACCGAGGTCGCCGCGATGGGCGCCTGGGGCTACCCGGCGGCACCGCCCTACAACGGGCTGAAGATGTTCAAGTGCCTCGACCGGCCCGGGCGGTTCTCACTCGACCCGTCGCTGCCGACGATGTACCGCATCGGCTGCACGATGACCGGCGGTTCCTCCGGCGGCGGCTGGTTCCGGATGGTGGACGGCAGGACCGAACTGGTCTCCAACACCTCGATCGGCCCGGCCGACAACAGCTGGCTGGCGGGGCCCCAGCTCGGCCCGGAGGCCGAGGCGCTCTACGAGAACATGAGCAAGACGTACGGCGGTGAGTGAACCGAGCACGCCGAAGGCCCGCCCCTGCGGCAAGCAGGAGCGGGCCTTCGGGCGTTCAGCCGGCCGCGACGGCTCAGGCGAGCGGAGCCGGTACGTACGGCGCGAGGTCCGCCGCAAGCTCCTCGTGCACCCGCACCTTCAGCAGGGTTCCCTCCGCCGTGTGCTCCGCGGAGATCACCTCGCCCTCGGTGTGGGCGCGGGCGACCAGGCCGCCGTGGGTGTACGGCACGAGCGCCTCCACCTCGACCGACGGCCGCGGCAGCTCGTTGTCGATCAGCGCGAGCAGCTCGTCGATGCCCTGGCCGGTGCGGGCCGAGACCGCGATGGAGCGCTTCTCGATCCGCATGAGCCGCTGGAGCGTCAGCGGGTCGGCCGCGTCCGCCTTGTTGATCACGACGATCTCGGGCACGCCGGTGGCGCCGACGTCGCGGACCACCTCGCGTACGGCGGCCAGCTGCTCCTCCGGGTTCGGGTGCGAGCCGTCCACCACGTGCAGGATCAGGTCGGACTCGCCGACCTCCTCCATGGTGGAGCGGAACGCCTCGACCAGGTGGTGCGGCAGGTGCCGGACGAAACCGACCGTGTCGGCCAGCGTGTACAGGCGGCCGCTCGGGGTCTCCGCCCGGCGCACGGTCGGGTCCAGGGTCGCGAACAGGGAGTTCTCGACCAGGACGCCCGCGCCCGTGAGGCGGTTGAGCAGCGACGACTTTCCGGCGTTGGTGTAGCCCGCGATGGCGACGGACGGCACCTTGTGGCGCTTGCGCTCCTGGCGCTTGATCTCGCGGCCGGTCTTCATGTCCGCGATCTCCCGGCGCATCTTCGCCATCTTCTCGCGGATCCGGCGCCGGTCCGTCTCGATCTTGGTCTCACCGGGGCCACGGGTGGCGAGGCCGCCGCCCTTGCCGCCGCCCATCTGCCGGGAGAGCGACTGACCCCAGCCGCGCAGCCTCGGCAGCATGTACTGCATCTGCGCGAGCGCGACCTGCGCCTTGCCCTCTCGGGACTTGGCGTGCTGGGCGAAGATGTCCAGGATCAGGGCCGTACGGTCGATGACCTTGACCTTGACGACGTCCTCGAGGTGGATCAGCTGGCCGGGGCTGAGCTCACCGTCGCAGATGACGGTGTCCGCGCCCGTCTCGAGCACGATGTCGCGCAGCTCCGCGGCCTTGCCGGAGCCGATGTAAGTGGCCGCGTCGGGCTTGTCACGGCGCTGGATGACGCCGTCGAGCACGAGCGCGCCGGCCGTCTCCGCGAGGGCGGCCAGCTCCGCGAGGGAGTTGTCCGCGTCCTGTGCGGTTCCCGTGGTCCAGACGCCGACGAGCACGACCCGCTCCAGACGGAGCTGGCGGTACTCGACCTCGGTGACGTCCTCGAGTTCGGTGGAGAGGCCCGCCACGCGGCGTAGGGCCGCGCGCTCGGAGCGGTCGAACTGGTCGCCGTCCCGGTCTCCGTCGATCTCGTGGCTCCAGGCGACGTCCTCTTCCATCAGGGCATCGGCCCGGAGACCTTCGGGGTAGGCGTGCGCAACGCGCTGGGTGTCCTGGGAAGGGGAAGAAGAGGAGGTCATTGGGTCCTTACGTCGTTGGATGCCGGTACAGGGGCCTTCGTGATGGTCAACGCGCGAGCAACCCGGGAGATTCCCGTGTCCCGCGCCGCACCGACCTCACGATGGTCGCACGGTACGGCCCGTCTCGTCACGGCCTTATTTCGCGGCCCGCCGAGCGGGCGGGGCGACCTTCGGCGCGGCCTTCGGTTCTCCCCCGGCGGCCGGTGCCGCCGGCTTCCAGTCCGGGTGGCCGGGCATCGACGGGGTCTTCTCGCCGTACAGCCAGTCCTTGAAGAACCGGGCCAGATCGCGTCCGGAGATCTCCTGGGCGAGGCGCTCGAAGTCGGCCGTGGTCGCCGTGGAGTCCCGGTGGTTGTGGACCCACACCCGCTCCAGGTGCTCGAACGCGGTCCGGCCGATCTCCTGGCGCAGGGCGTAGAGGACGAGGGCCGCGCCGTCGTAGACGTTGGGCCGGAAGATGCTGATCTTCTGGCCGGGGTTGGGGGCCTTGGGCTGCGCCGGCGGGCCGCCCGTGGAGCGCCAGCGGTCGGAGACTCCGTACGCCGCCTTCATCCGCGCCTCCAGGGTGCGCCCCGCCTTCTCCTCGGCGTACAGCGCCTCGTACCAGGTGGCGTGTCCCTCGTTCAGCCACAGGTCGGACCAGGTGCGCGGGCTTACGCTGTCGCCGAACCACTGGTGGGACAGCTCGTGCACCATGATCGACTCGACGTACCACTTGGGGTAGCCGGGCTCGGTGAAGATGTCCCTCTCGAAGAGGGAGAGGGTCTGCGTCTCGAGTTCGAACCCGGTGGAGGCCTCGGCCATGAGCAGGCCGTACGTCTCGAAGGGGTAGGGGCCGACCTTGCCCTCCATCCAGGCGATCTGGTCCGGGGTCTTCTTCAGCCACGGTTCGAGGAGTTCGCGGTCCTTGGTGGGCACGACGTCGCGTACGGGCAGTGCGTGCGGCCCCTCGCGGTGCACGACCGTGGAACGGCCGATGGACACCTGGGCGAGCTCGGTGGCCATGGGGTGCTGGGTGCGGTAGGTCCAGGTGGTGGCCTTGTCGGCCCGCTCGACCCCGGTCGGCAGCCCGCCCGCGACGGCCGTGTAGCCGTTGGGAGCGGTGATCCGGACGGTGAACATCGCCTTGTCGGAGGGGTGGTCGTTGCACGGGAAGACCAGGTGCGCGGCGTCCGCCTGGTTGGCCATGGCGAGGCCGTCCGCGGTCCGCACCCAGCCGCCGTCCCGGCCGTCGGTGCTCACGGGATCGCTGGTGTGCCGCACGGTGATCCGCATCCAGCTGCCGGCGGGCAGCGGGTTCTCCGGGGTGACCACCAGGTCGTCGCCGGCGCCGGCGAAGGTCGCGGGTGCGCCGTCGACCTCGACGGATTCGACCTTGCCCTGGGCGAAGTCGAGGTTGATCCGGTCCAGGGCGGTGGTGGTCCAGGCGTCGATGGTGGTGACCGCCTGGAGGGGCTCGGTGTTCGTGCCGGTATAGGTGAAGGCCAGGTCGTACGAGGCGACGTCGTACCCCGGGTTGCCCAGGTACGGGAAAAGGCGGTCGCCGACGCCGAGCGGGGCCGCCGGGGCGCTCGCGGCGACGAGGCAGACGGAGACGGCCGAGGCGAGGAGCGCGGATTTCAGCCGGGCGCGAGGGGTGAGCAGCATGCACCACCGCTACCAGCGCGCACGTCCGTCGCGTCGGCGACGCGCGCCCGGCCCACTCGAACGGGTTGCGCACGCGCCCGTGCCTGACGCCCGGGAGGGCGCCTGCGCGACGCACCTTCGCTCCACGCGCGCGTGGAGCGCGGCGCGGCTCAGCCACGCGCGCGCGTGCCCACCGTCTACGCCGGCTCCGGAGAGGCGGGCGCGTGATGCTGCGCGCGGCCCACGTCGTAGACCCCGGGCACGTTCCGCATGGCGCGCATGAGGGTGGGCAGGTGGCCGGCGTCCGGGAGTTGCACGGTGTACGTGTGGCGCACCCGCTGCTGGCTCGGCGGCTCGACCGTCGCGGAGACGATCTCGGCGCCCTCCAGCGCCATGGCCTCGGTGAGGTCGGCGAGCAGATGGGGGCGGCCGAACGATTCGGCGACCAGGGTGACCCGGCATCCGGTGGTGTCGCCCCAGCGCACGTCGACCTCTTCGCGCCCCGCGTTCGCCATGCGCGCCACGGCGGAACACTCGGCGCGGTGCACGGTCACCACTCCCCCGCGCACCGCGAAGCCGGTGACCTCGTCGAGGGGCACGGGCGTGCAGCACCCGGCGAGCCGGACGCTCGCGTCGGGCCGGTCGACGACGGTGACCGCGGCGCCGGGCCGCGAGGCGGGGGCGTCCGGCGTGGCCGTGTCGGCCGCGGAACGGGCGGTCGCCTCGGCGGCCTTGGCGGCGCCGGAGTCCTGTGCCGTCGCCGCGCCCTCGTGCTCGGCCGGGGCGGGGTGCGTCGCCAGCCACCGCTGGATGGCGATGCGGGCGGCGGGGGTGTGGGCGTGCTCCAGCCACTCCCTGGAGGGCTCCGAGGCGGGGTCCTGGCCCATGAGGAGCTGGACGGTGTCGCCGTCCCGCAGGACGGTGCTCAGGGTCGCCAGACGGCCGTTCACCCGGGCGCCGATGCAGGCGTGGGCGTCCTCGCCGTACTGCGCGTACGCGGCGTCGACGCAGGTGGCTCCCTCGGGCAGGCCGAGCGTGCCGCCGTCGGGACGGTAGACGGTGATCTCGCGGTCCTGGGCGAGGTCCTCGCGCAGGGTGGACCAGAAGGTGTCGGGGTCGGGCGCGGCTTCCTGCCAGTCCAGGAGGCGGGAGAGCCAGCCGGGCCGGGTCGGGTCGACACGTTCCTCGTCCGCCGGGACTCTCCCCCGGGCCTGCTCCTCCGCGGGAGCCGTGTAGGGATTGCCGAGGGCGATGACGCCGGCCTCGGCGACCTTGTGCATCTGGTGGGTGCGGATGAGGACTTCGGCGACCTGACCGTCCTCGCGGGCGACGGCGGTGTGCAGCGACTGGTACAGGTTGAACTTGGGAACGGCGATGAAGTCCTTGAACTCCGAGACGACCGGCGTCATACAGGTGTGCAGTTCGCCCAGGACGGCGTAACAGTCGGCGTCCTCGTTCACCAGCACCAGCAGCCGGCCGAAGTCCGCGCCCCGCATGCGGCCGCGCTTGCGGGACGAGCGGTGCACGGAGACGAAGTGCCGTGGCCGGATGAGGACTTCGGCCTGGATGTCGGCGTCGCGCAGGACCGTGCGCATCGCCTCGGCGAACTCCGCAAGGGGGTCGTCCGCGCGGGAGGCGTTGTCGACGATCAGTTCGCGGGTGTGCTTGTACTCCTCGGGGTGCAGGATCGCGAAGACGAGGTCTTCCAGCTCGGTCTTGAGTGCCTGGACACCGAGGCGCTCGGCGAGCGGGATGAGGACGTCGCGGGTGACCTTGGCGATGCGTTCCTGCTTCTCGGGGCGCATCACGCCGAGGGTGCGCATGTTGTGCAGCCGGTCGGCGAGTTTGATCGACATCACCCGGACGTCGTTGCCGGTGGCGACGAGCATCTTGCGGAAGGTCTCGGGCTCGGCGGCCGCGCCGTAGTCGACCTTCTCCAGCTTCGTGACGCCGTCGACGAGATAGCGCACCTCGGCGCCGAACTCCTCACCGACCTGATCGAGCGTCACATCGGTGTCCTCGACGGTGTCGTGGAGCAGCGAGGCCGTCAGGGCCGTGGTCTCCGCGCCGAGTTCGGCGAGGATCAGGGTCACGGCGAGCGGGTGGGTGATGTAGGGCTCGCCGCTCTTGCGCATCTGGCCGCGGTGCGAGGACTCGGCGAGCACATAGGCGCGGTGCAGCGGTTCCAGGTCGGCGTCGGGGTGGTGGGCGCGATGGGCCTCGACCACGTGACCGATCGCGTCGGGCACCCGACCGCGGGAGGCCGGCCCGAGCAGCGCGGCCCGGCCCAGGCGACGCAGGTCGATCCGGGGGCGACTGCGCCTGCGGGGCGCTGACGGCACTACCGGGCCTGGGGTCGCGGGATTCGTGGCCTCCGCACTCATGGGCACCTCCGGCTGCGTGGACCGGCGGACGGGGTGTCCCAGGGCGGACACGGCTCAGGGGACTGGTGAACGGTCCCCCGTCCGGGCCGGTGCTTGATGCTACCGAGCCCATCACGCGCGACTGACCGCCTCTCGCCGAGCGTGAAACGGATCACCCATTCGAGCGAAGGACCAGAGGTTTACGGTTTTGAGCCGTCTGACCTGATCTCGATCGTGAATTCGAGCCCGCGACCGGACCCAGGGATGCGACCCTCAGGGCCGTCAGGCCGCTCCCGCCTCCGATGCCAAGCCTCGACGGAGTCAGCGGGCGACTGTTTCCAGCCACTTCGGATCGATCTCGCCTGTGGCGACGATCACTGCGGGCCCGGTCATCTCGATCTCGCCGTCGGGCCGCTCGGTGATCACCAGACGTCCGCCGGGGACGTCGACGACGTACGTCGCCGGCACACCGGTGGCCGCCGGGTCGGCGCCGTCCCGGCGCGCGGCCGCCACGGCGACGGCGCACGCGCCCGTGCCGCACGAGCGGGTCTCGCCGGACCCGCGCTCGTGCACGCGCAGAGCGACGTGCCGTGGGCCGCGGTCCACGACGAACTCGACGTTGACCCCGTCCGGGTAGGCCGAGGCGGGGCTGAACGGCGGCGGGGCGAACAGGTCGCCCGCGTGCGCGAGGTCCGCCACGAAGGCGACGGCGTGCGGGTTGCCCATGTTCACGTTCCGCGCGGGCCAGCTGCGCTCGCCGACGCTCACCGTGACGTCCCCTTCGGGGAGGCGGGCCCTGCCCATGCCGACGGTGACGTCACCCTCCTTGTCGAGGTGCACGCGCTTCACGCCCCCGCGCGTGGCGACCGCGAGGTCGCCCTCGGTGACGAGTCCGGCGTGCTGGAGGTAGCGCGCGAACACCCGGACGCCGTTGCCGCACATCTCCGCGACGGAGCCGTCGCCGTTGCGGTAGTCCATGAACCACTCCGCCTCGGCCGCCATGTCCTTCGCCTCGGGATGCGCGGCGGACCGCACGACGTGCAGCAGCCCGTCGCCGCCGATGCCCGCGCGGCGGTCGCACAGGGCGGCGACGGCGGTCGGGGGCAGGTCGATGGCGTTCTCGGGGTCCGGGACGATCACGAAGTCGTTCTCGGTGCCGTGCCCCTTGAGGAAGGCGATCCGCGTGCTCATTCCTCGATCGTACGGGGTGGGCAGGACAGCCCGTCCCGGGCGGCGGCGCCGGTGAGCTCCCCGCGCGCGTGGAGCTCAGCGCAGCCGGGCGACCCGCCCCACGGCCAGGGCCACCACCGCGGCGACCATCACGACGTACGCGAGGACGACCCGCCAGTCGGGACGGCGCCCGGAGCCGCGCTGGGGAAGCCCGGGCCACGTGTAACCCACTCGGCGCGCGGCCGTCGTTCCCCAGCCGGCCGCGCAGGAGCAGATCAGCAGCCCGAGCATGGCGATCATGGCGCCGCTGTCACCGAAGTCGAACGCGAGCGGGAAGGCGAACATCAGGGAGCCGACCGCGGCCAGCGCCACGATGGGCGCGAGCTGCCAGATCCGGAGCCGACGCTGCGGGCGCAGCTCGACCTCGACCTCGGGGCCGCCCGCGAACATCTCCTCGGGCTCGGGCCCGTCGTCGCTCACGCCGTCGCGGGTGTCGTCCTCGTCCGGCCCGTCGGGGCTCAGACGGCCTTCCTCGGGCTCCGGTTCACCACGCTCGGTGGTGAGGTGCTCGGTGCCTTTTGCGGTGTCGCGAGGGCCGGCCTCCATCGCCACGCGCCCTCCCAACTCGGACTCCACTTGGTCGATCGAAGCTCGATGATGGCACGGCGTCGGTTGCCCGGATGACGGCCTGGGCGTCCCGATGCCATGACGTGATCAGGCTGTAACCGGTCGTTCCACCAACGCCAGCGCGAGCTCCGGAAGTTCTGTGAGGTCAGCCGCGGCCCCACTCAACCAGTGCACCCGCGGATCGCGCCTGAACCACGAATCCTGACGGCGCGCGAAGCGCTTGGTGGCACGGACCGTCTCGGCGCGCGCCTCGTCCTGTGTGCACTCGCCGGTCAGGGCGGTGAGGACCTGCTGGTAGCCGAGCGCGCGCGAGGCCGTACGCCCCTCACGCAGGCCCCGCGCCTCCAGCGCCCGGACCTCGTCGACGAGCCCCGCGTCCCACATCCGGTCGACGCGGCGGGCGATGCGCTCGTCGAGTTCGGGGCGCGCCACGTCGACCCCGATCTGGACGGTGTCGTAGACCGAGTCGTGACCGGGCAGGTTGGCCGTGAAGGGCTTGCCGGTGATCTCGATCACCTCGAGGGCCCGGACGATACGGCGGCCGTTGCCGGGCAGGATGGCGTGCGCGGCCTCGGGGTCGGCGGCGGCCAGCCGGGCGTGCAGCGCGCCTGAGCCGCGCAGCGTGAGCTCCTCCTCTAGCCGGGCCCGGACCTCGGGGTCGGTCCCGGGGAACTCCAGGTTGTCGACGGCACCTCGGACGTACAGCCCCGAGCCGCCGACGAGAATCGGCCAACGGCCCTCGGCGAGCAGGGTGTCGATCTTCTCGCGGGCCAGCCGCTGGTACTCGGCGACGGAGGCGGTTTCCGTCACGTCCCAGACGTCCAGGAGGTGGTGCGGGACGCCACCGCGCTCATCGGGCGTCAGCTTGGCGGTGCCGATGTCCATCCCTCGGTAGAGCTGCATGGAGTCGGCGTTGACGACCTCGCCGCCGAGCCGTTGGGCCAGAAATACGCCCAGATCGGACTTTCCGGCCGCGGTCGGTCCGACGACGGCGATGACGTGGGGGGCGGGGGGTGCGCTGCTCACGGCACCAGTCTCGCAAACCCCGGCCCCCGCCCTCGAACGGGTTACGTGACGACGCCGGTCCGACGTCGTTCCCGTTGCGAGATTCCCGTCTCCCTTCGCGGGGGCGGTGATTCCGGTGGCGCAAACGGACGCACCGGCCAACGCGGGATTTCGCCTGCACGAGTACCGTAAGGAGTGGTTATGGGCGTATTGGCGCGAATTTTCCGGAGGTCGAAGACGACGGAGGAGGCGACGGCGGAGACGGCGGGCGCCGCCGACGCGTCGGCCGGTAGCCGGCCGACGACGTCGAGGCGGAGCGGACGGCCGAGTCGACGTCGGCCCGGGAGCCGGCCGAGGCCGAGGAGGCCGGAGACGCCGCCGGGACGGAGCCGGCAAAGACGACGGAACCGGTTGCCGTCGCCGCCACCGACGGGGTCGAGATTCCCCGGCAGCAGTCCGCCGAAGAGGCGGCCGACAGCGAAGCGGGCGAAGCCGCCCGCGCGTGACGGAACCCCCGCGAGGAAGGTGCCCCATGGGTCTCTTGGACAATTTGAAGGCCAAACTCTCCCCGGCCAAGGGCAAGGTCTCGGGCCTCGCGCAACAGCACGGGGACAAGGTCCAGCACGGTCTCGAAAAGGCCGCCAAGGTTGTCGACGAGAAGACCAAGGGCAAGTACAGCGACAGGATCCAGTCGGGCACCGGTAAGGCCAAGGGCGCCATGGACCGGCTCGCGCACAAGGACGAACCCGCCGGGGGCGGCGACACCTTCACCCCGCCGAACACTCCCCCGCCGGCCTCCTGAGCAGCACCTCACGCCGGCCCATCGACCGCCGGACGGCCGCGCAGCGCAGACGCTCGCGGCCGTCCGCCGTTTCACCGGCGGGGTGCCGTTCCCCCGGGGACCGCCGCGACGCCGCCGTCCGGCCGCCTATGACCAGGCCGCGACCACGTATCCCACCCCGTAAGGCGCGTCCTCGTAGAGCAGCGCGCCCGTCAGCCCGGCGCCCTCGGCCGCGCCCGCCAGCACCTGCCAGGGCGCCCGGCCCGAGACCTTGAGCTCGTACGCCAGGTCGGCGTCCAGTGCCTCGAGGGCCGCTAGGTCCGCCGTGCCGAGCGCCCGAGCGGCCTCGGCGTCGAACGGTGCCGCGCGCTCGTCGAGATAGCCCGGCGCCTTCAGCGTCCGGCACGCGCTGGCGTCGCCCATCACCAGCAGCGCGACCCGCTCCGCCGCCGCGCCGATGCCCCGGCCGACTTCGGCGCACCGCTCGGCCGCGAGCGGTTCCCCGACACCGAGCCCCTCGACGGTGGCGGCCGACCACCCCGTCCGCTCGAGCAGCCAGGCGGCCACGGCGAGGGACGTCGGCAGTTCGCGTGCGGACGGTGCGTCCCCGCCGGCCCGGCCCAGCCGTACGGCGAGATCCACCCCGAAGCCGGAGAACGAACCCCGTCCGCCCTCCGGGTGCGGGCCGCGCCCGGACTGCTCGGCCGGCCCGACGACCACGAGCCGGTCCGGCCGGGCGGCGGCCAGCACGGCCAGCGCGTCCGAGCAGGCGGCTCGCGCGGCATCCAGCTCGGCGGCGGCGCCCGCGGCGACCTCGGGCACCAGCAGGGGCGGACAGGGGCAGACAGCGGCGGCGACAAGCATGATCGGCAGGGTAACCCCGTACGAGAGCCACGGGGCTACCGACCGGGCGTCGCGCCGGCTGTCAGTCGCAGCCGCAGCCGCTGCCCGCGGCCACCGGCAGCGGCGCGGGCACGCCGATCTTGGGCAGGCCGAGCAGGACGCCGGCCGGCTTCGCCGCCTTCTCGGCGGTGCGCTTCTCCCAGGCGTCCCCCGCGCGCGTGCGGCGCACTTCCAGGACGGGGCCCTCGGCCAGGAGGTGGTGCGGGGCGGCGTACGTCACCTCGACGGTCACGACGTCGCCGGGGCGCACCTCCTGCTCCGGCTTGGTGAAGTGGACCAGGCGGTTGTCGGCGGCGCGGCCCGAGAGGCGGTGGGTGGCGCCGTCCTTGCGGCCCTCGCCCTCGGCCACCATCAGCTCCAGGGTGCGGCCGACCTGCTTCTTGTTCTCCTCCCAGGAGATCTCCTCCTGGAGGGCTACGAGGCGCTCGTAGCGCGCCTGCACGACCTCCTTGGGGATCTGGTTCTCCATGGTCGCGGCCGGGGTGCCGGGGCGCTTGGAGTACTGGAAGGTGAACGCCTGCGTGAAACGGGCCTCGCGGACCGCGTGCAGGGTCTGCTCGAAGTCCTCCTCGGTCTCGCCGGGGAAGCCCACGATGATGTCGGTGGTGATCGCCGCGTGCGGAATGGCGGCACGCACCTTCTCGATGATCCCCAGGTAGCGCTCCTGCCGGTAGGACCGGCGCATCGCCTTCAGGACCGTGTCCGAGCCGGACTGGAGGGGCATGTGCAGCTGCGGCATCACGTTGGGCGTCTCGGCCATGGCCGCGATGACGTCGTCGGTGAAGTCGCGCGGGTGCGGGGAGGTGAAGCGGACGCGTTCCAGGCCCTCGATCGCGCCGCACGCGCGGAGCAGCTTGCTGAAGGCCTCGCGGTCGCCGATGTCGGAGCCGTAGGCGTTGACGTTCTGGCCGAGCAGGGTGATCTCGGAGACGCCCTCGCCGACCAGCGCCTCGATCTCGGCGAGGATGTCGCCGGTACGGCGGTCCTTCTCCTTGCCGCGCAGGGCCGGGACGATGCAGAAGGTGCAGGTGTTGTTGCAGCCGACGGAGATCGACACCCACGCCGCGTAGGCGCTCTCGCGCCGTGTCGGCAGGGTGGAGGGGAAGGCCTCGAGCGACTCGGCGATCTCGACCTGGGCCTCTTCCTGCACGCGCGCGCGTTCCAGCAGGACCGGGAGCTTGCCGATGTTGTGCGTGCCGAAGACGACGTCCACCCAGGGCGCCTTCTTCACGATGGTGTCGCGGTCCTTCTGGGCGAGACAGCCGCCGACCGCGATCTGCATCCCGGGACGGCTCGCCTTCCTCGGCGCGAGCCGGCCGAGGTTGCCGTAGAGGCGGTTGTCGGCGTTCTCGCGCACCGCGCAGGTGTTGAAGACGACGACGTCCGCGTCGCCGTCCGACCCCTCGGGGGCGCGTACATACCCGGCTTCTTCGAGCAGCCCGGACAATCGCTCGGAGTCATGGACGTTCATCTGGCACCCATAGGTGCGGATCTCGTAGCTCTTGGGTGTGTGAACGTCCACTGCGAGGCTCCGGTCGCTGCTGCTGGTCATGGCTCAAGGGTAGGCGCTCCCCGAAGAACGCCCGTCTGCCTTTGTGCGCGGGACCGGCACCCGCTCGCTGGGCGCCCCCACCTTCCTGCTCGTGACCGGAGCCGCGATCACCGTCGCACCCGCCGGCTTCGCGGGCGGCTCGTCGACACCGACCGGGACGGCCGCGCCGAGCTGCCGGCCGCCCGCCCCGGGCGAGAACACCGGCGACGGCGTGGTGATCGCCTTCCCGACCGCGACCACCGGCGTCACCACCGACGCCTCCTGGCTGAACGGCGGCGGCTCCTTCGGCGCATCGGGCACGGACGCGCTCTTCGGCACCGCGATCGACGAGTGACGGGCGCACCCGCCCGGGGCGTCACGGATCGATGAGGCCCGCGCGGATCG
The DNA here is from genome assembly GCF_042737245.1 of Streptomyces sp. NPDC060002. NCBI lineage: Bacteria > Bacillati > Actinomycetota > Actinomycetes > Kitasatosporales > Streptomycetaceae > Streptomyces > Streptomyces sp. NPDC060002. The sequence goes on from NZ_JBHWUW010000013.1 coordinate 110,880, forward strand.
CGTAGCGGGTGAGCTCCAGGCGGTCGCGCATGCCGAGTTTGTGCAGGAGGTTGGCGCGGTGCCGTTCCACCGTCTTGGCGCTGATGAAAAGCAGCGCGCCGATCTCCCGGGAGGTGTGCCCCTCGGCGACGAGCTTGAGGATCTCCTCCTCGCGCTCGGTGATGGGCCGCGCGGGCAGCCCGTCGACACCGTCGCCGCGGTGCAACCGGTCCAGGTACGAGCGGACCAGGGCCCGCTCCGCGCCCGGATAGATGAACGGCTCGTCCCGCACCACCGCCCGGCACGCCTCGACCAGGTCCCGGTCGGCGACCGACTTCAGGACGTATCCACCCGCTCCGGCCTTGAGCGCCTCGAAGAAGTACTGCTCGTTGTCGTACATCGTCAGGATGAGGATGCGCAGGTCCGGGAGGCGGCGGGACAGTTCACGGGCCGCCTGGAGCCCGGTCATCCGGGGCATGGCCACGTCGAGGACGGCGAGGTCGATGTCCCCGGCCCGGGCGCGCTCGACCGCCTCGGCGCCGTCCCCGGCCTCGGCGACGACCGTCAGGTCGGGCTCGCCGTCCAGGATGAGCCGTACCCCCCGGCGTACGAGGGTGTGGTCGTCGGCGAGCAGGACCCGGGTCGGAGAGGTCGCCGACCCGGGTGCGGCCGGTGCCGTGCCGTCCGCCATCAGCGGCCTCCGGCAGGAGCCGGTGCGTCCGCCCGGCCGGCACTCGCGGCCGCCCGCAGCCTTATGCCCGTCCCGCCGTCGCCGTCCGCCCTCGACGACACCGTGAGGGTCGCGCCGATCAGCAGGGCCCGCTCGCGCATCCCCCGGATCCCGGCACCCTCCCCGTCCGCCGCGCCCAGGCCCCTGCCGTTGTCCTGTACGAGGAGCTCGACGCCGTCGGCGACCGGGCGCAGGCGGAGTTCGGCGCGGTCGGCGCCGGAGTGCCGGGCGGTGTTGGTGAGGGCCTCCTGGGCCACGCGGTAGAGCACGAGTTCCGTCTCCTCGGTCAGTGGGGGCAGGCCGGCGCGGAGGTCGTGGCGCACCGACAGGCCATGGGTGGTGAACTCGCCCGCGAGCGAGCGCAGGGCGCTGAGCAGTCCGAGTTCGTTGAGGACGCCGGGGCGCAGCCGACGGGCGATGCGGCGGATCTCGTCGAGGCCGGACCTGGTGGCCTCCTGCGCTTGGCCGAGTTCCTCGCGCAGGTCCTGCGGGGCCCGGTCGGCGACGCGCTTGAGCTGGAGCAGCACGGCGGTGAGGGTCTGGCCGACCTCGTCGTGGAGTTCACGGGCGATGCGGTGGCGCTCTCGCTCCTGGGCGGACAGCGCCCCGGCCGCGCTGGCGGCGCGCTCGGTCTCCAGCCGGTCCAGCATCGCGTTGTACGTCGTGATCAGCTCGGCCGTCTCGACCGGTCCCGAGACCACGGCACGGGCCCCGGGATGCAGCAGGTCGGCGTCAGCCATGGCCCGTCCCAGCCGCCCCAGCGGGGCCAGTCCGACGCGCAGCACGACCGCGTTGACGGTCAGCAGCGCGGCCAGACCCGCGACCACGACGAGGACCTCGCCCGGCAGTATGGGCGTGGAGACGGTGACCGGGCCGAGCAGCAGTGCGGCCGCGACGACGAGGCCGACGGCGTCGAGCACGAAGATCCGCCAGAACAGTGACATGTGCGCGGCTCCTCCTCGCCCGACTCGCCCGATGCGTCCGACTCGTCCGACGCGCTTATCTCGTGCGG
>NZ_JBHWUW010000013.1:112693-165903 GCF_042737245.1 Streptomyces sp. NPDC060002
CGTGCGGCTCGTGCGGCTCGTGCGGCTCGTGCGGCTCGTGCGGCTCGTGCGGCTCGTGCGGCTCGTGCGGCTCGTGCGGCTCGTGCGGCTCGTGCGGCTCGTGCGGCTCCTGCGGCTCGTGCGGCTCGTGCGGCTTGCGCTGCCCTTTCCGCCCTTCCGGCGGCCCCTCCTGCCCCTCCCGCCCCTGCGTCCCTTCCAGGCCTTCCGGCTTCCGGGTGTTGTCGGCCCCCGGGCCGGGCCCGGCCGCTTCTCCATGGCACCGCCGTGACCAGCCTCTCCGCCCACCGCCGGCCCTGTCCATCCGTCACGACACCCATGTCGTCACCGTACGGGTGGATGGCAGCATGGCGGTTTTGGGCACTGTCCCTGACGTCCCAGGAACGACCATGAAACGCCCAGCAAACGACCAGCAAGGGGAAGAAACGTGTCTGCTCCACGCCTCCGGACGACACCGCTGCCAGGCATCGGAGTCCAGTACGACCTCGTGACGCGGGAGCAGCGCCACCTGTCCGTGGTGGCCCACCGCGACGGCACGCGGACGGTCGGTCTGTACCAGGCGGACGACCCCGAGTCGTGCGCCGAGTCCCTACGGCTGACCGGAGCCGAGGCGGGCTCGCTGATCGACGCGCTGATGCCGTCCCACCACAGCGCGAGCCTGCTCTACACCACGGACCTCGGACTGGTCGCCGAACGCATCGAGGTGGCGGCCACCTCGCGCTGGAACGGGCGGCTGCTGGGCGACACCCGGATGCGGACGGAGACCGGTTCCTCGATCGTGGCGGTGCTGCGGCGGGCCGAGGCGATCCCGTCCCCGGCCCCGGACTTCCGTCTCGCGGGCGGCGACACCCTCATCGTCATCGGCACCCGCGAAGGTGTGGACGCGGCCGCGGCCATACTCGGCCGGGAGTGATCGAGTGCACTCCGCGGTCCTGCTGATCGAGTTCGGTTCCATCATCCTCGGCCTCGGCCTGCTCGGCCGGTTCGCCGCCCGTTTCCGGTTCTCGCCGATCCCGCTGTACCTGCTGTCCGGTCTGGCCTTCGGCGAGGGCGGGCTGCTGCCGCTCGGCGCGAGCGAGGAGTTCGTCGCCACCGGTGCCGAGATCGGCGTCATCCTGCTGCTGCTGATGCTCGGCCTGGAGTACACGGCCAGCGATCTGGTCTCCAACCTCAAGGCCCACTATCCGGCCGGTCTCGTCGACTGCGCCCTCAACGCCCTGCCGGGCGCGGCCGCCGCGCTGCTGCTGGGCTGGGGTCCGGTGGCGGCCGTGGTGCTCGCGGGCGTCACCTGGATCTCGTCGTCCGGGGTGATCGCCAAGGTGCTGGGCGACCTGGGCCGGGTCGGCAACCGGGAGACCCCGGTGATCCTCAGCGTGCTGGTCCTCGAGGACCTGGCCATGGCGGTCTACCTGCCCATCGTCACCGCCCTGGTGGCCGGGGTCGGGCTGGCGGCCGGCAGCGTCACCCTGGCGATCGCGCTGGGCGTCGCGGGACTCGTGCTGTTCGCGGCGGTGCGCTACGGCCGGGTCATCTCCCGGTTCGTGTCGAGCGACGACCCGGAGAAACTGCTCCTCGTCGTGCTGGGGCTCACCATCCTGGTCGCCGGCGTGGCGCAGCAGCTCCAGGTGTCGGCGGCCGTAGGGGCGTTCCTGGTGGGCATCGCGCTGTCCGGGGAGGTCGCCGAGGGCGCGCACACGCTGCTGAGCCCGCTGCGCGACCTGTTCGCCGCCGTCTTCTTCGTCTTCTTCGGGCTGCACACGGACCCGGCGAGCATCCCTCCCGTCCTGCTGCCCGCCCTCGCGCTGGCGGTCGTCACCGCCGCGACGAAGATCGCCACCGGCTACTGGGCGGCCCGGCGGTCCGGGATCTCGGTCAAGGGGCGCTGGCGTGCGGGCGGCGCGCTGGTGGCTCGCGGGGAGTTCTCGATCGTCATCGCCGGGCTGGCGGTCACCGCCGGGGTCGAGCCCTCACTCGGACCACTGGCCACGGCGTACGTCCTGATCCTGGTCGTCGTGGGCCCGCTCACCGCCCGCTACACGGAGCCGCTGGCTGCTTGGTGGGCACGGCGCCGGACGCCGCACGACCACGGCACGACCGAGCCGCTGTCCGAGGCGAGGACGCGGACTCCGGTGCGCGACTGAGGCGGGGTGAGGGCCCGGACCCCCCTCCGGGCCCTCACCACACCCCGTGGCATACGTCACAGCACAGCGTGTCCGGATCACGGAGTGGTGAGGAGACGGTCATGGCATGCTCATGGCTCGTTACCGGCCAGTAGGAATCCGCTGCCAGGCCGGTCCCCCCTTCCTCTCCCCCACCTCCAGGACCGACCTTGCGCACACGCACGAGGCACTCCCGTGCCCTCATGCCCGCCTTAGCCGTATCCGCCCTCCTCCTCGCCGCGGGCTGCTCCTCCCCCTCCTCGCAGGCCGAACCCTCCTCCTCGGCAGCCGGCCGTCAGGCCGACGCGGAGACCGCCGCCTCCGCCGCCGACCGCTCGCTGGCGGTGGCCGCCGCCCCCACGGGCAGCACCGCGACCGCCACCGCCCACCCCGGGGACTCCGACGGACGAGCCCATCGGACGAAGCTCAGCGTCAGCTCGTACGACGGCAAGACCCGACGGGCCGTCATCGCCTCCGACACCGCACCCTCCTCCACGAGCTCCTCCACGCCCTCGGTCCCCTCCTCGTCCCCGGCCTCGCCAGGCGCGTCGTCCACGCCGCACCGCACCGCCGTCGGCGACGTCATCGCCAGCGCCCCCGCGCCCGGTGCGCCGGACGGGCTCCTCGCCGAGGTCACGAAGGTGATCGGCGAGACCGACGAGGGCACCGAGGTGCAGACCGCGCCGGCTCAGCTCAACGCCCTGCTCGGGGACGACACCGCCAAGGGCAGCGTGCCGGTCGACCCGGCCGCGTTCGCCGTCGACGAGCTGCTGCCCGACGTCGACGTCTCCTGGTCGAAGACGGCTGGCGTGCACGTCGGCCCGCAGGGCGCGACGGTTCCGCTCGGCAGCCTGCGGCTCGACGTGCGGGCCGACCTTCCGACCGTCGCGAACACGTCCGCGTCGGCGGCCGCCTCCGTCTCCGGCTTCGTGCAGGTCGCCCCGCAGGTCGACTTCCGCTACGGCGGCGAGGGCGCCGACGCCGCGCCCGCCTCGGCATACCTGGGCGTGTCCGGCGACTGGACCTCGGGCTGGTCGCTCACGGGCCGCGCGGGCGCCTCCGCCACTCCGGTGCGGATCCCCTTCGCCACCCTGCACGCCGATCCGGTCCTCCAGGTCGGCCCCGTGCCCGTCGTGGTCAACCTGGACCTGACCTGCTACCTCCAGATCAGCGGCGACGGCAGGATCACCGTCGACGTGGAGCAGAGCCTCCAGGGCGACTTCGAGGCAGGCGGCACCTTCAACCTCGGCCAGGGCTGGGCCCCCGTCAGCTCCTCGGACATGAAGAGCACCCCGGTGCGCACCTCCGTCACCACCGCCGGCAACGTGAAAGCGGCCCTCGGCGCCCAGGCCACGGTCGGCCTGTACGGCAGCGTCGGCGTCGTCGCCGATCTGGCGCCCTACGTCCGCGGCGAGGGCACCGGCACGGTCACCGGCACCGACTCGGTCTTCGATGCCGACGGCGCCTGGGCCGTGTACGGCGGTGTCGACCTGAGCGGCACCCTGCGACTCCAGCTGACGATCTTCGGCACGCCCGTGTTCCAGCGGGACATCCCGCTGGGCGCGCTGCACCGGGAGTGGAAGCTGGCGGGCGGCGGCTCAGCCTCCTGACCGGACCACCGGCTTCAGGCCGCGCCGCCAGGGGTCCAGCCCTGGCGGCGCAGCACCGCGGACACGTCCGGTATCTCGTAGTGCTCGCCCTTGAGGACCTTGCCGTCCGCACGGCGGGCGACCTGGCCGCCGGGGCCCAGCTTGGTCATGTTGGACCGGTGGATCTCGGCGAGCACCGCGTCGAGGTCGATCCCGTGCACCAGGGCCGTGCCGTAGGCGACGTAGACGACGTCGGCCAGCTCGTGCGCGAGCCGGTCCAGCGGGCCGCTCACCGCCACCTCGGCGACCTCCGCCGCCTCCTCGGCGAGGAGCTCTCCGCGGTGCGCGGCGAGGCGGGGCGACACCTCCGCCGGCGTGCTGCGGGCGTCGAGCCCGAAGGCACGGTGGAACTCACGGACCAGTTCGGCGGGCGAGGAACTCATGCACCGACTGTAACGACGGCCACTGACACTCCGGTCCGGAACCGGCCCGGTGAGCCCCGCCCTGGTCAGCACCGCGTCCCGGCTGGCAGGATCGCGCCCATGTCCCCGTTGTTCTCCCGTATCGGCAGGCGCCGCGCCCTCCAGGGCACAGCCGCCGGTGTCGTCGTCCTCGGGCTGCTGCTGTGGTGGCTGCTGCCGCTGGGCGAGGACCCGCCGAGCGGGTCGATCACCTTCAGCACGGGCACGTCGAGCGGCGTCTACTACGAGTACGGCAGCCGCCTGCGCGCGGAGCTTGCCCGCGACATGCCCGACCTGGACGTGAAGCTGTCGACCAGCAACGGATCGCAGGAGAACGTCGCGCGCGTGGCGACCGGCGAGGCCGACTTCACCATCGCCGCGGCCGACGCGGTGGAGACGTACGAGCGGCAGCACCCCGGCTCGGCCGCCCGGCTGCGCGGGGTGGCCCGCCTGTACGACGACTACGTCCAGCTCGTGGTGCCACGCGACTCGGACGTCCGGTCCGTCGCGGACCTGCGGGGCACGACCGTGGCGACCGGGCTGCCCCGCTCGGGCGTGCGGCTGATCGCCGAGCGGGTGCTCAAAGCGGCGGGCCTGGACCCGGCGAAGGACATCAAGGCCGTGTCGCAGGGCATCGACACCGGTCCCGAGCAGCTGAAGAAGGGCAGGATCGACGCCTTCTTCTGGTCCGGCGGGGTGCCGACGGCCGGGCTGGAGAAGCTGGCCGACAACTTCACCTTCCGGTTCGTGCCGATCGGCCCCGACCTCGTCGCCAAGATGCACGACCAGGACGACTCCACCGGGTTCTACCGGGCCACGAACATGCCGGAGTCGGCGTACCCCACGATCCAGAACGGCTCGACCGTGGCGACGATCGCGGTGTCCAATCTGCTGATGACCCGTACGGACATGGCGCCCCGGCTCACCGAGTGGCTGACCCGGACCGTGATCAAGAGCCGGGACGGAATCGGTGCGCATGTGCACTCCGCGCAGTTGGTCGACCTGCGCACGGCCATCTACACCGACCCGCTGAAACTGCACGAGGGCGCCCGGCGCTACTACCGCTCCGTCAAGCCGTAGGAGCCCCGGCTACGACGTCGGCGACCTCGGCACCGACACCGTCGCCGTCAGTCCACCGGGCTCGTGGTGGTCGTACGAGAGGGAGCCGCCGCCCGCCGCGAGCAGGGCCCTGGAGATGGACAGGCCCAGCCCCGAGCCCTTGATGTTCTGGTGGCGGCCGCTGCGCCAGAAACGGTCGCCCACGCGGGTGAGTTCCTCGTCGGTCAGCCCCGGTCCGTTGTCGGTGACGACGACGGTCGAGGTCTCGCCGTCGGCCGCTACCGTGACCGTGACGCTCTCCCCCTGCGGGGTGAACTTCACCGCGTTGTCGATCACGGCGTCCAGCGCGCTGGACAGCGTCACCGGGTCGGCCCATGCCGTGGTGGGCGGGCAGTCGCCGACCAGCCGGACGCCCTTGGCCGCGGCGGTGGGCGCCCAGGCGGCCACGCGCTCGGCGGCCAGCGCGCCGATGTCGGTGACCCGCAGGTCGGCCTCGGCGTGCTCGGCCAGGGCCAGGTCGAGCAGGTCGTCCAAAACCTGGGCCAGTCGCTTGCCCTCGTTCTGGACGGAGGCGATCTCCTCGTTGCCCTCCGGGAGTTCGTACGCCAGCAGTTCGATGCGCAGCAGCAGTGCGGCGAGCGGGTTGCGCAGTTGGTGCGAGGCGTCGGCGACGAAGGCGCGCTGCTGCTCCAGCACGTCCTCGACGTTGTCCGCCATCTCGTTGAACGCCCCGGCCAGCCGCCGCAGTTCCGGGGGCCCGCCGGCCACCGCGACCCGGGACTTCAGGCGGCCGCTCGCGATCTCGTGGGTGGTGGCGTCCAGGACCCGCACCGGCCGCAGCACCCAGCCGGTCAGCCGCAGCGCGGCGCCGATGGCCAGCAGCATCGCGGCGATCTCGCCCGCGCCGACGACCAGCCAGCCGTGCAGGATCCGTGACCGCATCGGCCCGGTGGGCGAGTCGGTGACGACGACGGCGACGACGTCACCGTCCCGGATGACCGGCGACGCCACGACGAGCCGGTTGCGCTGCCACGGCCACACCTGCCGGGGGTCGTGGCTGCGACGGCTGAGCAGCGCCTCCTCGAAGGCTTCCCGCACCTCCCCCGTTTCGGGGAGGTACCAGTCCCTCGGGGCATGAGCCATGGGGGTGTCCGTGCCGTAGAAGACACCGGCACGAATGCCGTAGACGTCGTAGTAGCTGTCGAGCTCCCTGCTGAGCGTCGCGCGTCGCTCGTTCGTGGCCGACGCGGAGTCGTTGACGCCCGACGAGGCGGTGACGAACTGGGCGAGCGCCGCGAACCGCGCGGTGTCGTCGATGCGGTCGACGACCACGTTCTGTTGCTGGGCGCCCGCCACACTGGCGGCCAGCGGCACCCCGAGGGCCAGCAGCACGGCCGCCATCAGCACGATGAGCAGCGGCAGAAGACGTGTACGCAACCGCGGTCCCCGCTACGCGCCCGGGGCGACGAGCCGGTAGCCGACGCCGCGTACGGTCTCGATCAGCGCGGGCATGCGCAGCTTGGCGCGCAGCGAGGCCACGTGCACCTCCAGGGTGCGCCCGGTCCCCTCCCAGCTGGTGCGCCACACCTCACTGATGATCTGCTCGCGGCGGAAGACCACACCGGGACGCTGGGCGAGCAGCGCCAGGAGGTCGAACTCCTTGCGGGTCAGCTGGACGACCGAACCGTCCACCGTGACGCGCCGGGTGGGCAGTTCGATGTGCACGGGGCCCAGGCGCAGCGCGTCCTCCCCGCCGGCCTCCGGGTCCTCGTGGACGGTGCGGCGGCTGACGGCGTGGATACGGGCGAGCAGTTCCCCGGTGTCGTACGGCTTCACCACGTAGTCGTCGGCGCCCAGGTTGAGGCCGTGGATGCGGGAGCGCACGTCGGAGCGGGCGGTCACCATGATCACCGGCGTGGCGGTGCGCTTGCGGATCTTGCCGCAGACCTCGTACCCGTCCTGGTCGGGAAGGCCCAGGTCGAGCAGCACGACGCTGAAGCCGGGGCCCTCCGGGACGAGCGCCTGGAGCGCCTCCTCGCCACTGCGCGCGTGGGTGACGTCGAAACCGTGCCGCTTCAGGACCGCGGACAGGGCGGCGGCGACATGGTTGTCGTCCTCGACGAGCAGCAGTCTCATGCCGGCCTCCTCCGGTTCATCGGTCGTACGGTCTGACTCACTAAAACGGGCGTTCGGTTCTCCGGTCGGAAAAACACGGGCACACGCGTGTGTGCATCATGGCAGTCACGCTGATGGACGAGGACGCAGTCAAGAGGGTTCCGGTTGCACCGGGCTTCCGTTATCCGCCCGATACGCCCGCAGGTCGCAAGTGCTACGACACGTGTCCGATTGCTATCGGATCGTGATGCTCAGATTCCCCTCAGATGTAATGACGCTGGTCGCGGCAGGTCACTACTGTCCTCCGAAACCGAGGAGGACGGAGCACCAGAGCGATGACCGAAGTATCGGTGACCAAGGAAGACGCGGTCGCGAGCGGTGAACTGGTCGTCCTGAAGAGCGTCAACAAGCACTTCGGCGCGTTGCACGTTCTCCAGGACATCGACCTCACGATCCACCGCGGCGAGGTCGTCGTGGTCATCGGACCCTCCGGGTCCGGAAAGTCGACCCTGTGCCGCACCATCAACCGCCTGGAGACGATCGACGACGGCGCGATCACCATCGACGGGAAGCCGCTGCCTCAGGAGGGCAAGGCACTGGCCCGGCTGCGCGCCGACGTCGGCATGGTGTTCCAGTCGTTCAACCTGTTCGCGCACAAGACGGTGCTCGAGAACGTGATGCTCGGCCAGGTCAAGGTCCGCAGGACCGACAAGAAGCAGGCCGAGGAGAAGGCGCGCGCCCTCCTCGACCGGGTCGGTGTGGCCACCCAGGCCGACAAGTACCCCGCGCAGCTCTCCGGCGGTCAGCAGCAGCGCGTCGCCATCGCACGGGCGCTGGCGATGGACCCGAAGGTCATGCTCTTCGACGAGCCGACGTCGGCTCTGGACCCCGAGATGATCAACGAGGTCCTCGAAGTCATGCAACAGCTGGCCAGGGACGGCATGACGATGATCGTCGTCACCCATGAGATGGGTTTCGCACGATCGGCTGCAAACCGCGTGGTGTTCATGGCGGACGGACGCATCGTCGAAGAGGCTGCGCCCGACCAGTTCTTCAGCAATCCGCGCAGCGACCGTGCCAAGGACTTCCTGTCGAAGATCCTGCACCACTGACCTGCATCACTGACGGAACCCGCACCGCACGCAGTACTTCATCACTCTTCTAAGGAAGTTCCTCATGAAGCTTCGCAAGGTCACCGCCGCCTCCGCCGTAGCCCTCGTCCTCGCCCTGACCGCGACCGCGTGCGGCGGCGACGACAACAAGGACGACAGCGGCAGCAGCAGCTCCAGCGGCGGCAGCGGCAAGATCAAGGTCGGCATCAAGTTCGACCAGCCCGGCCTCGGCCTGAAGAAGCCCGACGGGTCGTTCGCCGGCTTCGACGTGGACGTCGCGACCTACGTCGCCAAGCAGCTCGGTTACGAGCCGGACCAGATCGAGTTCGTCGAGACCAAGAGCGCCGACCGCGAGAACGCCCTCGGGCGCGGTGACGTGAAGTTCATCGCGGCCACCTATTCGATCAACGACGAGCGCAAGAAGAAGGTCGACTTCGCCGGCCCCTACCTGCTTGCCCACCAGGACCTGCTGGTCAAGTCGGACTCGAAGATCGCCAAGGGCGACGACCTCAACGGCAAGAACCTGTGTTCCGTCACCGGTTCGACCTCCGCGCAGAACGTGCAGAAGTCGATCGCCCCGAAGGCGAACCTCAAGGAGGTGAGCTCCTACTCGGAGTGCATCGCCGGCCTTCAGAACGGCTCCGTCGACGCGGTCACCACCGACGACTCGATCCTCGCCGGCTTCGCCTCGCAGGACCAGTACAAGGGCAAGTTCAAGCTCGCGGGCCTGAAGCTCAGCAACGAGAACTACGGCGTCGGCGTCAAGAAGGGCGACACCGCGACCGTCGACAAGATCAACAAGGCGCTGGAGCAGATGGTCAGTGACGGCGCCTGGCAGAAGGCCGTCGACGCCAACTTCGGCCCGGCGGGCTACAAGAACGAGCCTGCCCCGAAGATCGGCGTCATCGTCCCGAACGCCTCGTAACCACAGCTCAGCAAAGCGGGGTATCCGCGGTGCGCCGCCGTCCGTCGCGATCACGGCGGCGGCGCGCCCCGCCCACCACATACGCCACCCACCCGGAAGCGCGGGAGATCGTGTTCGACTTTCTTGAAGGTTACGACGTCCTAGGGGCGTTCTGGATGACGGTGAAACTCACCGCCCTCTCCGCCGTGGGCTCCCTGATCTGGGGCACCCTGCTGGCCGGGATGCGGGTCAGCCCGGTCCCGCTGATGCGCGGGTTCGCCACCGCCTACGTCAACATCGTCCGGAACATCCCCCTGACGGTCATCATTCTCTTCAGTTCGCTCGGCCTCGCCGACGTCTTCGGCATGACCCTGGGCGCCGAGGACTTCAAGGTCCAGGGCTTCCGGCTCGCCGTGCTCGGTCTGATCGGCTACACGGCGGCCTTCGTGTGCGAGGCGATCCGTTCAGGCATCAACACGGTGCCGATGGGGCAGGCGGAGGCGGCCCGGGCCATCGGGCTGAGCTTCACCCAGACCCTGACGCTCATCGTGTTGCCGCAGGCCTTCCGTTCGGTCATCGGCCCGCTGGCCAACGTCCTGATCGCCCTGACCAAGAACACCACGGTGGCGGCCGCCATCGGCGTCGCCGAAGCCGCCTACCTGATGAAGACGATGATCGAGAACGAGGCGCAGACGCTGCTCATCGGCGCGGTCTTCGCGTTCGGGTTCGTGGTACTGACTCTGCCGACCGGCCTCTTCATGGGCTGGCTCAGCAAGCGACTGGCGGTGAAGCGATGAGCTCGGTCCTCTACGACACTCCCGGCCCCCGCGCCAAGCGGCGCAACGTCATCTTCTCGGTGGTCTTCTTCGTCCTGCTCGCCCTGTTCGTGTGGTGGGTGTGGCAGAAGATGGACGAGAAGGACCAGCTCACCTCCGCCCTGTGGAAGCCGTTCACCGAGTCCGAGGCCTGGACGACGTACCTGCTCCCCGGCCTCGCCAACACGCTGAAGGCCGCGGCCCTCGCCATGGTGATCGCCCTGCCGCTGGGCGCCGTCTTCGGTATCGCGCGGCTGTCCGACCACCGGTGGGTGCGGGGCGTGGCCGGCACGGTGGTCGAGTTCTTCCGGTCGATCCCGGTGCTGCTGCTGATGCTGTTCGCCAACGAGTTCTACGCCCGCTCCACGGACGTCACCAGCGGGGACCGACCGCTGTACGCGGTCGTCACGGGCCTGGTGCTCTACAACGCCTCGGTGCTCGCCGAGGTCGTCCGGGCCGGCATCCTCTCCCTGCCCAAGGGCCAGACGGAGGCCGCGTACGCGATCGGCCTGCGCAAGGGCCAGACGATGAACAGCATCCTGCTTCCGCAGGCGGTCACCGCGATGCTCCCGGCGATCGTCAGCCAGCTCGTGGTCATCGTGAAGGACACCGCGCTCGGCGGTGTGATGATCGGCTTCACCGAGCTGCTCAACTCGCGCGGCACGCTGGCGGCCAACTACGCCAACGTGATCCCGAGCTTCATCGTCGTCGCGATCATGTTCATCGTGCTGAACTTCATCCTCACCAGCTTCGCGAGCTGGCTGGAGCGCTACCTGCGGCGCAGCAAGCGCAGCACGGGCGCGGTCCTCGGCGTCGACAAGGTGGACGACCTGAACGCGGCCGAGGTCGGCGGCGGCTTCGGCGCCGGCGCGGGCGGCGGCATCTGACGCGCGATCAGGTGCTGTGACCTGTACGGAGGCAGTGGCGTGCGCGCCGCTGCCTCCGTCACTTGACGCAAGCAGCGGCAATGGGTTGCATACGTTCTGTGATCGTGCACCCTGCTCCTACCTCTTGTTCCCTTACGTCCCTGAGGACACCGTCGCGGGCAGGGGGCGGCACGCCGTGGACCCGGTGATCATCGTCGGAGCGGGGCCGGTGGGGCTCACGCTCGCCCTGGCGCTGGCGCGCCAGCAGGTGCCGTCCGTGGTCCTCGACGAGGGCCCCGGCAAGGACGAACCACGGCTCGCGCGCACCGTCGTCCTGCGCGAGGACACCGCCGCCCTCGTCGAGCGGCTCACCGGAGCATCCCTCGACGAGGCCGGGGTCCACTGGGCCGGATGGCGGTCGATGCGGCGCAAGCAGGTGACGCGCGAGGTCGTGTTCGACGACGCGGCGGATCCCGCTCCCCTGCACATCGCCCAGCATGTGCTGACGGGCATCCTGCGCGCCGCCCTCGTGGGACAGCGGCTCGTGAAGATCGCCGTGGACAGCCGCCTGGCCGGCGTCGAGCAGGAACCTTCCGGCGTCACGGCCCACACCCGCGGCCCGCACGGCACCTGGTGGCGGGGCAGCCACCTGGTCGGCTGCGACGGGCCGCGCTCCACGGTCCGCAAACTCCTCGACATCCGCTTCCCCGGCCGTACGGCGGTGGAACGACACGCCGTCGCCGCGCTGCGCACGGAACTTCCGTGGCCCGACGAGGCGTTGCTGCATCGGACACCGCCGTGGCGGGTGTCCGGTCCCTCCGCCGGGGAAGTCACCGGACGCCCGCTGCCGGACGGCGTCTGGCGCCTCGACTGGCTGCTGCCGCCCGGCAAGGACCTCGTCACGCCCGAGCTGCTCGTGGCCCGTGTCCGCGAGACCCTGGCCGGCTGGAGCGGCGGTTCCACGCCCGCCTACGAACTGCTCGACACCGGCGTCCACACCGTGCACCACCGGCTGGCCCGCCGCTGGCGCGTGGGGCGGGTCTTCGTCGCCGGGGACGCCGCGCACCTGCTCGGCGCGCTCGGCACCCAGGGCCTCGACGAGGGCCTGCGGGACGCCGACAACCTGGCCTGGAAGCTGGCCCTGGCCTGGCACCACGGGTCGCACGAGGCGTTGCTCGACAGCTACCAGGCGGAGCGGCGCGCGGCCGTCGCCGCCCGGCTGCGCGCCGCCGACCAGGCGCTGCCGGTGCTGCGCGGCGGCGCGGGCATAAGGGCGTACGTCCCCGGCACGGCCCGCGGTCACGACGTGCTGCTCACCGACGGTCACCTGGGCCGGGGTCCGCTGGGCGCGCCGGGCGCCTACGACGGCTCGCCGCTCGCGCCCCGGCACCTGGAGGCGGAGGTGCCGGTGGACACGCCTTTGGGCGCGCCGGTGGAGGACGTGCGGGTGACGGCGGAGGACGGCTCGTTCGTACGGCTGCGGGACCGGCTGGGGCGCGGTGCCCTGCTCGTCCTGCTGATCGCGCCGGGCACCGGCGTGTGGGAGCGCAGGCACTGGGTGGGCGCCGGGATCATGCCCCGGCTCGCCGCCGCGGTGACAGCCCTGCCGAGCCCGGCCGAGCTGCTCGTGGCCGAGAGCTACCCGGGCGCGGCCGCGCACACCGTTCTGCTGATCCGGCCCGACGGCCGTCTGGTCACCGCGCTCAACGGGGTACGCGCGGCCGACCTGTACGCGGCGGCGGAGGCGACGGTGGGCGGTCCTACGGGGCCGCGGGAGACGTCGGAAGCGGGGGCCACGGCGGGCTCCGCGGCCAAGTGACGTAAGTCCCCACCCGGCATCCGCCCGCGAGAAGACCGGACGACGACCGAACGACGACCCGAGGAGAACCGGGAAAGAGCCGAACGGAAAACACACGATCGTACCGGCGGTGACGGTGCGGTCCACATGGTGACAGTGAGTTGACCGGGGTACACCGGCGTGGTGTACTCCGGATCGTGACCGACACCGATGTGCGCCTGTGGCGGAGGGTCCATATGGACCTCGTCCGCTATGCGGGCTGCGTGTGTCGCCCGTCCTGCTGAACTCGCATCCCCCTTTCCCACCGGCGCGCGCCGCCGATGCGCACCTCGCCGCGTGCGCGGCCGTGCGCTCCCGCGAACGTTCTCAGGACGGTACCCGTGTCTGTCTCCCCCTCCGTGCCCACCGCCGCCGTCGCCGCGCCCACGCAGGCCGACCTCCTCGACTTCGTCCGGCGCACGGCCGCCGATGCCGAGCTGATCGCCTCGCTCCCCCTCGACCCGGAGGGCCGCACCTGGGTGCGCCTGGAGGGTCCCGGCGGCAGCGAGGCCTGGCTGATCGGCTGGCCGCCCGGCACCGGCACCGGCTGGCACGACCACGCCGACTCGGTCGGCGCGTTCCTGACCGCGCAGGGCGAGCTGCAGGAGTACTCGCTCGCCGCGCGGCTGCCCACCGACGGCTGGAAGACCCTCGAGCTGACGGACGGCGTGGACCGGGAGCGCGCGCTGCCGGCCGGCCGGGGCCGCTCCTTCGGACGCCACCACGTCCACGAGGTCCTCAACCGGTCCACCGAGGAACACGCCGTCTCCGTCCACGCCTACTACCCCCCGCTGCCGCGCATCCGCCGCTACAGCCGTACGGGACACGTCCTGCGGCTGGAGCAGGTCGAGCGCCCGCAGGACTGGCAGTGAGCGGTCCGGGCGCACCTCGGGAGGGACGTCCGGCGGGCGAACGGCCGACGGGCGTGGACGAGCTGCTCGAGCGGGTGCGTGCGGGGTACGCGCGCGTGGAGGCGCGGGAGGCGTACGAGGCCGCCCGCGCGGGTGAGGCGCTGCTCGTCGACATCCGGTACGCGGCCCTGCGCGAGCGGGACGGTCTGATCCCCGGTGCCCTCGTCGTGGAGCGCAACGAACTGGAGTGGCGCCTCGACCCCCAGGGCAGCCATCGCCTTCCCGAGGCCACGAGTCATGACGTGCGGGCGGTCGTGATCTGCAACGAGGGTTACGCGTCGAGCCTGGCCGCCGCCTCCCTGCACCAGCTGGGGCTGCACCGGACCACCGACCTCGTCGGCGGTTTCCAGGCGTGGCGGGCGGCGGGGCTGCCCGTGACGTCGTAGCGGGGCTGTGGTGCGCCGGGCTCAGTCCCGCGGCGGGCAGTACAGCGGGGCCGTGTCCGCGTTGTCCCTGGTGACCAGGCGGACGGGTGTCTTGTCGATCCTGTCGGCCCTCTTGTCCTTGCGCAGCAGGGAGATGACGTTCTGCACCGCCAGTTCGCCGGTGTCCGCGGCCGAGTTGGAGACGGTGGCGGCGAGGCTGCCGGCCTTGAGCGCGGCCAGCGCCTCGTCGGTGCCGTTGACCGTCACGATCCTGACGTCCTCGGCACCGGCCGCGTCGAAGGCCTTGCGGGCGGCGAACGCCATCTCCTCATTGGCGACGAAGGCGTAGTCCAGGCCGGGATTGTCCTTGATCATGGCCGCGGCGACCTTCCCCGCCTTGACGGGGTCGTACATGCCGGGCCGGCTCGCGACCACCTGGGCGTTGTCCGGCAGCCTCTTGGTGAACGCCTCGGTGAGCAGGTCGGAGGCGGCACCGGGGGCTCCCGCGATCACGGCGACGCCGACCTCGCGGCCGGCGGCGTCCCGCTCGATCCACTCGGCGTCGAGCTTCCCGACCTCCTGCAGGTCGACCACGACGGCCCCCAGGAGGTCGGACGTGTCGTCGGGGGCCACCGAGGTGAGGAAGATCGGCACCCCTGCGGCCTTCGCCTCGGCGATGTCCCCCTTGAGGGCGTCGACGTCGACGGTCTGTACGACCAGCGCGTCCACCTTGCGGGCGATCATGTCCCCGATGTTGGAGACCTCCGTGGCGCCGTCCTGGCGCGAGTTGGCCGTGAAGAGATGGACGCCGTTGTTGCGGGCCGTCCGCTCGACGGACTCCTGGAGGCACGTGTGGAACTCGGTGGTACCGCCGTTGACGAAGCCCAGCGTGATCCTGCCCTCGACCGCGCCCGCGGGTGCCGTGGCCTGCGAGGGCCACAACGCACAACCGGTGAGCAGCAGACCGGCGCCGAGGACCGAGACGACGAGCGGTCTTCGGGAGCGGGTGGGCACGGGCATGGCAAGGCCGCCTGTCGGAAGGTGCGGGAGACAACCCCGCAGGAGAGAAGGGGGTTCACGGGCGGCAGCAGACGGTACCGGCAGGCCGGACGAGCTCACCCTTCTGGGAGCGCAAGGTAATCCTGCGCTCCCCGGGGGTCTCGGAGATCACTTCTACCGGTAGGGAGGGGAGCGTCGCTCACTCCTTCGCCGTCGCCACCGTCACCGCGCGCACCCTCAGCGCCACGCGTCCGGGCACAGCGGTGGCGACCAGCGCGAGAAGCCCGGCCCCTGCGACCACCGTGGCGTACACGAGCGGTACGACCGCCGGGGCCGCCCGCCCGGTCATGCCGATGCTGAACGCGGTCAGGACCGCCACGGCGATGGCACTGCCGAGGGCGACGGCGAGGAGCAGGACCGACAGGGCCTCGGTACGCAGCATGCGCAGCACCTGCCGACGGGTCGCCCCCGCGAGGCGCAACAGCGCGAACTCCCGGACCCGCTCGGCGACCGACATGGCGAGCGTGTTGACCACGGCGATGGCCGTGAACGCCAGCACGAGTCCCATGGCCAGGAAGTTGACCTCGGCGTTCGCCCGCTGCCGCTCGGCCCGCAGCGTGTCGGCGACGGTCGGGGAAATCACCCTGAGTCCCGGGAACTCACGCAGCGTAGTCGCGAGTTGTGTCTGTGTACGGGTCGTGCTGACGAGCAGGGAGGAGGCGAGCGGGTTGTCGACGTGGCGGGCGACCAGGTCGTGCGCGAAGGTGAGGTCGCCGAAGCCGAGACCCCTGGCGTAGACGGCGGTGACGGTGAGTGTGGCGGGCGTGCCGTCGCCGAGCGTGAGCTTCAGGGTGCTTCCCGGCGCCAGATGGAGCTGGTCCGCGGCCAGTTCACTGACGGCGACGGTGTGCTCGGTGAGCCCGTCGAGGGAGCCGGCGGTGACATCGGGGTCCCAGGTACGGCTGACGGCGGCCGGAGTGACGCCCTGGGCCGCGTACTTGTCGAGGCCGACCCGGACGGTCGTACGGACCACTTCGGTGACGACGTCGTGCTGCGTACGCAGTCGTCGTGCCGCCTCGCCGGGCACACCGGGCCCCTGGGAGGCGACGACCCAGTCGGCGCGTACGCCCTCGCGGACCTGGGCGCGGGCCGCGTCGCCGAGCGTGGGCTGGACGAACAGCACCGTGCAGGCCATGCCGACGAGCAGGGTGAGAGGGGTGACGACGGAGGCCATGCGGGCGGCGTTCCCGTGGAGGTTGGCGGTGGCGAGCCTGCCGCCGGGACCGGTCAGGCGCAGCGGACCGGCGAGGAGAAACGCGGCTGCCTTGACCAGGAGCGGCCCGAGCAGCGCGACGGAGGTGGACAGGACGACGACGGCGAGGAATGTCACGGGCGTCGAGGCGGGCTCGGTGCGCAGGAAGCCGAGCAGGGTGACGAGGACCGCCCCGGCCGCGAGCAGCAGCAGGCCGGCGAGGAGGCGCCCCCAGGCTGGCCGGGTGGGCTCGGTCCGGGCCTCGGCCAACGCCTCGGCAGGGCGGATCCGGGACACTCGGCGGGAGGCGATCCGCGCTGAGCCCCAGGCACCGAACAGGGTCGCGGCGACGGCGGCGAGCGGAGGGAGGGCACTCACGGTGTGCTGAAGCGTGGCCGGTACGGCGCCGAGGGCGACGAACCTGTCGTGCAGCCAACTCCCCAGAGGAAGCCCCAGAAGCGCGCCGGCCGTGCCCGCGGCCAGCGCGACGATCAGGGCCTCGCGCCCGAGGAGGCTGCGGATCTGCCCGGAGGTCGCGGCGATGGCGCGCAGCAGGGCGAGTTCGCGCCGGCGCTGCTGGACGGAGAGCGCGAAGGTCCCGACGACCACCAGGACCGCCACGAGCAGCGAGGTGCCACCCATCGCTCCGCCCATGCTGACCAGCTTGACGCGGGCCGCGGCGGCGTCCAGGAACTCGACGGGCCCTCGGTCGTCCCCGGTGCTGACCTGGGCTCCGGTGCCGTGCAGCGCCGCGGCCAGGGCCTCGCGGAGCCGGCTCGGGTCGGTGCCCGCCTTCGGCAGCACGCCGAACGCGGTGACCTGCCCGGGGTGTGCGGCGAGACGGCGGGCCTCGCCGGTGGAGAAGAAGAGGGCGCTCTGGTGGCGTACGGCTGTGGCGGGGGCGGCGATGCCGGAGACGCGGTAGGTGCGCGGGGCCTGTGTCGACTGGACGGTGAGCCGGTCGCCGGGGACGAGGCGGGCGCGTGCGGCAAGGTCGCGGTCGACGACCACGTCGGTGGCGGCTGCGGGCGCGGTGCCCGCGGTGAGCCGGTACGGCGTCAGCGCGGCGGAGTCCCAGGCGTGGCCGTAGGCGGGCCTACCGTCGGTGTGCGGGGTACCGGCGGCGGTCAACGGCTCGGCGAGGAAGGTGAGTTCGGGGATCACTCGAGCGACACCGGGTGCGGTGGTGAGTCTGCGCTCGAGAACGGCCGGGAGCCAGGCGCGTTCGGCGATGGGTTTGGCCTTGTGCTTGACCTTGGTCTTGCCCTTCTTGTGCTTGACGGTGGTCCGGTGGACGTTCTGGTCGGCGGAGACCACGACCGGCGACGCGGCATAGCGCTCGGTGCGGATGGTGCCCCGCAGCCCCGTCTCCAGGAGGGTCCCGCACGCACTGATCAGGGCGGCCGCGCACAGCAGCGCGAGGAAGGGGCCCAGGAAGCCCGCTTTGCGGGCACGAACGGTCTTCAGGGCGTAGCGCAGCATCATGAGGGATCGACCTCGCTTCCGTCACTGACGGAGAGGGTGGTGGAGGGAGTGACGGAGAGGGCGACGGAGGGGGTGGGATCGGGAGGGGAGGCGGGGAAGGCGAGGAAGCGGGTGAGGAGGGCGCGCGCGCCCGCTGGTGTCGCTGATTCGGGTCGCTTGTAGCGGTTGAGGAGAGCGATGTACTCCTCGAAGAGGTCCCGGAGTTCGGGCAGTGTGAGCCGGATGGTGCCGCGTGAGTAGGGGAACGCGTCCGCCCACGGGCCGTCCTCCTCCGCGTCCCGCTGGAGCCGCTCGAAGAGGTCCAGATCGGCTGCGTAGGCATGGTGGTTCAGCTCGTCCATGACGAGCCGCATCTCGGGACTCTGACGGCTGCGCGGCGGGAACCGGCGGTCCCCGGGGACCGCCCGCCACCAGCGCTCCCGATGCGTGGACGGCTCCGCGTGCCGCGCTTCGGCCGGGTTCTCGCCGTTCTCGCCCCGGTGCGCGGACCTCTCTGTGTGGGCCTCCTCGACGAAGCCGTACCTGGCCAGCTCACGCAGGTGGTAGCTGGTGGATCCGGTGTTCAGGCCGAGGGCGCGGGCGAGGGTCGCCGAGGTGGCCGGGCCGTGCAGGGTGAGGTGTTCGAGCATGCGCTGACGGCGCGGCTGGGCGAGCGCCCTGAGAGCGGCGAGGTCGCCGAGTTCGGCGGGGGCCACGGAGGCGTGTTCCGCGTCCGGGGGCTCGTTGGCACCGGGTTCCTGGGACATGCGCACACACTCGCCTGTGCACAGCTGCTTGTGCACTGCGGTGGCCCGGCGTCCTCAGTGGGGGGTTGTCCCCACCCCACTGCCGGAGAACGCCGCGTTGGGCACCCCTCGTTCAGAACCCCTCGTTCAGAACCCCTCGTCGTCCAGGAACTCCGTGTCCTGGCCCTCCTCCTCCAGTGCCCGGCGGACCACTCGCAGGGCCATGCCCTCGGGGTAGCCCTTGCGCGCGAGCATGCCGGCGAGGCGGCGCAGCCGTTTGTCGCGGTCGAGACCACGGGTCGAGCACAGCTTGCGGGCGACGAGCTCGCGCGCCGTCGCCTCCTCCTGATCGGAGTCGAGCTGGCCGACGGCCTCTTCGATCAGTTCCGAGTCGACCCCCTTGGTCCGCAGCTCCTGGGCGAGCGCTCTCCGGGCCAGCCCCCGGCCGTGGTGCCGGGACTCCACCCAGGCGTCCGCGAAGGCGCCGTCGTTGATCAGCCCGACCTCCTCGAACCGCGAGAGCACCTCCTCCGCCACGTCGTCCGGGATCTCCCGTTTCCTCAGGGCGTCAGCGAGTTGCTTCCGGGTGCGCGGGGTCCCGGTGAGCAGGCGCAGGCAGATCGCCCGTGCCCGCTCAGCCGGATCCCCTGAAGGCTCCCCCTGCCCGCCCCTCGACGAGGAAGAGGTGCCCTCGTCCTCGGCGGACGGTTCCGCGAAGCCGCGCCGACGGCGCCCACGCCCCCCGCGTGGACCTCCCTCGCCGCCGCGCCGCGCCCGGCCGCCACGGGGCCGGGCGTCGCCGTCCGTCCCCTCAGCACGGTGCGAGCCGCTCTCCGGCCGGTCGCCGCCGGCCTGGGCGGGGCCGCCGTCGGCCCCGCCCCCCGCCCCCCGGGGGGCGTCGGGGGAGACGTACTCGGCCCAGTCCGTTCGTCGCGTCACGGATCAGCTCTTGGCGGCCGCGGCCTTGGTCTTGGCCGTCTTGGCCGCGGCAGCCGGAACCGGCTTGGCGGCGTCGTCCGCGGGCGGGCCCGCGGTGCCCGCGGTGCCCGCGGTGGCCGCAGTGGCCGCGGCCGGCTCGGCGGCGGGCTCCTCCGGACGCACGCCGACGCCCAGCTTCTCCTTGATCTTCCTCTCGATCTCGTTGGCGAGGTCGGGGTTGTCCTTCAGGAAGTTACGGGCGTTCTCCTTGCCCTGTCCCAGCTGGTCGCCCTCGTACGTGTACCAGGCGCCGGCCTTGCGGACGAAGCCGTTCTCCACGCCCATGTCGATCAGACCGCCCTCGCGGCTGATGCCATGCCCGTAGAGGATGTCGAACTCGGCCTGCTTGAAGGGCGGCGCGACCTTGTTCTTGACGACCTTGACGCGCGTGCGGTTGCCGACCGCGTCCGTACCGTCCTTCAGGGTCTCGATGCGACGGATGTCGAGGCGCACCGAGGCGTAGAACTTCAGCGCCCGGCCACCGGTGGTGGTCTCCGGGGAGCCGAACATCACGCCGATCTTCTCGCGGAGCTGGTTGATGAAGATCGCGGTGGTCTTGGACTGGTTGAGCGCGCTGGTGATCTTCCGCAGTGCCTGGCTCATCAGACGGGCCTGGAGACCGACGTGGCTGTCACCCATCTCGCCCTCGATCTCGGCGCGCGGGACGAGCGCGGCGACGGAGTCGATGACGATGAGGTCGAGGGCGCCGGAGCGGACCAGCATGTCCACGATCTCGAGGGCCTGCTCGCCGTTGTCCGGCTGCGAGAGGATCAGGTTGTCGATGTCGACGCCGAGCTTCTTCGCGTACTCGGGGTCGAGGGCGTGCTCCGCGTCCACGAAGGCGACCTGTCCGCCGGCCTTCTGCGCGTTCGCCACGGCGTGCAGCGTCAGCGTCGTCTTACCGGAGGACTCCGGGCCGTACACCTCCACCACGCGGCCACGCGGCAGCCCGCCGACCCCGAGGGCGACGTCGAGTGCGGTCGACCCGGTGGGGATGACCTCGATGGGCTCGTTCGGTCGCTCGCCGAGACGCATCACGGCGCCCTTGCCGAACTGCCGTTCAATCTGTGCGAGTGCGGCATCCAGTGCCTTCTCGCGGTCGGTTCCTGCCATGGGTTCCACCCGGTTTGCTTGAGTCGATCGCTTCACGTCAAAGACGCTAACGCCTGCCACTGACAATGCGCCCCGACGCCGGTCCGGCCTGTGGATAACTCGGGCGCTTCTCCGTCCAAACCGGGACGGAACACCCGACCAGCGTCTCACCGGAGCTTTAATAAGAATGGATGTTCGATTTCCGTGTCAAGCGCACCACGCGGCACTTCCGAGGCTACGTTCACGCGCCGACAACACCGTCCGACCCGGCTCACGCGGGCCTCTCGTCCCGCGTGAGCCGGCTGCTTCCCCGGGCGTACGGCGGGTGTCTTCGGCGGGACGACGACGGCGTACGACGTGGCCGGGACGCTCGGTGCATGGACCAGCAGAAGACCGGACACGCCCGCGGCGGAGCGGCAACCGGGCACCCGATCCCGCACCCACGCCCCCTGGACAGCCGGTACCACCAGTACCTCCGGTACCCCCGATACCGCCGATACCACCTCTACGAGGCGACGGCGCTCCTGCTGATCCTCTCCGGGCTCGTCCACCTCGTGGTGTTCGCCGTCGACGGCGGCCCCTGGAACGGGCCCGTCTCCTGGCGCAAGCCGGTGACCTTCGGACTCGCCTTCGGGGTGACGCTCCTCGCGGTCGTCCGGGTCACCTCGTACGTGCGTGTCGGACCACGGCTGTGTGCCGCGCTGCTCGGGGCGTTCGCCGCCGACTGCGTCGTGGAGGTCACGGGCATCACCCTCCAGGCGTGGCGCAAAGTGCCCTCGCACCTGGACACGGAGACGCCCTTCGACACGGCCGTGTCCATGACGCTGGCGGTCGGCGGCGGGGTCCTCGTGGTGCTGCTCGCCTGGTTCGCCGTGGCGTCCTTCCGGCACCGGCCGACCGGCCCGGCCGGGATGGCCCTCGCGGTGCGCTCCGGTTTCGCGGTCCTGCTCGTCGCGCTCGCCTCGGGGGCGGCGATGATCGCGCGCGGTGTCGTGCTCTCCCGCACCGGACACCAGGAGGCGGCGTACCACTCGACGGCCTCGCTCAAGCCCCTGCACGGGGTGAGCCTGCACGCCGTCCTGGTGCTGCCCGCCCTGGCCTGGCTGCTGTCCCGCACGCCCTGGAGCGAGGCCGTACGCCGGCGGATCGTAGCCGCGGCGGTGGGTTGCTACGTGGCCGCGGTCGCCGCGGCCGGAGTGTGGGCGGTCCTCAGGTACTGACTGCCGCTCCCCTCAGCCGGACTCGTCCCGCGACCCTTCCGGCCGGTGCCGCACCCGCCCCCACAGCTGCCGCGCGCGCGTGAGCGGCCCCTCCCCGCGTCCCCGGTGTCCGTGGACGCGGGGGTCGTCCGTGACGTCGTAACGCTTCACGTAGGCGCCCAGGAACGCCTGGAGCGTCGCGACCGCCGGGATGGCGATCAGCGCGCCGACGGCCCCGAGCAGGGCGGTGCCCGCGATGACGGAGCCGAAGGCGACCGCGGGATGGATGTCGACGGTCTTCGAGGTCAGCTTGGGCTGGAGCATGTAGTTCTCGAACTGCTGGTAGACCACGACGAAGACAAGCACCCACAGCGCGTACAGGGGCGAGACCGTGAAGGCGATCAGCATGGGCAGGGCGCCCGCGAGATAGGTACCGATGGTGGGGAGGAACTGCGAGACCACGCCGACCCAGACGGCGAGCACGGGCGCGTACGGAATGCCGAGGGCCTCGAGCAGCACGTAGTGCGCGACGCCTGAGATCAACGCCATCAGCCCGCGCGAGTACAGATAGCCGCCGGTCTTGTCGACGGCGATCTCCCACGCCCGCAGCACCTCGGCCTGCCGGGCGGGCGGCAGGACGGAGCACAGCGCGCGGCGCAGGCGCGGTCCGTCGGCGGCGAAGTAGAACGAGAACAGGGCGATGGTCAGCAGCCGGAAGAGACCGCCGAGGACCTGTGTGGAGACGTCCAGCACCCCGGCGGCGCTGTTCTGGGCGTACTTCCTCAGCCACTCGGAGTGGAGCAGGCCCTCCTGGATGTCCACGCGCCTGAGGTCGGTGTGGAACGTGGTGTTGACCCAGTTGATCACCGAGTCGAGGTACTCCGGAAAGCCCTCGATCATCTTGATGATCTGACCCGCGAGCATCGAACCCAGCAGCGTGAAGAAGCCGGCGACCACGATCAGCAGGCCGAAGGAGACCAGGAAGGTGGCCAGCCCCCTGCGCATCCCCCGGGCCGACATCCGACTGACCGCCGGCTCTATGGCGAGGGCCAGGAAGAACGCGATCAGGATGTTGAGCAGCAAACCGATGAGCTGGTGGAAGGCCCACAGACCCAGTTGGAACACACCGATGAGAGCGAGCGCGAGCACCATGGCGCGCGGAAGCCAGCGGGGCATGCGCGCGCCCTGCCCGGCGCCGCCTTCGGCCGGGGGCGGTCCGGTGGGCGGCGTCGCGCCGAGCGGGGATGTGTGCCGGGCGACCTGCCCGGTCTCGTCAGTGGGTGCCACGGACCAAGTCTCGCCTACGGCACCGACAATCGGAGAACCGCCTGCGGTCTTCCTGTGGGATCAGCGCATCTCCTGTGGAACGTTCATCACCGTGCACACCACGCGCCACACGTCCTTGGCCTCCCAGCCGCGCGCCAGCGCCTCGTGCACCGTGCGTCCGCCGAGTTCCGCCATCACGTGATCGCGCGCGAACGTCTCGGCGTACCCCGCGCCGAAGTGCTCGTCCATTCGCTGCCAGAAGACCGTCAACCGCATGACATCAGTATCCCGCGCGCGGGGGTGGCCCTCGCCGGGACCGCCTGCCGAGACCGCTTTCCGCCCTACGGTCTGACGCATGGCCGAATCCGGAGCATCCCCACTCCCCCCGACGCCCCCGGCGCGCTCCCCCCTCTTCCGCGCCGAGCACTTCGTCTGGCTCACCGCGCGCGTGCTGGAGCAGCGCCTCTTCGCGCACGACTTCCTGCACGGCGCCGCCGACCCCGTCGAGACCGCCCTCGACGCCTACCGCAACGAGGACGGCGGATACGGCCACGCGCTGGAGCCCGATCTGCGCGGCCCCGTGAGCCAGCCCCTGCACACCGCGCGGGCACTGCGCGTCCTGGACTGCGTCGGGCGCCTCGGCGGCCAACGCGTGGAGCGGGTGTGCCGCTACCTGACCTCGGTCTCCACCGGCGACGGCGCACTGCCGGCGATCCATCCCAGCCAGCGCGGGTACCCGGCGGCCCCCTTCATTCCGATCGTGGACGACCCGCCCAGCGACCTTCTGTCCACCGGGCCGGTGGTGGGTGTGTTGCACCGCAACGACGTATGGCACGCCTGGCTGTTCAGGGCCACGGACTTCTGCTGGCAGGCGGTGGATTCCCTGGGGCGGTCCCACCCGTACGAGATCCAGGCCGCCGTGGCCTTCCTGGACTCCGCCTCCGACCGCCCGCGCGCGGAGGCGGCCGCCGACCGTCTGGGCCGCCTGGTGCGCGCGCACCGGCTCGCGGTGCTGGACCCGGACCACCTGGACGGGTATCCGGTCGCACCCGGCTACGCCCCCGGCGAGCACCACTTCCCGTACGACTTCGCGCGGACACCGCACTCCCTCGCGCGGGCGTGGTTCACCGACGACGAGATGGCACGCTCCCTGGACCACCTCGCCGGCGATCAGCAGCAGGACGGCGGCTGGCCCATCCGGTGGCGCCACTGGGCACCCGGCACCGCCCTGGAGGCCCGCCCCATCGTGACGATCGAGGCCCTGCGCACCCTCAGGGCCTACGGCCGCGCCATCGGCTGATCCCGCCCGTGCCGCCGGCGCCGCCCATCACCTGGACCGGCCTTCCTTGCCTTGCCCTGTCTCTCACCCGCCCAGGGCCCGGACTCCCGCCGTCACCACCACGGCGGCCGCGACGACCAGCAGGAAGGGAGCCCGCAGCACGAGGGCGACGACGGCCGCGGTGAGCCCCGCGGCCCTCGCGTCCAGCACGAGTGCCTGCCCGTCCGCGAAGGTCTGCTGGGCGGTGAGGGCGGCGAGCAGGGCCACGGGGAGCAGGGCGGCGAACCGCCTGACGAGGGACCGT
This sequence comes from Streptomyces sp. NPDC060002, assembly GCF_042737245.1. NCBI lineage: Bacteria > Bacillati > Actinomycetota > Actinomycetes > Kitasatosporales > Streptomycetaceae > Streptomyces > Streptomyces sp. NPDC060002. The sequence continues at coordinate 137,463 of NZ_JBHWUW010000013.1, forward strand.
TCGAGAAGGCCCGCGGGGACGAGCAGTCCGGCGAGCTTGACGGCGTAGCAGCCGAGAGCGGTCGCGCCGATCGCGATCCAGGTGTTCAACGCTCCTTCTCCCCCGTGTCGACCCCACCGGCCTCGCCGCCCTGACGCCGACCCTCGAGGTACAGGACGACCGGCGCGGCGAGCGCGGCCGCCAGCACGGGCACTCCGGCGGGCAGCACGGGCAGCAGGCCCAGCCCCAGGAGCACCGCGAGCCCGGCGACGGCCCGCTCGGCGGTGGTCTTCAGCATGGGCGCGAGCAGCGCCAGGAAGACGGCGGGCCCGGCCGCGTCGAGCCCCCACGCGTCCGTGTCCCCGATGGCTTCGGCGCCCAGGGCGCCCAGCAGCGTGGTGAGGTTCCACAGCACGTAGAGAGTCAGCCCGGTGACGCCGAAGCCGATGCGCGCGGCACGCCGTCCGGGCTGGGCGAGGGAGACCGCCGCCGTCTCGTCGATCACCCATTGGGCGGCGAACGGGCGCACCGCGCGCGGGAGCGCCAGCGACTGCGACAGACGCAGGCCGTAGAAAGCGTTGCGCACGCCCAGGAAGAAGGCGCCCGCAGCCGCCGTCAGGGGATTGCCGCCCGCCGCCAGCGCCCCGACGAGCGCGAACTGGGACGCCCCCGTGAAGACGAGGAGACTGAGCGCGCAGGTCTGCCACACCGAGAGTCCGCTGCCCGCCGAGGTCACCCCGAAGGCGAACCCGGAGAGTCCTACGGCGATCCCGACCCCGAGGGCGTCCCGTACGACGGCGGCGTCGGGCCGTCCTCCGCCGTCGGCGCGTATGTCCGTGAGAGCTGTCTGTTCTGCCACGGCCACGACGGTACGAGCAGCCCTCCGGGTGGGTCTTGTACGTTCTTGCGCTCACGCTGGTACGCCCCCGGAGGGACTCCGACGATCCGGGCGAAGTGGCGGTTCAGGTGCGGCTGGTCGGTGAATCCCACCTCGACGGCCGCCTCCGCGGGTGCGGTCCCCGCGTCCAGCAGCCGCCGCGCCCGCCGCACACGGGCATCGGTCAGCCAGGCATGGGGCGGCAGCCCGTATGCGTCCCGGAAGGCCCGCAGCAGCGCGAACGAGCTGGTCCCCAGGTCCGCGGCCAGTTCCTCCAGCGTCGGCGGATCGGCCAACCGCTCCTCCAGCACGCCACGCGCGCGGGCGGCGATCCGTGCCCCGGCCGACCGCACCTCCCGCTGCGGCAGCGGCCCGCCGTTGAGCCGCAGCAGCCGCGTCACCGCCACCCGCAGGAGCGTGTCGGCGGCCAGCGCGTTGCCCTCCTCAGCGGCTCGGAGCACCTGGTGCACCAGACCGACGGCGTACGCGTCGTCCAGCACGGGACTGACGAATCCCGGGTCACCCCGAAGCGTCGTGGTCTCGGCCGCGATCTCGGCCACCACGTCGGGCGACGGATACACGGCCCCGTACCGCCAGCCCTCCGGCACCCCGGCCCGCCCCGTGTGCGGCGTGTCCGGGTTGACCAGTGCGAGCGCCCCGGCCCCCGCGTACTGATCGGCCCCACGGTGGTGAAAGACCTCCACCCCCTCGGCGATGCCTGCGATCACGAAGTGCTCGTGGGTGTGCCTTACGAACGTCTTGCGGACATACCGGGCCCGCAGCAGATCGACACCGGGCAGCTCCGCATACCGCCAGTGCCGCGCCAGCTCGCCCGGTCCAGGACCCGAATGCGCCACCTACCCATTCTCCGCGACGCGCCGCCGGACGGCCGCGCCACAGCGCCTCCGGGTCACCGCGCCTCCCGGGCCACCGCGACGCCGGCCGCCGCGGCCCCCGCCGCACGGCGAACGCCGACGGCCCGGGCGCGAGAGACGCCGTATCTGCGCAGGTCAGAGGAATTGTCAGTGGCCGGGTGCAGGATGGACGCATGGTCAGCTCCGCACACCGAGCCCTCGACGGCTTCTCCCCCGCGACCCGCGGCTGGTTCACGGGGGCGTTCTCCGCGCCCACCGCGGCCCAGGCGGGCGCGTGGCAGGCTATCGGCGAGGGCTCGGACGTGCTGGTGGTGGCCCCGACCGGCTCCGGGAAGACCCTGGCCGCCTTCCTGGCCGCCCTGGACCAGCTCGCCTCGGCGCCCCCTCCCGCCGACCCGAAGAAGCGCTGCCGAGTCCTCTACGTCTCCCCCCTCAAGGCCCTCGCGGTCGACGTGGAGCGCAACCTGCGCAGCCCCCTGACGGGCATCCGCCAGGAATCCGTACGTCTCGGCCTGCCCGAGCCGGAGGTCAAGGTCGGCATCCGCTCCGGCGACACCCCGCCCGCCGAGCGCCGCGCGCTGTCCACCCGCCCCCCGGACATCCTGATCACGACCCCCGAATCGCTGTTCCTGATGCTGACGTCGGCCACGCGCGACGCGCTGACGGGTATCGAAACGGTGATCCTGGACGAGGTGCACGCCGTGGCGGGCACCAAGCGCGGCGCGCACCTGGCGCTCTCCCTGGAGCGGCTGGACGAACTGCTGCCGAAGCCGGCCCGCCGCATCGGCCTGTCGGCCACGGTCCGGCCGGTCGACGAGGTGGCGCGCTATCTCTCCCCGCACCGCAAGGTGGAGATCGTCCAGCCGAAGTCCGGCAAGCAGTTCGACCTCTCGGTCGTCGTCCCGGTGGAGGACCTGGGCGAGCTGGGCGGCTCCCCGGTCGCCGAAGGCTCCGAAGGGGCGGAGCGCCCGTCGATCTGGCCGCATGTCGAGGAGCGGATCGCGGACCTCGTCCAGGCCCACCGCTCCACGATCGTGTTCGCCAACTCCCGCCGACTCGCCGAACGCCTGTGCAACCGGCTCAACGAGATCGCCTACGAGCGGGCCACCGGCGAGCCGCTGGACGAGCACCACTCCCCCGCCGAGCTCATGGGCGGCTCGGGCGCGGCCCAGGGCGCCCCGCCCGTCATCGCGCGCGCCCACCACGGCTCGGTCTCGAAGGAACAGCGCGCCCTGGTGGAGGAGGACCTCAAGGCGGGCCGGCTGCCCGCCGTCGTGGCGACCTCCAGCCTCGAGCTCGGCATCGACATGGGCGCGGTGGATCTCGTCGTCCAGGTCGAGTCCCCGCCTTCGGTGGCCTCGGGCCTCCAGCGCGTCGGCCGCGCGGGACACCAGGTGGGCGCGGTGTCCACCGGCGTGGTCTTCCCGAAGTACCGCGGTGACCTCGTCCAGGCCGCGGTGGTCACCGAGCGGATGCGCACGGGCTCGATCGAGGCCCTGAAGGTCCCCGCCAACCCCTTGGACGTCCTGGCGCAGCAACTCGTCGCCATGACGGCGCTCGACACCTGGCAGGTCGACGACCTGCTGACCACGGTCCGCCGTGCCGCCCCGTTCGCGTCCCTCCCGGAGTCCGCGTTCACGGCGGTCCTGGACATGCTGGCCGGCCGCTACCCGTCCGACGCGTTCGCCGAGCTGCGCCCGCGCGTCGTGTGGGACCGCGTCGCCGGCACGGTCACCGGCCGCCCCGGCGCCCAGCGTCTCGCCGTCACCTCCGGGGGCACGATCCCCGACCGGGGCCTGTTCGGCGTCTTCCTGGCGGGGGCCGACCCCAAGAAGGGCGGCGGCCGGGTCGGCGAGCTCGACGAGGAGATGGTGTACGAGTCGCGCGTGGGCGACGTCTTCACGCTCGGCACCAGTTCCTGGCGCATCGAGGACATCACCCGCGACCGGGTCCTGGTCTCCCCCGCCCCCGGAGTCCCGGGCCGTCTGCCGTTCTGGAAGGGCGACCAGCTGGGTCGCCCGCTGGAGCTCGGCCGCGCGGTGGGCACGTTCCTGCGCGAGGTCGGCTCCCTGTCCAAGGAGGACGCCCGGCTCCGGCTGCTCACCGCGGGGCTGGACACCTGGGCGGCCGACAACGTGCTCTCCTACCTGGACGAGCAGCGCCAGGCCTGCGGGCATGTCCCTGACGACCGCACGATCGTCGTGGAGCGCTTCCGGGACGAACTGGGCGACTGGCGGGTCGTCGTGCACTCCCCCTTCGGCGCCCAGGTCCACGCCCCCTGGGCCCTCGCACTGGGCGCCAAACTCTCCGAGCGCTACGGCATGGACGCCCAGGTCATGCACGCCGACGACGGCATCGTCCTGCGGCTGCCGGACGCCGACCTCATGAGCCTGGACCTGCTCGACCGGGAGCCGACGAAGGCCGGCACGGAATACGACGCCGAGCAGGCACCCGTCGGCGCGGCGGACGTCGTCTTCGACAAGGGCGAGGTCGATCAGATCGTCACCGATCAGGTCGGCGGCTCGGCCCTGTTCGCGGCCCGCTTCCGCGAGTGCGCCGCCCGCGCGCTGCTGTTGCCGCGCCGCAGCCCCGGCAAGCGCACCCCGCTGTGGCAGCAGCGCCAGCGCGCCGCCCAACTGCTCCAGGTGGCGAGCGAGTACGGCTCGTTCCCGATCGTCCTGGAAGCGGTCCGCGAGTGCCTTCAGGACGTCTTCGACGTTCCCGGCCTCGTGGAGCTGATGGGCGACCTGGAAGCCCGCAAGGTACGCCTGGTCGAGGTCACCACCCCGGAGCCGTCGCCCTTCGCCCGCTCCCTCCTCTTCGGCTACGTCGCCCAGTTCCTCTACGAAGGGGATTCCCCGCTCGCCGAGCGCCGCGCGGCCGCCCTCTCCCTGGACTCACGCCTGCTCGCCGAGCTGCTCGGCCAGGCGGAACTGCGCGAACTGCTCGACGCCGAGGTCCTCACGGAACTGGAGCGGGAACTCCAGTGGCTCACCGAGGACCGCCGGGTGAAGGACACCGAAGGCATCGCGGACATCCTGCGCCTCCTCGGCCCGCTCACCGACGCCGAGCTGGCCGAGCGCGGCGCCGAACCCCACTGGGCGCAGGAACTGGCCGCCGCCCGCCGCGCCATCCGGGTCCGTATCGCCGGCGCCGACCACTGGGCCGCGATCGAGGACGCGGGCCGGCTGCGGGACGCACTCGGCACGGCACTCCCGGTAGGTGTGCCGGAAGCCTTCACGGAACCCGTCAAGGACCCGCTCGGCGACCTCCTCGCTCGCTACGCACGCACCCACGGCCCGTTCACCTCGGCGGGCGCGGCCGCCCGCTTCGGCCTCGGCGTGGCGGTGACCGAGGGCGCCCTCCAGCGGCTCGCGGCGGGCGGGCGCGTCGTCCAGGGCGAGTTCCACCCGGCCGGCATCGGCCAGGAGTGGTGCGACGCGACGGTCCTGCGCAGGCTGCGCCGCCGCTCCCTGGCCGCCCTGCGGCACGAGCTGGAGCCGGTCCCGCCGCCCGCGCTGGCCCAGTTCCTGCCCCAGTGGCAGCACATCGGCAAGGGCCACTCCCTGCGCGGCGCCGACGGACTGGTGCGCGCCGTAGAGCAGCTCCAGGGCGCGTCGGTGCCCGCCTCGGCCCTGGAGAAGCTCGTCCTTTCCTCCCGTGTGCGGGACTACGCCCCGGCGATGCTCGACGAACTCACCGCGGCCGGAGAGGTGCTCTGGGCCGGAGCGGGCGCCCTCCCCGGCAAGGACGGCTGGATCTCCCTCTACGTGGCGGACGCTGCGCCCCTGCTCCTGTCGCCGCCCCACCCTCTGGAGCTGACGGCACTGCACCAGTCGGTCCTGGACGCCCTCTCCGGGGGCTACGGCCTGTTCTTCCGCCAGATCGCCGACCAGGTCCGCGCCACCACACACCCCGACGCCACCGACCCGCAGCTCGCCGACACCGTCTGGGACCTGGCCTGGTCCGGTCGGCTCACCAACGACACACTCACCCCCCTGCGCGCCCTGCTGGGCTCGGGGCGCACGGCCGGCTCCACGGCCCACCGCGCCAAGCGCAGCGTCCCGCGCGGTCGCTACGGCTCGCTGACGGCCGCGGCCCGCCCCGCTTCCCGCAGCGGCCCCCCGACCGTCGCCGGACGCTGGTCCCTCCTGCCGGCCCACGAGCCCGACCCCACGGTCCGCGCCCACGCCCTCGCCCGTACCCTCCTCGACCGACACGGCGTGGTGACGCGGGGCGCGGTCGCGGCCGAGGGCGTCGAAGGCGGCTTCTCGGCGACGTACCGCATTCTGTCCGTCTTCGAGGAGAGCGGTCAGGCCCGTCGCGGGTACGTCGTCGAAGGCCTCGGCGCAGCACAGTTCGCCATGGACGGCGCCGTGGACCGACTCCGCGCGGTGGCCAACGCCCGCGACCGCGGCGAGCCGCTGCCCGGCCCGAACTCGGCGAGGAGTTCCTCGGACGGCTTCGCCTTCCCCGACGGCTCCCCGTCCGACGACGCCTGGGACGTCCCGGGCCTCGACGCCGGCCCCCCCTCCCCCTTCGACGCCCCGGCAGCCCCCGCCTCGCCGGACGAGTACGTCTCGCCCCGCGACTTCGCCTCCCCGGGCGCAGGCGGCCCCCGCGGAGGCAGCGGCTTCCCGAACGGCTCAAGCGGTCCGAACGGCTCAGGCTTCCCCGACCAACGCAACCCCCGGCACGCCCAGAACCGCAACCGCCACGGCACCCCGTCCGGCGTCTCCCGTGCCGTAGTCCTCGCCGCCGCCGACCCGGCGAACGCGTACGGCGCCGCCCTGGGCTGGCCCGAACCGCCGAGCGGCGCCGGGCACAAGCCGGGCCGCAAGGCCGGCTCCCTGGTAGTGCTCGTGGACGGCGAACTGACGCTCTACATGGAGCGCGGCGGCAAGACCCTGCTGGCCTGGCCCTCCACCCCGGACGGCGAGGGCACCCCCACCGACGACCCACGCCTGCACACCGCCGCGGAGGCTCTCGCGGACGCCGCGCGTGCCGGCTCCCTCGGCACGGTCACGGTGGAGCGCGTCAACGGCGCCTCGGCCCTCACCTCCCCCATCGGCACCCTGCTGGAAGGAGCGGGCTTCATCGCGACCCCTCGCGGTCTGCGACTGCGCGCATGACCGCCGCACTCCGCCCGGAGCGACTCGCGTGTCACCCTTGACCCATGCCCGAAGGTGACACGGTCTGGCAGGCCACGAGGCGACTGCACGACGCCCTCGCGGGCAAGGTACTGACCCGCTCGGACCTCCGGGTGCCCAAGTACGCCACCGCCGACCTCAGTGGCCGCACCGTCCTGGACGTCACTGCACGCGGCAAACATCTCCTCACCCGCGTCGAAGGCGACCTGACGCTCCACTCACACCTGCGGATGGACGGCTCCTGGAAGGTGTTCACGAACGACCAGCGCTGGACCGGCGGCCCGGCGCACCAGATCCGGGCGATCCTCGGCACCCACGACCGCACCGCCGTCGGTTACCGCCTCCCCGTCCTCGAACTGTTGCGCACCGCCGACGAGTCACGAGCCGTCGGTCATCTCGGCCCCGACCTGCTGGGCCCCGACTGGAACCCCGAGCGAGCCCTCGCCAACCTCCTGACGGACCCCGCCCGCTCCCTCGGCGAGGCCCTGCTCGACCAGCGCAACCTCGCCGGCATAGGCAACGTGTACAAGAGCGAGCTCTGCTTCCTCCTCGGTGTCACCCCATGGCTCCCCGTCGGCGTGCTCCCCGCCGACCGCGCCGCGAAGCTGCCCGCCCTCGCGAAGAAGCTCCTGGAGGCCAACCGCGACCGTCCGGTCCGCAACACGACAGGCCGCCGCGGCCAGAACCTGTTCGTCTACGGCCGCGCACCCCGCCCCTGCCTGCGCTGCGGAACACAGGTCCGGGTCGCCGACCAGGGCGACGGCTCCCGTGAGCGCCCGACCTACTGGTGCCCCGTCTGCCAGATCGGCCCCGTCCCGGCACCGGGCTCCCCGCCGACGCGTCGCCTCCGCCCCCGCACCCCCCGTTGACCCTCCACAACGACCGTTCCGCGAAACCGTGTTGCCGTCCCGAGCCCGTCCAGTCTCTCCAGCACCCGGACATGCCATCATAATTGACGGACCGTCAGAAACCCTCGTACCGTCCTTTCATGGCCGTCAAGGCGTACGACCTCACCGGACGCACCGCATTCGTCACCGGCGCCGCGAGCGGAATAGGCCGCGCCTGCGCCGTGCTGCTCGCCCAGGCGGGCGCCACCGTGCACGGCGCGGACCGCGACGAGCAGGGCCTGCACGAGACGGCGACGCTGATCAAGGACCGGGGCGGCACGGCCCGCACCCACCCTATCGACGTCACCGATCGCGCCCAGGTCCGGCAGGCCGTCGAGTCCTGCGGGCGGCTGGACGTCATGGCCGCCGTCGCCGGGATCATGCACAGCAGTCCGGTCCTGGAGACCCGGGACGAGGATCTCGACCGGGTCCTGGCCGTCAACTTCAAAGGTGTGCTGTACGCCTGCCAGGAGGCGGCCCGTCTGATGCTGGCGCGCGACACCGGCGGCAGCATCGTCACCATGGCCTCGGGTGCCGTGGACACCGGCGGCCCCGGCCTGCTCTGCTACGGCGTCGCCAAGGCGGCCGTGGTCCAGTTGACGAAGACTCTGGCGACTGAGGTCGGCCGGCACGGCATCCGCGTCAACGCCGTCGCCCCGGGCTGGATCCGCACCCCCATGACCGACCGCCACGACGCCGGCGCACAGGCGCACACCGAGGCGCTCATGGCGCGTATGTCGCCGCTGGGCCGGGTCGGTGAACCCGAGGACATCGCTCACGCCGTGCTCCACCTGGCCTCGGACGCGTCGGCGTTCACAACGGGCCAGATCCTGCGCCCGAACGGCGGCGTAGCCATGCCCTGGTAACCACCACCTCCAGACACCTTCTCGGCCCCCTCAATATCCGCAACACTCCCCCCCAGACCGACCGCACCCGCACCCCACCCAGCCCCGACCCACCCCCCAGCCCCACCGCACCCCCGCTCCACCCAGCCCCGACCCACCTCACCGCACCCGCACCCGCACCCGCCCCACCTCGTCCCGACCCACCCCGGCCTCCCAGCCACACACCCCGGCTCGACCGCACTACCAGGCCCCCACCCCGAACCGGAGGCCGTCCACACATCGCCAACCCGCCCGCGACGGCCTCGGCCTCCTCCCAGGCCCCACTCCACAACAGGCTCCCCGGCGCCCAGCCCTCTGCCAAGCCCACAGCCGCCAGTCCACAGCCACTCGCCGCCCGCCGCCCGCCGCCCACACCCCCAGACTCCCCAGATTCCCCAGCCAGTGCTGCCCTTCAGCCCGCCCAACCCGAGACCGTGTTCCAGCCGGGAGCGTGTTCCAGACAGGAGCACAGAGCATTCAGGCCGAGCGCCGCGCCGAGGACCAGGGCGGCGCCGCCCAGCCGCCTACTCACCCCACCCGGGACAGGCCACCCGGCCCCCATCCACAGACACCTTCGACCCGGCGGCTCCCCCACAGCCCCACCTGCCGCCCCGCCGCCGTCCCCCACAGCCCCGCCGCCGTCCCCCGCGCCCCGACCGTCCCCGCCGCCCTCACCGTCGGCTCTCCCACCCCCCCACGACGCCCCGCCAAGCGGCTTTCCATCGCCCCTCCCCGACCGCCCCCACCGCACGCGCCTTGGCCACGCAGTGCACCGGGAGCAGGCTCAGCCCCCATCCTCCGGCGGCTACCGCACCCTCCAGCGCCCCGGCGTCGGGCGCCACGGCGAGCCTCAGCACGGCCCACCACCACGCCACGCCCAGCCCCAGGCCCAGCCCCAGCGCGGCCCCTCGCCCCGCTATTCGCCCCACCATGGCCGTCGCCTCCAGCCCGAGCCTCACCACGACACCCAGTAACCCCCCGCGCCTCCCCAGAGACCGACGCTAGACGCCCGCCCCCACCCCAGGCAGGGCGCACGGGCGGCACACCGGCGCATCGCCGAGCCGATCCGCCGCCCGCGCCCCTGCCGTCTCACACGCTCTCCGCCTGGAACATCCAGTGATGCTTCTCGAGATCGCCGGTGATCCCGATGAAGATGTCCTGGCTCACAGGATCCGCGTCACCCGTGGCCGCCACCCGTTCCCGCATCCGGGTGATCACCGCGCCCAGAGCGGCGACGAGCGTGCCCACCGCGTCGGAGTCCTTGACCCAGCCCCCCGGCGCCGCGCCGATCCCGCTGCCGGCCGCCACCGTCGCCGCACGTCCGTCCGGCGAGACACCCAGCGCCGAGGCACGCTCCGCAACGGTGTCGGAGTGGGTGCGGGCGACGTCCACGACCTCGTCGAGTTGGAGGTGGACGGACCGGAAACGGGGCCCGACAACGTTCCAGTGGACCTGCTTGGCGACAAGCGACAGGTCGACCAGGTCGACGAGCGCGCCCTGCAACGCCTCCGCGACGGTCTTCAGGTCGGCGTCGGACAGGGGACTTTTCACGACGTTCATCCGTACCTCCGGTGGTTGGCCCCCGTCGTGCCCCTCCACGATGACCGCGGCACCTCGCACCGGCAAACGGACGACGGACGCGAAAGACCCCGGCCGCACCCTCTCCGGATCTTCCCGGAGAGGCCCCGGCCGGGGCCTCACACATGCCTACATACGTGCCTGCGTCGCGTCACACGCTCACGCGTCACACGCCCGCGCGCGTGAATGTCACGCGGCGACCACGTCCACCGCCTCGGCGGGTGCCTTGATGGTCACCCGCTCCGGTGGCACACCGGTCACCGATACGGAACCCAGCATCGGACGAACCGACGTCGGTACAGGCTCCCTGGGGGTGGCGGCAGCAGACTGAGCCAGCTCGGCGAGAGCGAGCTCGTCGCTCACTTCCCGCATGAGCTCGGACATCCGTACGTCCAGCGCGTCGCAGATGGCGGAGAGCAACTCGGAGGATGCCTCCTTCTGCCCCCGCTCCACCTCGGAGAGATAGCCGAGTGAGACTCGGGCGGACGAGGAGACTTCGCGCAGAGTACGGCCCTGGCGCTGGCGCTGCCGACGCAGCACGTCACCCAGCAGGCGACGGAGCAGAATCATCGGTGGCTCCCTCCTCGGACCGCGTAGCCGCATCCTTCACGCCCCACCGTACCGCCTCGCGCTGCGGCCGTGCGGGGAGCGATGTCGTGTTCACTCAGGGCTGCAAACATCAAAACCCCCCGTTCTGTTCCGTATCCTGTGCCCGCTCGTTCCCGGCGTGTTCGCCGACAAGCTCTGTCAGGAGCAGTGCGAGTACGCTCCGTACACTCTCTCTACGAATTTCCGCCCGGTCGCCGTTCAACCGCAGGGCCTCCACTTTTCCGCCGCCGGCGGAACCGGAATCCGCCCCGAAAGGGCCGTCCACCGCCACGAAAACCGTCCCCACCGGCTGTCCGTCCTGGGGGTCGGGGCCGGCGACGCCCGTGGTCGCGATGCCCCAGTCGGCCCCCAGCGCCTTCCGCACTCCGGCGGCCATCTGGGCCGCGACCTGGGCGTCCACGGCTCCGTGCGCGGCCAGCAGGTCCGCGTCGACCGCGAGCAGGCCGTGCTTGAGGTCGGTGGCGTAGGCGGTCACGGAACCACGGAAGGCCTTGGACGCGCCGGGGATCGTGGTGATCTCCGCCGCGACCAGGCCACCGGTCAGCGACTCGGCCACGGCGAGCGTCTCTCCCCTCACCGTGAGCAGTCGCACCACGTCGGCGGCCGGGGAATTCACGCTTGCGTCTCCTCCGACGCGGCCTTGCGCTCGGCGATTCCCTGCCTGCGCAGCACCACGGCCTGTCTCACGTAGTCGAGCCCGGTCACCACGGTCAGGACGACCGCCGCGGCCATCACCCACCACCTCAGGGTGGCCAGCCACCCCGTCAGCGCCAGGACGTACATCCCGACCGCCACGCCCTGCGTGAGCGTCTTCAGCTTGCCGCCCCGGCTCGCCGGGATGACCCCGTACCGGATGACCAGGAAACGCAGCAGCGTGATCCCGAGTTCCCGGCCGAGGATCACGATCGTCACCCACCACGGCAGGTCGCCGAGCGAGGAGAGGCAGATCAGCGCCGCTCCCATGATCGCCTTGTCGGCGATGGGGTCGGCGATCTTCCCGAAGTCGGTGACGAGGTTGTACCTCCGCGCCAGATGACCGTCGAACAGGTCGGTGATCATGGCGATCGCGAACGCCGCCCAGGCGAACGCCCGCCATGCCGGGTCGTAGCCGCCGTCGGCCAGCATCAGCGCTACGAAGCCGGGCACCAGGATCAGCCGAAGCATGGTCAGCAGATTGGCGATGTTCCACACGCTCGCCTGGTTGACGGCGGCGGCTGCCAGCTTCGCACCCCGCGGCGGCCTGCCGCCGTCCTCCGGATCGGCGATCGCGGCCGCGCCGGCCGGCACTCCCGAGGGAACCACCACGGCTCCCGCCGCCTGCGCGGCGGCCTGCGAACCCGGGGAACCCGGTGAGGTCTGCGAGACCGGTGAGGTCGAGGGCGGGGAGGTCTGCGAAGCCGGTGAGGCCTGCGAGGAGCCGCCCGCAGCCGATGCCGGAACACCCGTCATCTGCCCGCCTCCTCACTACACCCGATCGAGCCCGGCAGGGGCTCGGCCACCAGGTCGACACCTTCCGTACCGACCACCTTCGCCTCGACCATACGACCGACGCTCAAGTTTTCGCCCGATGTGAGCAGCACCTGGCCGTCCGTCTCCGGAGCCTGGTGCTCCCCACGGCCGTACACGCCCTCCTCGTCCACCGACTCGACCAGTACGTGCACGGTCTCGCCGACCCGCTCCTCGGCCCGCTGCGAGACCAGCTCCTCGGCGAGTCGGGAGACCCGGGCGAGCCGCTCGGCCACGACGTCCACGTCGAGCTTGTCGTCGTACGTCGCGGCCTCGGTGCCCTCCTCGTCGGAGTAGCCGAAGACGCCGATCGCGTCGAGGCGCGCGCCGTTCAGGAAACGCTCCAGCTCGGCCAGGTCGGCCTCGGACTCGCCGGGGAAGCCCACGATGAAGTTGGAGCGCACACCCGCCTGGGGCGCCTTGCTCCGGATGGTGTCGAGCAGTTCCAGGAAGCGGTCGGTGTCGCCGAAGCGGCGCATCGCGCGCAGCACGCCGGGCGCCGAGTGCTGGAAGGACAGGTCGAAGTAGGGCGCGATCTTCGGCGTCGAGGTCAGCACGTCGATCAGGCCGGGCCGCATCTCGGCCGGCTGGAGGTAGCTGACACGCACCCGCTCGAGGCCGTCGACGTCCGCCAGTTCGGGCAGCAGCGACTCCAGCAGCCGGATGTCGCCGAGGTCCTTGCCGTAGGAGGTGTTGTTCTCGGAGACCAGCATGATCTCCTTGACGCCCTGCTCGGCCAGCCACCGCGTCTCGTTCAGCACATCGCTCGGCCGGCGCGAGATGAAGGAACCGCGGAAGGACGGGATGGCGCAGAAGGTGCAGCGCCGGTCGCAGCCGGAGGCGAGCTTGACCGAGGCGACCGGGGCGCCGTCGAGCCGGCGGCGCAGGGGCGCGCGGGGGCCGGAGGCCGGGGCCACACCCTCGGGAAGATCGTTCGGCCCGTGCCCGGGCAGGGCGACCGACGCGGCCGAATCCTGCCGCTCCGCCGGACTGATCGGCAGCAGCTTGCGCCGGTCGCGCGGGGTGTGGGAGGCGTGGATGCCGCCGTTCAGGATGGTCTGGAGGCGGTCGGAGATGTCGGAGTAGTCGTCGAAGCCGAGCACACCGTCGGCCTCGGGCAGGGCCTCGGCGAGTTCCTTGCCGTACCGCTCGGCCATGCAGCCCACCGCCACGACGGCCTGGGTTCTGCCATGCCCCTTGAGGTCGTTGGCCTCCAGCAGGGCGTCCACGGAGTCCTTCTTGGCGGCGTCGACGAAGCCGCAGGTGTTGACGACGGCGACGTCCGCGTCCTCGGCGGCCTCCACGAGCTGCCAGCCGTCCGCCTCCAAACGGCCTGCGAGCTCCTCCGAGTCCACCTCGTTACGGGCGCAGCCAAGGGTGACCAGTGCGACGGTACGGCGTTCAGGCATGGGCTCAAGACTACTTTGTCCCACCGACACCGAACGTCGACGGGGTTGGCGATCTTCGCCAACCCCGTACACCCGAAGGCACGCCTGGCCTATCCGACCTGAGGGTCGCCCTTCGTGTACGTCAGCCGCTCCACGGCGCCGGGCCGGAAATCGTCGTCGAGCTTCTTGCCGTTGACGTAGAGATCGATCGCACCGGCGTCGCCGAGGACGAGGTTGATCTTCTCGCTGTCCTGGAAGGTCTTGGAGTCGCCCTGCTTGAGCAGGCCGTCGAAGAGCAGCCGGCCGTTGTGGTCCTTGGCGGCGACCCAGCTGCGGCCGTCGGTGGCGCTGACCTGGACGGTCACCTTGTCCTGGGGGGCCGCGGCGATGGCGCTGTCGGAGGGTTCCGGCTTCTGGCCGACGGGCTTGTCGGTCTTCGTCGTGGGTGAGGCGGTCTTGCCGGTCGCGGGAGTGGTGCCCTCGGCGACCTGCTCCTTCGACCCGTCGTCGTCGCCGCCCGTGAAGGCGGTGAAGCCGACGAAGCCGACCACGGCGACGATCGCGGCGACCATGGCCGCGGTCCAGTTCGGTCCGCGCCGCTCGGGGCGGATACGTTCCGCCTCGAAGAGGGGCGCGGCCGGGGTCGGCGCCGGACGGCCGCCGTGGGTGTCGTCGAACCGCTCCATCAGCGGGGCGGGGTCGAGGTGGACGGCCCTGGCCAGGGTCCGGATGTGCCCGCGGGCGTAGACGTCCCCCCCGCAGGGGGCGAAATCGTCGGACTCGATGGCGTGGATGATGGCGATGCGGACCCGGGTGGCGGAACTGACGTCATCGACGGTCAGCCCGGCCGTGATGCGGGCCTGCTTCAGGGCGCGGCCGATGGAGAGGGGGGCTTCCTCGGACGGGTCTTCGAACGGACGCTCGTCTTCAGGGGAGTTGCCGATGGACACGGGGGCGCCTTTCGAGCGTGTAGCCACCTGTGCTGGAGGTTCAGTCTAGGGGGGGTGCCAAAGGGAGGGGCAACCGGGCGGTACGACTTTGTACGCCATCGGTATGGCCGGTCACACCGATGACGGGCCGGTTACGGCCCCGGCGGGGAGCCGCACCTGTCCTCTCGCTCAACTGGACGTATGCCAAAGGGAAACGGTTGCCCACTGCTCTCTAACGGGTGAGTCACGGCCGGCCTGCGCTTCCCTGACTGACGTCTACCCCCCAGAGTCCCCCCGGATCACGGCGAGCACGCCGTCCAACTCGTCCGGCTTCACGAGAACGTCACGCGCCTTGGAACCCTCGCTGGGCCCGACGATGTTCCGCGACTCCATGAGGTCCATCAGCCGTCCGGCCTTGGCGAAGCCGACGCGCAGCTTGCGCTGGAGCATGGACGTCGATCCGAACTGGGTGGAGACGACCAGCTCGGCGGCCTGGCACAGCAGGTCGAGGTCGTCGCCGATGTCCTCGTCGATCTCCTTCTTCTGCTTGGTGCCCACCGTGACGTCGTCCCGGAAGACCGGCGCCATCTGGTCCTTGCAGTGCTGTACGACGGCCGCGACCTCGGCCTCGGTCACGAAGGCGCCCTGCATACGGGTCGGCTTGTTCGCGCCCATCGGCAGGAACAGCCCGTCGCCCTTCCCGATCAGTTTCTCGGCGCCCGCCTGGTCCAGGATGACGCGCGAGTCGGCGAGCGAGGAGGTGGCGAAAGCGAGCCGCGAGGGCACGTTCGCCTTGATCAGGCCGGTGACGACGTCGACCGACGGGCGCTGGGTGGCGAGCACCAGGTGGATGCCGGCCGCGCGCGCGAGCTGCGTGATGCGCACGATCGAGTCCTCGACGTCACGCGGCGCGACCATCATCAGGTCGGCGAGCTCGTCGACGATCACCAGCAGGTACGGGTACGCCTGGAGCTCGCGCTCACTGCCCGCGGGCGGCTTGACGGTGCCCTCGCGCACCGCGCGGTTGAAGTCGTCGATGTGCCGGTAGCCGTACGCGGCGAGGTCGTCGTAGCGCAGGTCCATCTCGCGTACGACCCACTGGAGCGCCTCGGCGGCCCGCTTGGGGTTGGTGATGATCGGCGTGATGAGGTGCGGAATGCCCTCGTAGGCGGTGAGCTCGACCCGCTTGGGGTCGACCAGGATCATCCGGACGTCCTCCGGGGTCGCCCGGATCATGACCGAGGTGATCAGACAGTTGATGCAGGACGACTTGCCGGAGCCGGTGGCGCCGGCGACCAGCATGTGCGGCATCTTCGCCAGCGAGTGCATGACGTAGCCGCCCTCGACGTCCTTGCCGAAGGCGACCAGCATCGGGTCGTCGTCCTCGGCGGACTCGGCGAGCCGCAGCACGTCGCCGAGGTTGACCATCTCCCGGTCGGTGTTCGGGATCTCGATGCCGACCGCGGACTTGCCGGGGATCGGGCTGATGATCCGCACATCGGGGCTGGCGACGGCGTACGCGATGTTCTTCGCCAGCGCGGTGATCCGCTCGACCTTCACGGCCGGGCCCAGCTCGACCTCGTAGCGGGTGACCGTCGGCCCGCGCGTGAAGCCGGTGACGGCCGCGTCGACCTTGAACTCGGTGAAGACGTTCGTCAGCGAGGCGACGACCGCGTCGTTGGCCGCGCTGCGCACCTTGCCGGGGCCGCCGCGCTCCAGCAGGTCGAGCGAGGGCAGCGAGTAGGTGATGTCGCCGGACAACCGGAGCTGCTCCGCGCGCGGCGGCAGCTCGCGCGTCTCCTGGGGGGCCGACTTGGTCAGGTCCGGGACCGCTCCCCCGCCCGTCCTGAGCTTCTCCTGCTTGGGCCGGGAGGCCGGTGCCGGAACGGGCGTGGGCGTGGTCGGCTCCCCGTCGCCGCCGCTCACCCCCTGGGTGAGGTCGGCGACGATCCGCGAGGGCGGCATGCCGTGCAGGACGGCGCCGTCGAGGTCGGCCGCGGCGGCCGCGGCGATGTCCACGGCGTCCAGCCGCCGGTCCATGGCCGGCTGCGGCACCGCGGAACGCCTGGGACGGCCGCTCCGCCGGGAGAGCGCCTCCTGCTCGGCGTCCTCGGGATCGTGCGCCTGGGGGGCGCCCGAGCGCCGGCGGGGGCGCCCGGGGGGCAGCGCCTCGCGCCACTGCTCGTCGTAGCGCGCGTCGTCGTCGAGGTCGTCGTACTCGTCCGCCGCCGGGTCGTGCAGCACACCCAGCCGCACCCCGAGCTGCCGCAGCCGCTGCGGGATGGCGTTGACCGGGGTCGCCGTGACGACCAGCAGCCCGAAGACCGTGAGCAGCACCAGCAGCGGGACGGCGAGAACCTCGCCCATGGTGTACGTCAGCGGAGTCGCCGCACCCCAGCCGATGAGTCCGCCCGCGTCCCTTATCGCCTGCATGCCGTCGCTGCGGGCGGGCGCGCCGCAGGCGATGTGGACCTGGCCGAGCACGCCGATGACGAGCGCGGACAGGCCGATCACGATACGGCCGTTGGCCTCGGGCTTCTCGGGGTGCCGGACGAAGCGCACGGCGATGACCGCCAGCAGGATCGGCACCAGCAGGTCGAGCCGCCCGAAGGAGCCGGTCACCAGGATCTCGACGAGGTCGCCGACCGGGCCGCGCAGGTCTGCCCAGGTCCCCGCGGCGACGATCAGCGCGAGGCCGAACAGCAGCAGCGCGACGCCGTCCTTGCGGTGGGCGGGGTCGAGGTTTTTCGCGCCGTTCCCTATGCCGCGGAACACGGCGCCGACGGCGTGCGCCAGTCCGAGCCAGATGGCGCGCACCAGCCGGTAGACGCCCCCCGTGGGGCTGGGGGCCGGCGCGGACACGGGTTTCCTGGCCGCGGCTTTCCTGGCGGGCGCCTTTTTCGCCGGGGCCTTTTTGGCGGCGGCCCTCTTCGCCGGAGCCTTCGCGGGAGCAGCCGCCTTCCTGGCGGGCTGCTTCTTGGCTGCGGACGGACGTGAGGCCATGGGTGTGAGGTTACCGGTGGAGACCACAGCGGACACGTGTGCCTACTGCTTCACCCGTTCGTGTCGCCGTTCCGAAGGCGCGGAACTGACACGTTCTCCTTCGGTGAAGGTGGAACTGACGCGCCCTCACGCACAACTGGATGCGTCGCACGCGTCAGTTCCGTTCAGTTCGGCGACGGCAGCGCGGCCGTGCCGCTGCCGGTGCCCGGCTCCAGGGCGTCCAGCGCCCGGCGCAGACCGGTGAGTTTGCGCTCCAGGTGCGCCGCCGTGGCCACCGCCGCCGCGTCCGCCGACTCATCGTCCAACTGCTTGGACAGGGCCTCGGCCTGCTCCTCGACGGCCGCGAGCCGCGCGGAGAGCTCGGCGAGCAGCCCCGCCGACTCCTTGACGCCACCGCCCGCGGCGGCCTTGCCGCCACCGCCCTCCAACTGCAGACGCAGCAGCGCCGCCTGCTCGCGCAGCTGGCAGTTCTTCATGTAGAGCTCGACGAACACCGAGACCTTCGCGCGCAGCACCCACGGGTCGAACGGCTTGGAGATGTAGTCCACCGCGCCCGCCGCGTATCCGCGGAAGGTGTGGTGCGGCCCGTGGTTGATCGCGGTGAGGAAGATGATCGGGATGTCCCTGGTCCGCTCCCGCCGCTTGATGTGCGCGGCCGTCTCGAAGCCGTCCATGCCCGGCATCTGGACGTCCAGCAGAATGACCGCGAAGTCGTCCGTCAGCAGTGCTTTGAGCGCCTCTTCCCCGGACGATGCCCGCACCAGCGTCTGATCGAGCGCAGAGAGGATCGCCTCCAGCGCCAGCAGATTCTCCGGCCGGTCATCGACCAGGAGGATCTTGGCCTTCTGCACCATGGCCCGCCCTCCTCGCCCCGGCAGTGCACCGGGCGCCGCCCCTGGGGACGA
The DNA here is from genome assembly GCF_042737245.1 of Streptomyces sp. NPDC060002. NCBI lineage: Bacteria > Bacillati > Actinomycetota > Actinomycetes > Kitasatosporales > Streptomycetaceae > Streptomyces > Streptomyces sp. NPDC060002. The sequence continues at coordinate 156,033 of NZ_JBHWUW010000013.1, forward strand.
CTCCGTTGCGCCGCCCTTCCTTGTGCCGGTCATGGTAGCCGCACCCCGACCGTCGCCACACCCTGTCACCGTGATGTCACTGTGCACGTAGCAGGAACGCAGCAGGAGACCAGAAGGTTCCCCGAATTCCATCCCGCTACACGACAACGGACACCCTGAGTCAGCAACTCCGGGCGCCTCCCGAAGGTTCCCGCCACGCCGCAGGTCACCTCACTCGTCCCTCATCCACTGCCGCATCACCGACAGCAGGTGATCGGGGTCCACCGGCTTCGTCACGTAGTCGGAGGCGCCCGACTCGATCGCCTTCTCCCGGTCGCCCTTCATCGCCTTCGCGGTCAGCGCGATGATCGGCAGCCCGGAGAACTGCGGCATCCTGCGGATGGCCGTGGTAGTCGCGTAGCCGTCCATCTCGGGCATCATGATGTCCATCAGGACGACCGCCACGTCGTCGTGCTGCTCCAGGACCTCGATGCCCTCACGGCCGTTCTCCGCGTACAGCACCGACAGACCGTGCTGTTCCAGGACGCTGGTCAGCGCGAAGACATTGCGGATGTCGTCGTCGACGATCAGCACCTTCTCACCGCCGAACCGGATGCCTTCGCGCGCGTGCGCCCCGGCCTCCTGCACTCGGGCCGGCCACTGCTCCGGCCGCCCCACCTGCTCGCCGCCGCTCACCAGTCGGCGCCGACGCCGGAAGAGAGCCGCCGGCCCGTTCTGCGCGTCCTGGTACGACCGCACCTCGGCCGGCATCTGGATCTCCGCCTCGGACAGCTCCGACAGCTCGCGCGCCCCGTTCTCCGAGGCCACCAGGTCACCGGCCTCCAGAGCGGGCACGACCTGCTGGTAGCCCTGCGGCGGCAGCTCGCTCGGGTGCAGCGGCAGATACAGCGTGAACGTCGAGCCACGGCCCGTCTCGCTCTGCGCGTGGATCTCACCACCGAGCAACTGCGCGATCTCCCGCGAGATCGACAGCCCGAGGCCGGTACCGCCGTACTTACGGCTGGTGGTGCCGTCCGCCTGCTTGAACGCCTCGAAGATCACTCGCATCTTGCTCGCCGCGATCCCGATGCCGGTGTCGGTCACCGAGAACGCGATCAGCGGCGCGTCCGCGTCGGTCAGCGAACCGGCCTCCAGCAACTGCTCCCGGATCGCCACCGGAACCTCCGCCCCGGCCGGCCGGATGACCAGCTCGACCGACCCGGAGTCGGTGAACTTCACGGCGTTGGACAGCAGGTTGCGCAGCACCTGGAGCAGCCGCTGCTCGTCGGTGTGCAGCGTGGCCGGCAGCTCCGGCGACACCCGCACGGACAGGTCGAGGCCCTTCTCCGCGGTCAGCGGGCGGAAGGTGGCCTCCACGTAGTCGACCAGCTGGACGAGCGCGATCCGCGTCGGCGAGACGTCCATCTTGCCCGCCTCGACCTTCGACAGGTCGAGGATGTCGTTGATCAGCTGGAGCAGGTCGGATCCCGCGCCGTGGATCGTCTCGGCGAACTCGACCTGCTTCGGCGTCAGGTTGGTGTCCGCGTTGTCGGCGAGCAACTTGGCCAGGATCAGCAGCGAGTTCAGCGGTGTGCGCAGCTCGTGCGACATGTTGGCGAGGAACTCGCTCTTGTACCGCATCGACACCGCGAGTTGCTCGGCGCGCTCCTCCAGAACCTGCCGAGCCTCCTCGATCTCGGTGTTCTTCACCTCGATGTCGCGGTTCTGCTGGGCCAGCAGCTCGGCCTTCTCCTCCAGTTCGGCGTTGGACGCCTGAAGGGCCTTCTGCCGCTGCTCCAACTCGGCCGACCGCTCCCGCAGTTGCTCGGTCAGCTCCTGCGACTGCTTCAGCAGCTGCTCCGTCTTGGTGTTGACGGAGATCGTGTTGACGCTGGTCGCGATCATCTCGGCGAGCTGGTTCAGGAAGTCCTTCTGGATCTGCGTGAACGGCGTGAACGACGCCAGCTCGATCACCCCGAGCACCTGGCCCTCGAACAGCACCGGCAACACGATCACCTGCGCGGGCGGCGCCTCGCCGAGCCCCGAGGAGATCTTCAGATAGCCGGTCGGGGCGTTCGCGACGAGAATCGTCCGCTTCTCCTCCGCCGCCGTCCCGACCAGCGCCTCACCGGGCCGGAACGAGGTCGGCATGGAGCCCATCGAGTAGCCGTACGAGCCCAGCATCCGCAGCTCGTACAGGTCCGCGCCGCCCTCGGCCGGCGGCATCGCCAGGAAGAACGCACCGTGCTGCGCGGCCACCAGGGGCGGCAGCTCGCTCATGATCAGCGAGGCCACGTCCTGAAGGTCGCGCCGGCCCTGCATCAGGGCGGACACGCGCGCGAGGTTGCCCTTGAGCCAGTCCTGCTCCTTGTTGGCGATCGTGGTGTCGCGCAGGTTGGCGATCATCTTGTTGATGTAGTCCTGGAGTTCCTGGATCTCCCCGGACGCGTCCACGTCGATCTTCAGGTTCAGGTCACCACGGGTCACCGCGGTCGCCACGCGCGCGATGGCACGCACCTGCCGGGTCAGGTTCCCGGCCATCTCGTTCACGGACTCGGTCAGGTCGCGCCAGGTGCCGTCGACGTCACGCACGCGTGCCTGACCGCCCAGCTGCCCCTCGGTACCCACCTCGCGGGCGACCCGGGTGACCTCCTCGGCGAACGACGACAGCTGGTCGACCATCGTGTTGATGGTCGTCTTCAGCTCGAGGATCTCCCCGCGCGCGTCGATGTCGATCTTCTTCGTCAGGTCACCCTTGGCGATGGCCGTCGTGACCATGGCGATGTTGCGCACCTGACCGGTCAGGTTGGACGCCATGCCGTTCACCGAGTCGGTGAGGTCCTTCCAGGTGCCCGCCACACCCGGCACATGCGCCTGACCGCCCAGGATGCCGTCCGTGCCCACCTCACGGGCCACCTTGGTGACCTGCTCGGCGAACGAACTCAGCGTCTTCACCATGGTGTTGAAGGTGTCGGCGAGCTGCTGGACCTCGCCGCGCGCCTCGATCGTCACCTGCCGCGTCAGGTCGCCGTTGGCGACGGCCGCCGCGACCTGGGAGATGTTGCGCACCTGCATGGTCAGGTTCTTGGCCATCAGGTTGACGTTGCCGCTGAGGTCCTTCCAGATGCCCGTGACGCCCGGCACGTGCGCCTGACCGCCCAGGATCCCCTCGGTGCCCACCTCGCGGGCCACCCGGGTCACCTGCTCGGCGAACGACGACAGCTGGTCCACCATCGTGTTGACGGTGGTGACGAGCTCCAGGATCTCGCCCTTGGCGTCGACCGTGATCTTCTTCGACAGGTCGCCCTTGGCGACCGCGGTCGTGACCTCGGCGATCTGACGCACCTGGATCGTCAGGTTGTTCGCCATGAAGTTCACGGACTGCGTGAGGTCCTTCCAGGTGCCGGAGACACCCTGCACCTCGGCCTGCCCGCCGAGCTGCCCCTCCGTACCCACCTCACGGGCCACACGCGTGACCTCCTGGGCGAACGACGACAGCTGGTCGACCATCGTGTTCAGGGTGTTCTTCAGCTCGAGGATCTCCCCGCGCGCGTCCACGGTGATCTTCTGCGACAGGTCACCGCGGGCCACCGCGGTGGCGACCTGGGCGATGTTGCGCACCTGGGCGGTGAGGTTCCCGGCCATGCCGTTCACCGAGTCCGTCAGGTCCCGCCACACACCGGCCACGCCGGGCACCTGCGCCTGCCCGCCCAGCCGGCCCTCGGTACCCACGTCCCGCGCCACCCGGGTCACCTGGTCGGCGAAGGCGGAGAGCTGGTCGACCATCGTGTTGATGGTGTTCTTCAGCTCGAGGATCTCCCCGCGCGCGTCGACGTCGATCTTCTGCGACAGGTCACCACGGGCCACGGCCGTCGTCACCTGCGCGATGTTGCGCACCTGGGAGGTCAGGTTCCCGGCCATCGAGTTGACGGAGTCCGTCAACTCCTTCCAGGTGCCCGACACCCCGTCCACCCGGGCCTGCCCGCCCAGCCGGCCCTCGGTGCCCACGTCCCGGGCCATCCGGGTCACCTGGTCGGCGAACGACGACAGCTGGTCCACCATCGTGTTCACGGTGTTCTTCAGCTGGGCCATCTCGCCGGAGACGTCCACGGTGACCTTCTGCGACAGATCACCGTTGGCCACGGCCGTGGTGACCTGCGCGATGTTCCTCACCTGTCCGGTGAGATTCCGGAACGCCGTGTTGACGGAGTCCGTCAGGTCCTTCCACGTCCCGGCCGCACCCGACACCTGAGCCTGGCCGCCCAGCTCACCCTCGACCCCGATCTCCCGCGCCACGCGGGTCACCTCGGCGCCGAAGGCCGACAGCTGGTCGACCATCCCGTTGACGGTGTTCTTCAGCTCCAGCATCTCGCCGGCCACGTCCACCGTGACCTTCTGCGACAGATCTCCGCTGGCCACGGCCGTCGTCACGGCCGCGATGTCCCGCACCTGCGTGGTGAGGTTCCGGAAGACGGTGTTGACGGAGTCCGTCAGGTCCTTCCAGGTACCCGCCGCGCCCGGCACGTTCGCCTGGCCGCCCAGCTGTCCCGCGGCCCCCACCTCGTTGGCCACACGCGTGACCTCGTCGGCGAAGGTCCGCAGCGTCTCGGTCATCTGGTTGATCGTGTCCGCGAGCTGCGCGACCTCACCGCGCGCCGACACCGTCACCTTCTGCGACAGGTCACCGTTGGCGACCGCCGTCGTCACCTCCGCGATCCCGCGCACCTGGGCCGTCAGGTTCCCGGCCATGGTGTTCACCGAATCGGTGAGCTCCTTCCACACGCCGTCCACGCCGGACACCTGCGCCTGGCCGCCGAGGATGCCCTCGGTGCCCACCTCGCGGGCGACCCGGGTCACCTCGACCGAGAACCCGGAGAGCTGGTCCACCATCGTGTTGACGGTGTTCTTCAGCTCGAGCATCTCGCCCTCGACGTGAACCGTCACCTTCCGGGACAGATCACCCTTGGCCACGGCCGTCGTCACCAGCGCGATGTCCCGCACCTGCGCCGTCAGCCGGTACGCCATCGTGTTGACGGACTCGGTGAGGTCCTTCCACGAACCGGACATACCGCGCACCTGGGCCTGACCGCCCAGCTTGCCCTCGGTCCCCACCTCACTGGCCACACGCGTGACCTCGTCGGTGAACGTGGAGAGCTGGTCGACGAGGTTGTTGACCGTCCGCCCGACCTTCAGGAACTCGCCACGCAGCGGATGCCCGGTCCCTTCCGGCGCCTGCGTCCTGAGTTCCATCCGCGGCGACAGATCACCCTCGGCGACCGCCGACAGCACCCGCCCGACCTCGGAAACAGGCCGTACAAGGTCGTCGACCAGCGCGTTCGAGTTGTCGACGGCCGTGGCCCACGACCCCTCACAGGCGCCCGTCTCGAGCCGTTCGGTGAGCTTTCCCTCACGTCCCACCATGCGCCGCACCCGCGACAGCTCACCCGTGAGATGCAGGTTCCGGTCCGCGACCTCGTTGAAGACGGCCGCGATCTCCGACATCACGCCGTCGCCGGACACCGTGAGCCGCTTGCGGAAATTACCGTCCCGCATGGAGCCGAGGGCCCCCAGCAGCCGGTTCAGGGCCGCCGTGTCCACGACGGTCGTCCCGCCACCCGGTGTCCGTGGCCTGCTCAGAGACTGTCCGCCTTTCGCGCGCGCCTTAGTGCCCCGCGTCGCTGCGCCAGACTCCACTTGTCCCTCCCGCAGGGGTCGACCGTTACCGCTGTGCCTGGGTGTTACTGCTCGCCGCACCTGTTGCCGCTCGGTTTTCCGCCCGATGAAATCAGGCGGACCCGGGGGACTGCTGCCCCCTGTACTCAGAAGACACCCAGTCTGCCCGGACCTTCACAACAAGCCTGCCCAGTGTTTCACCCTTGCCGAACCAGGCCATAACAGTTCGGCAGCTTCGCACATCGTCCGCACACCCTCGGGCGGAAACACTGGCGACCGGCATCCTTAGGGACCGCGAAGGTAAGTAACCTTGCATACGGCTGTCCAGCCACGCCGGTCCGACCGGCCTGGGCGGTGGCACGAGCACGAGCGGGCATCGGAGGGGCGGCCGCACACATGACCACCGGACTGATCCCGGGGGGACAGACCCCGGACCCCCGGCCCGTCGGCACGCGCCCGCCCCACCAGCGAGGCGACCTGACCGGCCAGGGAGCCCTGCACGTCGACGACCGGCCGAGGAGTTCAGTGATCACCGCGCGCGCGGCTGCCAGTTTCGAGCCCGTCGGGAGATCGGTGGCGACCGCCCGCTCCTTCGTCCGCGACACCCTCCAGGGCTGGGGCTTCGCCGACATCATCGACGACGCCGTGGTCCTCACCAGCGAACTGGTCACCAACGCGGTCGTCCACGCGGGCACCCACGCCGAGGTCCTGTGTCTGCGCAGCGCCGACGGCGTACGCGTCGAGGTGTCCGACCGGTACCCCGAACGTGAGATCCCCCTCCAGGGCTCGCTCGCCACCATGGGCAGCCCGGACCGCGAGGGCGGCCGTGGCCTCCAGCTGTGCGCGGCCATCGCCGGCCGCTGGGGCGTCGAGTACACCCCCACCCACAAGCAGGTCTGGTTCCAGCTCGACCTCCCCGACCGCCCGGTCGGCACCCGCACGGCCGGCCCCGCCCTCCCGGCCGACCTCCTCCCGCTCGCCGACAGCCGGGTGCGCGTGGCCGTCGTCCAGATCGACCGTGCGGGCGCCATCTCGGCCTGGAACGAGGACGCCGAGGAACTCTTCGGCTACCCGGCGGACCAGGTCACCGGCAAACCCCTCACCGACCTCGCCGCCTGGCCGCACACGCCCGGCACGAGCACCGGCATCGTCGAGGCCCTCCAGCTCTCCCGCTGGGAGGGCAGCTACGGCATCCGCGGCGCCAACGGCCGTGTCACACCCGTGTACGCCTCCCACCTCCGCGTCCGCGACACCGACGGCGAACCCTCCACGGTCTGTCTCCTCGTCCGCGACCACGAACGCGCGGTCCTCCAGACCCCGTCGCGCGGCCCGGCCTCCGACCAGGCCACCACCTCGGACGGCCAGAACACCGACCCCTTCGAGGTGTTCATCGGCTCCCCCGCCCCGGACGACCTCGACGGCCTCCTCCAGCGCACGGTCGAGCGCGCCCGCGACATGCTCGACGGCGACTCCGCCTTCCTCCTCCTGGCGACCGACGACGAGACGGAGCTGGAGGTCCGCGCCTCCACGGGCCTGCCCTCCGCCCGCCAGCGCTTCGCGCGCGTGCCCGTCGAGGCGGGCCCCGGCCGCTACGGCTCGGCCCGCATGCCGGCCGTCCACGAGGACCTCCTGGCCGTCCCCGGCGCCGTACCCCTGCTGAACGGCACGGGCATGCGCTCCGTCGTCACCGTCCCCCTCAAGGTCGAGGGCCGCCTCACGGGGTCCCTCGGCGTGGCGGCGGAGGACGCGGGCCGCTACTCCAACGAGGAGGCCCTGCGCCTCCAGTTCGCGGCCGACCGCATCGCCCTGGCCGTGGAGTCGGCCCGCCTCGGCGAGCTGGAGCGCCTGCGCCGAGGCTCCCTCAGCTTCCTCGTCGAGGCCTCCGACCTCCTCGCGGGCACCCTGGACCGCGATCAGACCCTGGCTCTGATGGCCCAGATGACGGTCCCGACCCTGGCCACCTGGTGCGCGGTCTACACGATCGCCGACCAGGCCTCCGACCCCTACCTGTCGTACGTCCTGCACGAGGACGAGGAACTCATCGACGGCATCAAGTCGTTGCTCTCGAAGATCGCACCGCCCGACCCTGTCCCCACCCCGGGCGCCCGGGTCTGGGCGGCCCCGGCCGCCGCCGCGCACGACGCGGCCCTGCGCAGCTCCATGCGCAGCCTCGGCCTGACCGGCGGCCCGACCCACCAGATGGCGTCCGGCATCGGCCCCACGCTCGCCACCGCCTCGGCGGTGGGCGGTGAGACGGTCGTCCTCCCCCTGGTCGCCCGCAACCGCGTCATCGGCATGCTGACCCTCGGCAAGCCCACCGACGAGCACTTCCGCCAGGAAATCCTGGAACTGGCCGAGGACTTGAGCCGCCGAGCGGCCCTCGCCCTCGACAACGCCCGCCTCTACTCGGAGCGCACGGCCATCAGCCAGGCCCTCCAGCGCAGCCTCCTGCCCCCGGAGACTCCCAAGATCGACGGCGTCGAGGTCGAGGTCATCTACCGAGCGGCCGGCGAGGGCAACGAAGTCGGCGGTGACTTCTACGACGTCTTCCCCATCAGCGACGGCGTCTACGGCTTCGCCATCGGCGACGTCTGCGGCACGGGACCGAACGCGGCGGCGGTGACGGGACTGGCCCGGCACGCTCTGCGGCTCCTGGCCAGGGAGGGCCTGAGCGGCCCGGCCGTCCTGGAGCGTCTCAACTCCGCCATCCTCGACGAGGGTGCCCGCAGCCGCTTCCTGACCCTCCTCTACGGCGAGATGCGCCCGCATGAGGACGGCAGCGCCGAGCTGAAGGTGGTCTGCGCCGGCCATCCGCTCCCCCTGCGCCTGCGCCAGGACGGCACGGTCGAGGCGGCCGCCGAGCCGCAGCCGCTGCTGGGCGTCATGGAGGACCTGGAGCTCTACGAGCAGACGGTCATCCTCGATCCGGGCGACGTCCTGCTCTGCGTCACGGACGGCGTCACCGAACGCCGTGAGGGCACCCGCATGCTGGGCGACGACGGTCTCGCCGACGTCCTCACCACCTGCACGGGTCTCACAGCCGGCGCGGTCGCGGCCCGCATCATGCGCGCGGTGGAACGCTTCGCGTCCGACGCCCCGTCCGACGACATGGCGATCCTGGCGATGCGAGTGGCGTGAGAAAAAGAACGCCGGACATGAAGAAGGCCCCCGCCCGAAAGGGTGGGGGCCTTCTTTGTGGAGCCCTCTAACGGAATCGAACCGTTGACCTTCTCCTTACCATGGAGACGCTCTACCGACTGAGCTAAGAGGGCCGGTCGCTTTTCAAGGTTTCCCTCGCGGCAACAGAACAGATCGTACCCCGAACTGGCCGGTGTTCCCAAACTCGTTCAGAAGGCGGGTTGAAGCAGTCCGCCGAGCGCGTTGCACGCGGACACGATCCGCTGCATGTCCCGCTTCGTCAACGAGGCGTCCACCGGCAGCGCCAGGGTCTCGTCCGCGGCGAGCTCGGTCTCCGGGAGCGACACACACCGCCGGAACTCGGGCAGCCGGTGCACCGGAGTCTTCACCGGCACCCGGCACTCGACTCCCTTTCCTCGCAAGGCCCGCGCGAAGGCATCCCGGTCGGGCCGCCCGTTCCCCGGCACCCGTACGACGTACTGCTGATACGTGTGTCCGTCCCCGCCGTCCGGCATCCGCACCCCACGCAACCGCCCGTCCAGGTAAGCCGCCCGCTCCCGCCGCTGTGCGACCTCGTCGTACGGCGCCTCGGACTCGCCCTGCTCCAGCACCAGCAGCCCGTGCCGCTGTCCCACCCCGTGCAGCCGCCCCACATCCGCCGGCCTGCCGAAGCGGTGCACGACGACGACGGCCGCGGTGCACGTAGTGACGACAGCTTCGACGGCGGCCGGGTCCAGGCAGTACGTCACCGGGTCGACATCGGCGAACACCGGAAGCGCACCCGCAAGGGCAACTGATCCGGCGACTTCCACATTCCCGAACGCCGGCACGATGACCTCGTCACCGACTCCGACACCTGCGGCCCTGAGCATTGCAGCAGTACCCATGCCGTGGATGCTGAAGGCGGAACATGAACTTCAAGTGGCCGAAAACAAAAAAGGGTTGGTCCCTGAACCAAAGTTCAGGGACCAACCCTTTGAATGATTGTTCGGCGGTGTCCTACTCTCCCACAGGGTCCCCCCTGCAGTACCATCGGCGCTGTGAGGCTTAGCTTCCGGGTTCGGAATGTAACCGGGCGTTT
>NZ_JBHWUW010000014.1:0-65103 GCF_042737245.1 Streptomyces sp. NPDC060002
AAACGCCCGGTTACATTCCGAACCCGGAAGCTAAGCCTCACAGCGCCGATGGTACTGCAGGGGGGACCCTGTGGGAGAGTAGGACACCGCCGAACTCCTTTTAGAGCTCTGGCTCTTGGGCATACAGCCCGAGAGCCAGAGCTTTTTTGCGTTGGGGTAAGGTCAGGGGGCATCGTTGGCTCATTTCCTACTGGAGGCCCCCGGGTGGAGGTCCAGGAGACCCGTGTCCAGACAGATCGGGTTCTCACCATCCCGAACATCCTCAGCATGGCGCGTCTCGTCGGCGTGCCCGTGTTCCTGTGGCTGATCCTCCGGCCCGAGTTCGGAGGCCCGCAGAGCGACGGCTGGGCTCTCCTCGTGCTGGCTTTCAGCGGGATCACCGACTATCTGGACGGCAAACTCGCGCGGCGCTGGAACCAGATCAGCAGCCTCGGCCGGCTCCTCGACCCTGCTGCCGACCGGCTCTACATTCTCTCGACGTTGGTCGGTCTCACCTGGCGTGAGATTCTGCCTGTCTGGTTGACCGCTGCACTTCTGGCCCGTGAGCTGGTTCTGCTGGTGATGGTCGGCATCCTCAGGCGGCACGGCTATCCGCCGCCGCAGGTGAACTTCCTGGGGAAGGCGGCCACCTTCAACCTGATGTGCGCCTTCCCGCTGCTTCTGCTCAGTGACGGAAGTGGCTGGCTGGCGTCACTCGCTGCCATTTTCGGATGGGCGTTCGCCGGATGGGGTACAACGCTCTATTGGTGGGCAGGAGTCCTCTACGTGGTACAGGTCCGCCGCCTGGTTCGTGCGGACGCCATGGCCGACTGACCTCGCCGATTGGCAGCTGCGCAGTGGCTCGATGGCCCGCGGACGAAAAGTGCGGGACAATCTGGACGGGTGAAGTCGGCTAGACAGTCATCTCTTTAGGAGGACGCTTCCGACATGAAGGCCGTCGTGATGGCCGGAGGCGAAGGCACACGCCTTCGCCCTATGACCTCGAGCATGCCCAAGCCGCTCCTGCCGGTGGCCAACCGGCCGATCATGGAGCACGTTCTGAGGCTGCTCAAAAGGCATGGGCTCAACGAGACCGTCGTTACTGTTCAGTTCCTGGCGTCGCTGGTCAAGAACTACTTCGGTGACGGCGAAGAGCTCGGAATGGAGCTCAGCTATGCCAACGAGGAGAAGCCACTCGGTACCGCCGGAAGCGTCAAGAACGCAGAGGAGGCGTTGAAGGACGACGCCTTCGTCGTCATTTCCGGTGATGCCCTCACTGACTTCGACCTCACCGAGCTGATCACCTTCCACAAGGAAAAGGGTGCGCTGGTCACCGTCTGCCTGACGCGTGTGCCCAATCCGCTGGAATTCGGTATCACCATCGTCGACGAAGAGGGCAAGGTCGAGCGGTTCCTGGAGAAGCCGACCTGGGGCCAGGTCTTCTCGGACACCGTGAACACAGGCATCTACGTCATGGAGCCGGAGGTCTTCGACTACGTCGAGGCCGATGTGCCCGTCGACTGGTCCGGAGACGTCTTCCCGCAGCTGATGAAGGAGGGCAAGCCCGTCTACGGCTTCATCGCCGAAGGCTACTGGGAGGATGTGGGCACGCACGAGAGCTACGTGAAGGCCCAGGCCGACGTACTCGAAGGCAAGGTCGACGTCGAGATCGACGGGTTCGAGATCTCGCCCGGCGTATGGGTGGCCGAAGGCGCCGAGGTACATCCCGATGCCGTACTTCGCGGCCCTCTCTACATCGGCGACTATGCGAAGGTCGAGGCGGGCGCCGAAATCCGCGAGCACACGGTCATCGGATCCAACGTCGTCGTGAAGACCGGGGCCTTCCTGCACAAGGCCGTCGTGCACGACAACGTGTACATCGGTCCGCACAGCAACCTCCGTGGCTGTGTCGTGGGTAAGAACACCGACATCATGCGGGCGGCCCGGATCGAGGACGGCGCTGTCATCGGCGACGAATGCCTGATCGGTGAAGAATCGATCGTGCAGGGCAATGTGCGGGTCTATCCCTTCAAGACCATCGAAGCCGGCGCGTTCGTCAACACGTCGGTGATCTGGGAGTCCCGTGGGCAGGCGCACCTGTTCGGCGCCCGTGGGGTGTCCGGAATCCTGAACGTCGAGATCACGCCCGAACTGGCCGTGCGCCTCGCCGGCGCGTACGCCACGACCCTCAAGAAGGGGTCCACGGTCACCACGGCCCGGGACCACTCGCGTGGTGCCCGTGCGCTGAAGCGGGCGGTCATCTCCGCGCTCCAGGCCAGTGCCATCGACGTACGGGACCTGGAGAACGTGCCGCTGCCCGTGGCGCGGCAGCAGACGGCGCGGGGGAGCGCCGGCGGGATCATGATCCGGACCTCGCCCGGGGTACCGGATTCCGTCGACATCATGTTCTTCGACGGGCAGGGCGCGGACCTGTCGCAGGGCAGTCAGCGCAAGCTGGACCGGGTGTTCGCGCGGCAGGAATACCGGCGGGCGTTCCCGGGAGAGATCGGAGACCTGCATTTCCCGGCCAGCGTCTTCGACTCGTACACCGGGTCGTTGTTGCGGAACGTGGACACGACCGGGATCGCCGAGTCCGGGCTGAAGGTCGTGGTGGACGCCTCGAACGGCAGCGCCGGACTGGTGCTGCCGAGTCTCCTGGGGAAGCTCGGGGTGGACTCGCTGACCGTCAATCCAGGCCTGAACGAGGCCAGGCCCACGGAGACGGGCGATCAGCGGCGCTCCGGACTCGTCCGGCTCGGAGAGATCGTGGCTTCGTCGCGGGCCGCGTTCGGTGTGCGGTTCGACCCTGTGGGTGAGCGGCTCTCGCTCGTCGACGAGAAGGGCCGGATCATCGAGGACGACCGGGCGCTCCTGGTGCTGCTCGACCTGGTGGCCGCCGAGCGGCGTAGCGGGCGGGTCGCCCTGCCGGTGACCACGACGAGGATCGCCGAGCAGGTGGCGGCGTATCACGGGACGCAGGTCGAGTGGACGACGACGTCGCCCGACGACCTCACCCGGGTCGGGCGTGACGAGACGGCCATCTTCGGCGGGGACGGCAAGGGCGGCTTCATCGTCCCGGAGTTCAGCAGCGTCTTCGACGGTACGGCGGCCTTCGTGCGGCTGATCGGGCTGGTGGCGCGGACGCAGCTCACCCTCAGCCAGATCGACGCGCGGATTCCGCGGGCGCACGTCCTGAAGCGGGATCTGGCGACCCCGTGGGCGGTCAAGGGCCTGGTGATGCGGCGGGTCGTGGAGGTGGCCGGAGACCGCTTCGTGGACACCACCGACGGTGTCCGGGTGGTGGAGACGGACGGGCGCTGGGTGATGGTGCTGCCGGACCCGGCCGAGGCCGTCACCCACCTGTGGGCGGAGGGGCCGGACGACGCGTCCGCGCAGGCCCTGCTCGACGAGTGGTCGTCTGTCGTGGACAGCGCCGGACGCTGAATCACGCGCACGCGCGCGTGCCGGACAAGTGTCCCCAAGGGGGCCTGTCCGGCACGCCGGTGGGGCCATTCGGAGGTACTGGGCGCGACGTGCGACGATGTGCTGCATGCCGCAGCAGCCCCCCGTTCGGAGCACACCCGCGCGCGTGTCGCGCCCGGACGCGTCCATGTCGCTGCTCACCAACGTCATGGACCACAGCCTCGACGACGGTTACGCCGAGGCAGCCGCCCGTAAGCAGGCCGAGGGCGCAGGTGGCCTGCCCAGGACGGTTCGGGCGAAGCTGGGTCTGGCCGTGGGCTTGGTGCTCGCGGCCCTCGTGGTCACCGTCGGTGCGGCGCAGGCGCGGGTCGCGGCGCCGGTCGTCGCCAAGGAGCGCGAGGAGCTCATCGACCGTATCGATCGTGAGACCGATGCTGCCGACAAGCTCGAAAGTACCGTCGACAAGCTGCGCGACGATGTGAGCGGCCGGCAACAGGAGGCGCTCAAGCAGAGCGGCGGCAGTGACCGGGCGGATCTGGTGGGCATCCTGTCGGGCGCCGTCGAGGTGCACGGGCCGGGCGTCAAGCTGGTCGTGGACGACGCGAAGGAAGCGACCACGGGCGGGGACGGCGACCCGCGTGAGACCTCCGGCTTCTCCGACACCGGGCGGGTCCGGGACCGGGACATGCAGCGTGTGGTCAACGGACTGTGGGCGTCGGGTGCCGAGGCCGTCTCCATCAACGGACAGCGGCTGACGGCGCTGTCGGCGATCAGGGCCGCGGGTGAAGCGATACTGGTCGACAACAAACCGCTGGTCCCGCCGTACACGGTGCTCGCGGTGGGGGACGGGAAGAACCTCAGCACCAGGTTCCAGAACAGCGCCGACGGGCTGTATCTGAACGCCTTGCAGGAGAGCTACGGCATCAGGACGGCCATCTCCGTGGTGGACGACGTCCGGCTGCCCGCCGCACCGAGTGTGATCGTACGTACAGCGCAGCCGAAGACTGAGAAGGGCACATCGTGATCGCCGTACTGGGCCTCGTCGTGGGAGTGGTGGCCGGCCTGTTGGTCCAGCCCGAGGTTCCCGCGGCCGTCGTGCCTTATCTGCCGATCGCCGTGGTGGCGGCACTGGACGCCGTGTTCGGCGGGCTTCGGGCCATGCTCGACGGCATCTTCGACGACAAGGTCTTCGTGGTGTCGTTCCTGTCGAACGTGGTGGTGGCCGCGCTGATCGTCTTCCTGGGTGATGAGTTGGGTGTGGGATCGCAGCTGTCCACCGGGGTCGTGGTCGTCCTCGGCATCCGGATCTTCTCCAACGCCGCGGCGATCCGCCGGCATGTCTTCCGGGCGTGAGGTCGATGAGCAACCAGGACGAGACGCCCGAGTACAGGCTCCGCAAGGAGCTGCCCGACGAGGTCCCGGTGACGTCGTCCGCCGACGGAGTGGCCGAGAAGCCGGCCGAGCCCGTGGTGACCGGTCGGCAGCGGCTGGTGCAGGGCATCTGGCCGCCGCGGGTGTCGAGGGCCCAACTCATCGTCGCCCTGTTGCTGTTCGGCCTGGGCTTCGGCCTGGCCGTGCAGGTCGCCTCCAACAGCGACAGCGGAAACGCGTTGCGCGGTGCGCGGCAGGAAGATCTCGTACGCATCCTCGATGAACTCGATGACCGTAGTCAGCGTCTTGAGGACGAGAAACAAGGACTCGAGAAGCAGCAGCAGGAGCTGGAGAACAGCTCCGACCAGGCCGAGGAGGCCCGGAAGCAGACGGTCGAGAAGGAGAAACAGCTCGGCATTCTGGCGGGCACGGTGGCTGCGCAGGGGCCGGGCATCACGATGACCATCGAGGACACGAAGGGGACGGTCGAGGCGGACATGTTGCTCGACGCGATCCAGGAGCTGCGCGCGGCCGGGGCCGAGGCGATCCAGGTGAACGGAGTGCGGGTCGTCGCCGGCACCTTCCTGACGGATTCGGGCAAGAGCGTGAGCGTCGACGGGAACAAGATCAACACGCCCTTTCGTTTCAAGGTCATCGGTAACCCGCAGGACCTTGAGCCGGCGCTGAACATCCCTGGAGGAGTGGTGCAGACTCTCGAGAAGGAGCAGGCCACGGTGACCGTCGAGCGGTCGGACAAGATCGTCGTGGATGCCTTGCGAGCGGCGAAGCGGCCTGACTACGCTCGGTCGTCGGGCCAGTGAACCGGGGGTGCATGGTGGGCATCCGGCAGGGGCATGAGGTTGCGGGGGGTCGACGCACCGATCGGGTGGTGCGTGGTGGAAACTGTCTGGTGGACACGGACGTTGTGAAGATGTCCGGGTCGGCCGGTGTATTCAGTCAGGGTTCGTCCTGCCCCACGGGCGGGTCTGTTTCGGTCAAGGGGAATCGCCCGTGAAGTTGTTTGCGAAGTTGTTCGGCAAGAGCGCGCGAGAGGGTAGCGACAACGCGACCGCTCGCCATCGCGCACAGCCTGACGCAGAGGGGCAGCGGCCGCTGTTCAGGGATCAGGTGGCTGGTCAGGGCGGCGACGTTTCCGGAGGCCAGGGCGCGGCGTCTGTTGACCCTGCGCAGTCCGGCGGCATAGGTTTCGGCCAACCGTCAACCTCAAATACGGGTGGAGGGTTTTCCCCTATGTCGGCCCTGGTGTGTACGAGGTGCGGTAACCGCAACGCGGAGAACAGCCGCTTCTGCTCCAACTGCGGCGCGCCGCTGCGTCCCGGGCTGACGCCCGAGCGGCCGTCGGAGACGACCTCCACCATTTCCATCTCCGGTCTCGAGGCCTACGACGCCGAGGTCACCGGTCAGACGCAGCTGCCCGCGCTCTCACCCGAGGCGCAGGCCGCCGTCGACGCGCTGCCGCTGGGATCCGCCCTGCTGGTCGTGCGGCGCGGCCCGAACTCGGGCAGCCGTTTCCTTCTGGACGGCGACCTGACGACGGCCGGTCGTCACCCGCAGAGCGACATCTTCCTGGACGACGTGACGGTCTCGCGTCGACACGTGGAGTTCCGGCGCAACCCGGACGGCACGTTCAAGGTGGCGGACGTCGGCAGTCTGAACGGGACGTACGTCAACCGGGAGCGGATCGACGAGGTCCCTCTGTCGAACGGTGACGAGGTGCAGATCGGCAAGTACCGGCTGGTCTTCTACGCGAGCCAGCAGGGCTACTGACCGGCCCCCGGGCGCCGTCCGGGGGGACTCCCCAGGGAAGGTCCATGCTTCAAACACCGAGGGGCGGTGTCGGACACGGCACCGCCACCGCGGACGGTGGTCCGATGAGCATCGGCACCGTGCTGAACGCGCTGCGCGACGAGTTTCCCGAAGTCACCATCTCCAAGATCCGTTTCCTGGAGTCGGAAGGGCTCATCGAGCCGCAGCGGACCCCTTCGGGGTACCGGAAGTTCAGCGTGCAGGACGTCGAGCGCCTCGGCCACGTCCTGAGGATGCAGCGGGACCACTATCTGCCGCTCAAGGTCATCCGCGAGCACCTGGACGCCATGGAGCGCGGTGAGGCCGCGCCGTTGCCGACCGTGGGCCGACAGCGGGACGGTGAGGCCGTTCTGGTGGAGGCGCCGGAGGCGCCCACCGTCGCCAGGATCGGTCGGTCCGAGCTGTTGGCAGCCGCGAGGATCGGTGAGCCGGAGCTCGAGCAGTGGGAGTCGTACGGTCTCGTCGTGCCGCTGGAGGACGGGGTCTACGACGCCGAGGCGGCCACGGTGGCGGCGCTGGTCTCCGAGCTGGGCCGGTTCGGGATCGAGCCCCGGCACCTGCGGGTGATGAAGGCCGCAGCCGATCGCGAGGCCGGGCTCGTGGACCAGGTGGTGGCCCCGCTCAAGCGCCACCGCAATCCGCAGACCAGGGCCCACGCGCAGGCCCGTACGAAGGAACTGGCGGGGCTCACGGTGCGGCTGCACGCGGCGTTGGTGCAGACGGCGCTCGGGGTGCGGCTGCCCTGAGCGGGCGGTTTCGCCCTGGGCGGATCGGTCACCCGTTCCCGGCCCGACTACCCAAACGTCCCGGGCACGGCCTAGGGTTGCTGTGTGAACGAGCTCGATGTCGTAGGTGTCCGGGTCGAGATGCCCTCCAACCAACCGATCGTGCTGCTGCGTGAAGTGGGAGGCGACCGTTACCTTCCCATCTGGATCGGACCGGGGGAGGCGACGGCGATCGCCTTCGCCCAGCAGGGCATGGCTCCCGCGCGACCGTTGACCCACGACCTGTTCAAGGACGTGCTGGAAGCCGTCGGCCAGGAGCTCACCGAGGTGCGCATCACGGACCTGCGGGAGGGCGTCTTCTACGCGGAGCTGGTCTTCGCCAGCGGGGTCGAGGTGAGCGCGCGTCCGTCGGACGCCATAGCGCTGGCGTTGCGCACGGGGACACCGATCTACGGCAGTGACACGGTGCTGGACGACGCGGGGATCGCCATCCCGGACGAGCAGGAGGACGAGGTGGAGAAGTTCCGCGAGTTCCTCGACCAGATCTCGCCCGAGGACTTCGGCACCAGCAACCAGTAGCCGGCACATGCGCGGAACGCGGGCGTCCTGCACGGGGGCGCCCGCCCTGTTCTCGGCAAATGCCAGCGGCGAGTGAGAGCGTCCTACGGCTACTTCTCAGCGCATTCGGCTAGCCTTTCCCCGCGACGGGGTGCGGGAAACCACTCTCAGGGTGATTATCACTCGGCGTGCCGAGTGTGGCGATCGTTGACGCACCCCTGGTGACTGCCTACCGTCGACAAGGCAGGTCAAGGACGGAGGTCGGCGTGAGAAGCAGCGGCGACGGTACGGCTGGGGGTGCCCCCGGACTCGGTGTCGGGGGAAGCGGTCCGTACCCTTCCCCGGGCTCTCCAGCACGCTCGAGCAGAGGGTATCCCCAGCAGAGCAGCGCGGCCGATCACGCTCCGCAGCGACCGGCGGCCGTGCCGAGCAGCGGAGGGGCGACGTCCATGGCGTCCGAGCAGATCGGCTATCGCGGACCGACGGCCTGCGCGGCCGCGGGCATCACCTATCGGCAACTGGACTACTGGGCCCGCACCGGGCTGGTCGAGCCGAGCGTGCGGCCCGCCCACGGGTCCGGCACGCAGCGTCTGTACAGCTTCCGGGACGTCGTCGTCCTGAAGATCGTCAAGCGGTTCCTCGACACCGGGGTGTCGCTCCAGAACATCCGCACCGCCGTGCAGCATCTGCGGGAGCGGGGGTTCAGTGATCTGGAGCGCATGACGCTGATGAGCGACGGCGCCACCGTCTACGAGTGCACCTCGCCGGACGAGGTCCACGCGCTGCTCCAGGGCGGTCAGGGCATCTTCGGGATCGCCGTGGGCGTGGTGTGGCGGGACGTCGAGAGCGCGCTGTCGCAGTTGCACGGGGAGCGGGTCGACACCGGGGAGACGCTCGTCGGGCACAACCCGGCGGACGAACTGGCCCGTCGGCGCAACCGGGCGGTCTGAAGCCCCCTCCAGGGGCGCGGGGCGGCTGCACGAGGTCATTGTCAGTGGCGTGGTGCAGCATCGGACATGTGAGAAACGCGCCCACGATCCTGCATCTCGACATGGATGCCTTCTTCGCGCAGGCGGAGCAGGCCTCCAAGCCGAGCCTGCGCGGGAAAGCCGTGGTCGTGGGCGGTCTGGGGCCCCGCGGAGTGGTCGCGACCGCCTCCTACGAGGCGCGGGTCTTCGGAGTGAACTCGGCGATGCCCATGGCCCAGGCGCGCCGGCGGGCTCCGAACGCCGCGTACCTGGTTCCGCGTTTCGCGTTCTACCGGTCGATCAGCGAGCAGGTCATGGGGCTGCTGCGGGCGCTGTCGCCGCTGGTGGAGCCGCTGAGTCTGGACGAGGCCTTCGTGGACCTGGATGCCGGGGGAGCGGCCTGGGACAGCGAGTCGGCTCGGCTGGCGGGGATCAGGCTGCGCGCGGACATACGGGCCGTCACCGGGCTCACGGGTTCGGTGGGCCTGGCCTCCTGCAAGATGCTGGCGAAGATCGCCTCGGAGCAGGCGAAGCCCGACGGGCTGGTGCTCATCGAGCCGGGGACCGAGCGGGCCCTGCTCGGCCCGCTGTCGGTGCGGACCCTGCCGGGGGTGGGCCCGGCGACGGGGGACCATCTGCGGCGGGCCGGGATCACCACGATCGACGAGATCGCCGAGGCCGGTGAGGACGAGCTGGTGCGGCTGCTGGGCAAGGCGCACGGGCACGCGCTGTACGCCATGGCGCTGGCCCGGGACGACCGGCCCGTGGTGGCGGAGCGGGAGGCCAAGTCGGTGTCGGTCGAGGACACGTACGACGTGGACATCCATGACCGGGTCCGGGTGGAGCTGGAGGTGCAGCGGCTCGCGGACCGGTGTGTGCGCAGGCTGCGGGGGGCCGGTCTGTCCGGGCGGACCATCGTGCTGAAGGTGCGGCGGTACGACTTCTCCACGCTCACCCGGTCCGAGACCCTGCGTGGGCCCACCGACGATCCGACGGTGGTCCGGGAGGCGGCTGCCCGGTTGCTGGACTCGGTGGACACGACGGGCGGGGTCCGGCTTCTCGGGGTGGGCGTGAGCGGGCTGGCGGACTTCACGCAGGAGGATCTGTTCGCGCAGGCCGCCGAGGGCCGGGCGGACGGGTCCGAGGAGGAACCGGCCGACGAGCCCGTCGGCGAGGTGCCGGTGCCGGTCGAGCGCCAGTGGCGCCCAGGACACGACGTGCGGCATGCCGAGCTCGGACACGGATGGGTGCAGGGCAGCGGGTTGGGCCGGGTCACCGTGCGGTTCGAGACGCCCGAGTCGGAGCCGGGACGGGTACGCACTTTCAGGACCGACGATCCGGGACTGGAGCCGGCGGACCCGTTGCCGCTGGTGCGACGAGGACCTGATGGCGAGGGCGGGCCGGCGGCAGGAGCGCCGCATCCGGAGACGGAGTCGCCGACGGTGGAGACCGGGAACTCTGCGTGAGGCGGATCAGTTACACAGAGTGAAGCGGTTCGAAGTCCGGGGTGGGTCGGAGCGGTGGCGGTGTTCCGCGAGGTGACACCGGTGAGGGATGAGGAGCTGTGCATGAAGCTGCACGGAGGCCAGTTCGCGGACGCGGCCGGGGTGTCGCCGGAGCGCGAGGCCGAGATGCGCCGGGTGGTGGACCGGGTCACCCGGTGGGCCGGGAACCGGAGCGACGTGGTGGGGCTGCTGCTCGTCGGGGCCTTTGCGCGCGAGGCCGCGCGCCCCGATTCGGATGTGGACCTCGTGGTGTTGTCGACCGCGCCTGCCCGGTACGCCGAGGACGACGGGTGGGCGCGTGAGCTGGGCCTGGGGGAGGTCGTCCGGGTCCGGGAACGGGGGCCCGTCACCGAATGGCGGTATGTGACCGCCTCCGGTCTGGAGGTCGAGGTGGGCGTCGGCTCCGCCCACTGGGCGCGGACCGATCCGGTCGACGCCGGCACCCGAAGAGTCGTCACGGACGGCGCCCGGCCGCTGTACGACCCCGCCGGGATTCTCGGGGCGCTGATACGGGCCTGCGGTTGAGGGGCTCAGCTGTCGTCCGTGCCGGCCAGTCGGCCGAAGTCGTGGTCGGGGATAGGGGGAGGGGCGCCCACGTCGAGGCCGTAGTGGTGGTAGAGCTGGAGTTCCTGCTCCGGGGAGAGGTGGCGGCCCACGCCGAAGTCCGGTGCGTCCTTGATCAAGGCCCGGTCGAAGGGGATGTGCAGGGTGCCTTCGACCAGTTGGCTGGGCTCCAGGGGGACGAAGGCGTCGCGGGAGAACAGACCGGTGCGTATGGCCGCCCACTCCGGCACTCCGGTCGCGTCGTCGAGGTAGACCTCGTCGATGGTGCCGATCTTGGTGCCGTTGCGGTCGAACGCCTTGCGGCCGATCAGGTTGCGCGGATCGATGTCGGTCTGCACGGGCCCTCCACTTGGTCGCAACTCATCCGTAAGCACTACAAAAGAGCACATTGGGACGAGCGGCCACTCGAGCGACTCTCGTTGACCCCGCTGGTAGTCTGACAACGGCTGCTGACACCGCGCGGGAGAGTCCTCCGGACATCACCGGAGGCGCCGAAGGAGCAAATCCTCCCCGGAATCTCTCAGGCTCACGTACCGCACGGACGAGGTCACTCTGGAAAGCAGGGCGGGTGCCGACGGCGTCGACGGCTTCCGCTCTCACCGACGGTGAAAGCCGGGTACCCTCGGGCGCCCCGGTGAAGCTCTCAGGTTGAGATGACAGAGGGGGAGGCCGTCCGGGTACCCACCGTGGTGACCCTCGAAGGTCGTGTCAGACCAGGAGGCCTCCGTAATGACCGCCCATCGCATTCCGCTCGCAGAACTCGAGCAGGGAATTCCCTTCGAACAGCGCCACATCGGGCCCGACCTTGAGGCGCGGGCCAAGATGCTCGCACAGGTCGGCTACGGCTCGCTCGACGAGCTCACCGCCGCAGCGGTCCCGGATGTGATCAAGAACGCCGACACGCTGGACCTGCCGGGCGCGCGCACCGAGGCCGAGGTATTGGCCGAGCTGCGCTCGCTGGCCGACCGCAACCAGGTCCTCGACCCGATGATCGGACTCGGCTACTACGGGACGTTCACGCCGCCCGTCATCCTGCGCAACGTCATGGAGAACCCGGCCTGGTACACGGCCTACACGCCGTACCAGCCGGAGATCTCCCAGGGCCGGCTCGAGGCGCTGCTGAACTTCCAGACCGTGGTCGCCGATCTCACCGGGCTGCCGACCTCCGGCGCGTCGCT
Source organism: Streptomyces sp. NPDC060002 (assembly GCF_042737245.1). Lineage (NCBI taxonomy): Bacteria > Bacillati > Actinomycetota > Actinomycetes > Kitasatosporales > Streptomycetaceae > Streptomyces > Streptomyces sp. NPDC060002. Next base: position 12,099 of record NZ_JBHWUW010000014.1, read on the forward strand.
GCTCGACGAGGGCACGGCCGCCGCCGAGGCGATGGCGCTCTCCCGGCGCATGGGGAAGAACAAGAAGGGTCTCTTCCTCATCGACGCGGACGCGCTGCCGCAGACCATCGCCGTGATCGAGACCCGCGCCGAGCCGACGGGCGTGGAGATCGTCGTCGCCGACCTGAGCGACGGGATCCCGGCGGAGATCGCCGCGCGGGAGATCAACGGCGTACTCGTCCAGTACCCCGGCGCCTCCGGTGCCGTACGCGACCTGAAGGCGATCGTCGACCAGGCGCACGGGCTCGGCGCGCTCGTCACCGTCGCCGCGGACCTGCTCGCGCTGACGCTGCTGAAGTCGCCGGGCGAGCTGGGCGCGGACATCGCGGTCGGTACGACGCAGCGGTTCGGTGTGCCGATGGGGTTCGGCGGGCCGCACGCCGGTTACATGGCCGTCCGCGAGCAGTTCGCGCGCAGCCTGCCCGGGCGGTTGGTGGGCGTGTCGGTGGACGCCGACGGGCACAAGGCCTACCGGCTCGCACTCCAGACGCGTGAGCAGCACATCCGGCGGGAGAAGGCCACCAGCAACATCTGCACGGCGCAGGTGCTGCTGGCGGTCATGGCGGGGATGTACGCCGTCTACCACGGTCCCGACGGGCTGCGGGCGATCGCCCGGCGCACGCACCGGTACGCCTCGATCCTCGCCGCCGGGCTCGAGGCCGGCGGTGTCGAGGTCGTGCACGGGTCGTACTTCGACACGCTGACCGTGCGGGTGCCGGCGAAGGCCGCCGAGGTCGTCGCCGCCGCGCGGGAGCTCGGGGTCAACCTGCGCCTCGTCGACGCCGACCAGGTGTCGATCGCCTGCGACGAGACGACCGCTCGGGCGCAGGTGTCCGCCGTCTGGGCGGCCTTCGGGGTGGACGGGGACATCGAGTCGCTCGACGCGGCCACCGCCGACTCGCTGCCCGCCGGGCTGCTGCGGTCCGACGCGATACTGACGCACCCCGTCTTCCACCAGCACCGTTCCGAGACCGCGATGCTGCGCTATCTGCGCCGGCTCGCCGACCGGGACTACGCGTTGGACCGGGGCATGATCCCGCTGGGCTCCTGCACCATGAAGCTCAACGCGACCACCGAGATGGAGCCGGTCACCTGGCCCGAGTTCGGGCAGCTGCACCCCTTCGCGCCGGCCGAGCAGGCGGAGGGCTACCTGACGCTCATCCGTGAGCTGGAGGAGCGGCTCGCCGAGGTCACCGGGTACGACAAGGTGTCGCTCCAGCCGAACGCCGGGTCGCAGGGCGAGCTGGCCGGGCTGCTCGCCGTCCGGGGGTACCACCGGGGCAACGGGGACGAGCAGCGGACCGTGTGTCTCATCCCGTCCTCCGCGCACGGCACGAACGCGGCCAGTGCCGTGATGGCGGGCATGAAGGTCGTCGTCGTGAAGACCGCCGAGGACGGCGAGATCGACGTCGAGGACCTGCGGGCGAAGATCGAGCGGTACCGGGACGAGCTGTCGGTGCTGATGATCACCTACCCGTCGACGCACGGGGTGTTCGAGGAGCATGTCGCCGACATCTGCGCCCAGGTACACGAGGCGGGCGGGCAGGTGTACGTCGACGGCGCCAACCTCAACGCGCTCGTCGGTCTCGCCAAGCCGGGGCACTTCGGCGGTGACGTGTCGCACCTGAACCTGCACAAGACGTTCTGCATCCCCCACGGGGGCGGTGGCCCGGGCGTCGGACCCGTCGCCGTGCGGTCGCATCTGGCGCCGTATCTGCCGAACCACCCGCTCCAGCCCGCCGCCGGGCCGGACACCGGGGTGGGCCCGATCTCCGCGGCTCCCTGGGGTTCCGCGGGGATTCTGCCGATCTCGTGGGCGTATGTGCGGCTCATGGGCGGCGAGGGGCTCAAGCGGGCCACGCAGGTGGCCGTGCTGAGCGCCAACTACATCGCCAAGCGGCTGGAGCCGCACTACCCGGTGCTCTACAACGGGCCGGGCGGGCTGGTCGCGCACGAGTGCATCATCGACCTGCGGCCGTTGACCAAGGCGACCGGAGTGAGCGTCGACGACGTCGCCAAGCGGCTCATCGACTACGGGTTCCACGCGCCGACGATGTCGTTCCCGGTGGCCGGGACGCTGATGATCGAGCCGACCGAGTCCGAGGACCTGATCGAGATAGACCGTTTCTGCGAGGCGATGATCGCCATCCGCGCGGAGATCGAGAAGGTCGGGGCGGGCGAGTGGCCGGCCGAGGACAACCCGCTGCGCGGCGCCCCGCACACCGCGGCCGCGCTGGGCGGGGAGTGGGAGCACGCGTACACGCGTGAGGAGGCCGTCTTCCCGGCCGGTGTGTCGGCCGCGGACAAGTACTGGCCGCCGGTGCGCCGGATCGACCAGGCCTTCGGTGACCGGAACCTGGTCTGCTCGTGCCCGCCGCTGGACGCGTACGAGGACTGAGCGAGTGGTGAGGGCCCCCGTCCGTTCCGGGCGGGGGCCCTCACGCGCTCTACGCCGTCGCCAGGGACACCTCGGTCGCCTTGATGAGCGCGACGACGTCGGAGCCGACGAAGAGGCCGAGGTCGGTGGCTGCTTCCTTGGTGATCACGGCGGTGAGTTCGCCCCCGTCCATGGAGACCTTCACCGAGGCCATGACCCCGCCCGTGACGAGGCCGGTGATCGCGCCGGTGAGCTGGTTGCGGATCGAGAGGCCGTCGACCCGGCCGGTGGCCAGGGAGACCTCCGTCGACTTCACCAGAGCGCGGACGGCGGTGCCGGCGGTGAGGGCGAGGTCGTTCACGGCCTCCAGAGTGATGGCCGCCGTGAGGTCCTGGCCGCCGTCCAGACGGATCTTGACGGTGGCCATCACCTCGCCGGGACGGACGGCGGTGACGGTGCCGGGGAGTTGGTTGCGGATGCTCAGGCTCATGGGCGTCAACGGTAGGCCGCCGGGCGCCTTTTGTGGGGTATGTGCTGATATGCGTCGCCTTGACGGCGTCGGGACGCGCCGGGGCGATGACCCGGGAGCGGGTCAGCCCGTGTGGACGCGGGGGCGGCGGTCGCGGTCCGGTTCGGCCTCGCGCAGGACCTCCCGGGTGACCGGAGCGACCTCGCCCTGGCCGAAGAGGAAGAAGCGCAGGAAGTTGGCGAAGGGGTTGCCCTCGGTCCACTCGAAGTAGATGTGCGGGATGCAGCCGGTGGAGTCACGGGTGTGCAGCAGCAGCGCGGCCAGGGCGTTGGAGATGGAGGAGGACTCCAGGGTCAGGACGCGGTAGCGGTTGTGCAGGACCTCGCCGCGTACGGTCAGGCCCGACTCGAACTCGGAGGGGTCGACGACGGTGACCTCGACGAAGACGAAATCCTCCCCGGGGATGTCGTTGTCGGTCCGGATCTGTTCGATCTTGTCGCGGTACTCGGCCTTGTCGCGCTGGTCGGGCTCGTTGGCGATGAACCGTATCTTGCGGCTGGCCATGTCCCGGATGAAACGTTCCGCCATGTCGTCCAGCGTCACGCTGGTCACGCGGAGCTCGAAGGCTCGGGCCAACCGGGACAGCAGCGAGACCAGGATGATTCCCGCGATGAAGCAGGCGCCGATCTTCACGCCGTCTGGGCGCTCGATGACGTTCACGACGGTCACGTAGAGCAGGACCGCCGAGATCACGGCGAAGCCGACCGTCCAGCCCCGCTGCCGGGCGCGGCGGGCGGCGATGGTCACCGCGATCGCCGCCGAGGACATCAGGACCAGCACGCCGGTGGCGTAGGCGCCGCCCTGGGCGTCGACGTCGGCGTCGAAGATCCAGGTGACCAGGAAGGCGACGAGAGTGAAGACGATGACCATGGGGCGGACGGCGCGGGCCCAGTGCGGGGCCATGCCGTAGCGGGGGAGGTAGCGGGGCATCAGGTTGAGCAGCCCCGCCATCGCGGAGGCGCCGGCGAACCACAGGATGGCGATCGTCGAGACGTCGTACACCGTGCCGAAGGCGTTGCCCAGGTACTCGTGGGCGAGGTAGGCGAGGGCGCGTCCGTTGGCCTGGCCGCCGGACTCGAACTCCCTCTCCGGGATCAGCACCGTGGTGATGAAGCTGGTGGCGATGAGGAAGACGCTCATGATCAGGGCGGCGGTCGTCAGCAGCTTCTTCGTGTCCCGGATGCGGCCCCTGGGGTTCTCCGCGGTGTCGTCCGGGTCGCCCTGGACGTGCGGCATGACCGCGACGCCGGTCTCGAAGCCGGACAGGCCCAGCGCGAGCTTGGGGAAGACCAGCAGGGAGACACCGATCATCGCGAACACGTTGCCGTGCTCGGCGGTCAGGGCGTCGGCCCAGTCGGTGACGACATGGCCCTCGGTGAGCACATGCCCCAGGCCGACGACCACGACGACGACGTTCAGGCCGAGATAGACGACGACCAGCGCGACCGCGACGCCGATTGCCTCCAGGAAGCCCTTGAGGAACACGGCGCCGAGCAGGGCGACGAGGACGAGCGTGATCACCATCTGCCGGTCGTGCAGGGCGCTGGTCAGGTGCGGGTTCTCGACCAGGTGGGTGGAGGCGTCCGCCGCGGACAGGGTGATCGTGATCAGGAAGTCGGTGGCGGCGAACCCGAGCAGGGTCAGGACGAACAGCTTGCCCTTCCAGAAGGACAGCAGCCGCTCCAGCATCGCGATCGAGCCCTCGCCGTGCGGACTCTCCTCGGCGACGCGCCGGTAGACCGGCAGTGCCCCCAGCAGGGTGACGATCACCAGCACGATCGTCGCCACCGGGGAGAGCAGGCCGGCCGCGAGGGCGGCGATGCCCGGCTGGTAGCCGAGGGTCGAGAAGTAGTCGACACCCGTCAGGCACATCACCCGGTACCAGCGCTGGCCCTTGTGCTCGGGCGCGGCACCGGCCTTCGGGGCCGCCTGCTGCGCGTGACCCTTGCCCATGTCGGACAGGCCCTCCAGCATCCAGGCGCGCAGGCGACCGGGAGGAGGGTGCTCGGTGGTGGCCATCGGCGTGCTCCTGATGTGCGCGGCGTGTGGTTTCGGCCATCACGCGGACGGCGGAATCAGCGTAAGCGGAGAGTGACGCCCGGGCCCCTGGATCATGGGCCGGACGGCGTCAAGCTTCCGTTAAGACTGGTCGCGGGGCCGATACGCAGCGTGACACATCGCCGGGTTCGTTTCCGGCCGCCGGATCATCGCCCCCACCCGCTACGTAATGTTCGCCGAATGATTCGAATGTTTCGACGCTTTCTGAGGCCTCGCTGCGCCCTCTTTTGTGAACAGACCCCCGGATTCCCTGTGTTCAAGGGGTTGCCACCCGTCGGACGGTGTCTCTAGGGTGCGGCAGCAGCGAAGCTTTCTGGATCTGGTTCGAAACTTTCGATCTATCAAGGAGCGCAAGATGGGCGACCCGGCACTCTCCCGCCGTGGCTTCCTGGCGGTTTCCGCCGCGGCCGGTCTGAGCATGACGGCACTGAGCGCCTGCGGCGGCGACTCGGACGGAGGGTCGTCGGGGACGACCACCATCGAGTGGTGGAACATCTCCACCACCCAGCCGACCAAGGACGTCTGGGCCGGTCTCGCCAAACAGTTCGAGGCCCAGAACCCCAAGGTGAAGATCAAGATCGTGCAGTTGGAGAACGACGCCTACAAGTCGAAGATGACGGCGCTCACCGCCTCCGGGAAGCTGCCCGACATCTTCCACACCTGGGGCGGCGGTGTGCTGAAGCAGCAGGTCGACGCCGGGCTCGTCGAGGACCTCACGGAGAAGACGAAGGAGTGGGGCGACACCCTGCTTCCGGTCGCCCGCGAGCCCTACCTGCTCGACAAGAAGGCGTACGGCGTCCCGTTCGACATCGGCATGATCGGGTTCTGGTACAACAAGGCGCTCTTCCAGCAGGCCGGGATCAGCGCGCCCCCGACCACCTGGAGCGACTTCCTCGACGCGGTGCGCAAGCTGAAGGCCGCCAAGATCACCCCGCTCGCGCTGGCGGGCAAGGAGAAGTGGCCCGGCATGTACTACTGGGCGTATCTCGCGATGCGCACCGCCGGTGTCGACGCCCTGCGCGAGGCCGGGGACGACAAGGACTTCACCGGGGACGGGTTCGTCCAGGCCGGGCAGCACCTCCAGGACCTCGTCGACCTCCAGCCGTTCCAGAAGGGCTTTCTCGGCGCCGCCTACTCCAGCCCCACCGGCCAGGCCGCCGCCGTCGGCAACGGGAAGGCGGCGATGGAACTCATGGGCCAGTGGGCGCCGGTGGTGGAGGCCGACGCGGGCAAGGGGCTCGGCGCGAACCTCGGCTTCTTCCCGTTCCCGGCGGTCGACGGCGGCAAGGGTGTGATCACCGAGGTGTTCGGCGGAGGCGGCGGGCACGCCCTGCGCAAGGACGCCCCGCAGGCGGCCGTCGACTTCCTGAAGTTCTTCGCCACCGCCGCAACGGACACCGAACTGGTCAAGAAGACCGGGGTGCTGCCCGTCGTGCCGGCCGCCGAGAGCGCCATCGCCGACCCCAACATCAAGGCCGTGCAGACCCAGTTGAAGGCCGCCACCGGCTTCCAGCTCTACCTCGACCAGGCCTACGCGCCGGCCCTCGGCCAGGAGGTCAACGACAGCGTCGCCGCCCTCATCGCCGGGTCCAAGTCGCCCCAGCAGGTCACCGAGTCGATCACCAAGGTCGCGAAGGAAGAGCAGTAGCCGGCGATGACCTCCACCTTCCTTCCGGACAAGCGCAGCGGCCCGGACGTCGGCCCGCCGCCTCCGTCTCCCGGCGCGGGCCGGGGCCGGGCGCGGCGGCGGGCGCGGCACTGGCTCACCGCCGTCGGCTTCCAGGTGCCCGCGCTGGTCCTGTTCGGCACGCTCGTGCTGCTGCCGATGCTGTTCGCCCTGTACGCCTCGTTCTTCCGCTGGGGCGGCTTCGGCATGCCCGACGACTACATCGGCGGCGACAACTTCACCCGCCTCTTCCAGGACCCGGTGTTCCTGGGAGACCTGTGGCGCTGTCTGCTCCTGGTCGGGCTCTCGCTCGTCCTCCAGTTGCCGTTCGCGCTCGCCCTGGCGGTCGCGCTCAACCAGAAGATCCGCGGCCGGGCCGTGTACCGGATGCTGTTCTTCGCGCCGTACATCCTCTCCGAGGCGATCACCGGCGTGCTGTTCAGCATGATCTTCGCCCCGGACGACGGTCTCGCCGACCACGTCCTGGGCGCGATCGGTCTGGACGGCGTGGGCGGCGAGTGGTTCGCCGACCCCTCCACCGTCATGGCCACCCTCTTCCTGGTCATGACGTGGAAGTACTTCGGCTTCCACATGATGCTCTACCTGGCCGGACTCCAGTCCATCCCGGCCGAGTTGACGGAGGCCGCCCTGATCGACGGAGCGGGCCCCTGGCAGCGCTTCCGCAACGTCACCCTGCCGCTGCTCGCGCCGACCCTGCGGATCAGCGTCTTCCTGTCGGTCATCGGCTCGATCCAGCTCTTCGACCTGGTGTGGGTGGTCACCGCGGGCGGCCCCGACCACCACTCCGAGACGATGGCCGTGACCATGTTCCAGTACGGCTTCAAGCGCTACCAGGTCGGCTATGCCAGCGCGATCAGCGTGGCCATGTTCGGCATCAGTCTCGTCTTCGCCCTCGCCTACCAGCGGTTCGTGCTCCGCCGGGACCTTCAGGGCGCCACCACGACCATGCGAGGAGGCGGCGCGTGAAAACCCGCGAGACCGGCCGGAGCACCCGCGGGACCGGGCGGACGCTCCCCCTGCACCTCGTCCTCGGGATCGTCGGCGCGGTGATGGCCGTACCGCTCGGCTACGCCGTGCTGTCCGGCTTCAAGTCCACCGACCAGCTCTCCCGCAACCCCATCGGCCTGCCCGATCCCTGGGTCACCTCCAACTACACGGACATCCTCGGGTCCGGCTCCTTCTGGCAGCTCGTCGGCAGCAGCACGCTCATCGCGGCCGGGACGACCGTGGTGGTAGTCGCGGTGTCCGCGCTGGCCGCGTTCTCCTTCGCCCGGTTCGCCTTCCGCGGCCGGGAGATGCTGTTCACCCTGTTCACGATGGGGCTGATGTTCCCCTTCGCGGTGGCGGCGCTGCCCCTGTTCCTGCTGCTGCGCTCGATGGGCCTGCTGGACAACCCGCTGGGCGTCATCCTGCCGCAGGCCGCCTTCGGGCTGCCGATGACCATCGTCGTCCTGCGCGGGTTCTTCCGGGAGATCCCCGCCGAGCTGGAGGAGGCGGCCACCCTAGACGGCTGCGGGCCCCTCACGTTCTTCTGGCGGATCCTGCTGCCCATGGCCAGGCCCGCTCTCGGCACGGTCTCCGTGCTCGCCGTGGTCGGCAGCTGGAACAACTTCCTGCTGCCGCTGCTGGTCTTCAACGAGCCCACCTGGTGGACCGTCCCGATCGGCGTCCAGCAGTTCCAGGGCCAGTACTCCGCGGAGTACGCGCGTGTCTTCGCCTATCTCGTGCTCGCCATGGTGCCCGCCCTGGCGTTCTACTCCGTCGCCGAGCGCCAGCTCGTCGGCGGCCTCGCCGCCGGCGCCACGAAGGGATGACGCGCGCCCGCGGACCCGTACGGCTCACCCCTACCGTGAGGAGTCGCACCATGCCCAGCACCGCCGCCCGCACCCGGCTCAGACTCGCCGGCGCCCTCGCCGCCGTCCTCGTCGCCTCCGGTGTCGTCACCGGACCGGCAGCCCAGGCGCACGAGGGCCCGGCGCACGGAAAGCCGCGTACGACCCTCGCCGACCTCGCGCAGCGCCACGGCCGCTACTTCGGCAGTGCCACCGACAACCCCGAACTCACCGACACCGCCTATACGAAGATCCTGGGCGAGGAGTTCGACATGATCACCCCGGGCAACGGCATGAAGTGGTACGCCACCGAGCCGCAGCAGGGCGTCTTCGACTGGACCGCAGGCGACGAGATCGTCGACCTCGCGCGCGACCACCACCAGAGGGTCCGCGCCCACACCCTCGTCTGGCACAGCCAGCTGCCCGGCTGGCTGACCGGCAAGGAGTGGACGGCCAACGAGCTGCGGGCCGTCCTGAAGAACCACATCCAGACCGAGGTGCGCCACTACCGGGGCAAGGTCTACGCCTGGGATGTCGTCAACGAGGCGTTCAACGAGGACGGTACCTACCGCGAGACGGTCTTCTACAAGACCCTCGGCCCCGGTTACATCGCCGATGCCCTGCGGTGGGCCCACCAGGCCGATCCGAAGGCGAAGCTCTACCTCAACGACTACAACATCGAGGCCGTCGGCCCGAAGAGCGATGCCTACTACGCCCTGGCCAAGGAGCTGAAGGCCCAGCGCGTCCCGCTCGACGGCATCGGCCTCCAGGCGCACCTCGCCCTCCAGTACGGCTATCCGACGACCCTGGAGGACAACCTCCGCCGCTTCTCCCGGCTCGGCCTGGACACCGCGCTCACCGAGGTCGACGTACGGATGCTGCTGCCCGCGACCGACGAGAAGCTGGCCCAACAGGCCGACTGGTACCGGGACATGACCGAGGCGTGCCTCGCGGTGCGGCGGTGCGTCGGCATCACGGTCTGGGACTACACCGACAAGTACTCGTGGATCCCGGCGTTCTTCCCCGGCCAGGGCGCGGCGCTGCCCTGGGACGAGCAGCTCGCGCCGAAGCCGGCCTACCGGGCGATCCGGGAGGCGCTCGGCTAGGCGCCGCGAGCAGGGGCGGTGCTTGAGCGGATCACCAGTTCCGTGCCCAGTTCCACCCGCGGCGAGTCGGGGCGCTCGCCGCGGGCCAGGCTCAGGACGGTGCGGGCGGCGAGTTTGCCCATGTCGGCGAGGGGCTGGCGGACGGTCGTCAACGGCGGGGCGGACCAGCGGACTTCCGGCAGGTCGTCGAAACCGACCACGCTCATGTCCTCCGGGGCCCGCAGCCCGCGCCGGCGCAGCGCCTCGATCGCGCCGAGCGCCATCTGGTCGCTGGCCGCGAACACTGCGGTCGGCGGTTCGGGCAGAGCGAGCAGGGCGGTGCAGCCGGTGAAGCCCGACTCGGGGCGGAAGTCTCCGGGGACGACGAGGCTCTCGTCGACGGCGAGACCCGCCGCCTCCAGAGCGGCCCGGTAGCCGTCGTAGCGGGCGCGGGAGCACAGCAGCCGGGGCGGGCCCGCGATCAGACCGATCCTCCGGTGCCCCAGCGACAGCAGGTGCTCGGTGGCCGCCAGGCCGCCCGCCCAGTTGGCGGCGCCGATGGTCGGGGTGTCGACGGCGGGGGAGCCCATCGGGTCGACGACGACCAGCGGGACGCCCAGGATGCGCAACTGCTCGTGCAGGGTGGGTTCGAGGGCCGAGGTGACGAGGATGACGCCGTCGGAGGCGCGGGCGCGCAGGTTGCGCATCCACTCGCGGGCGTCGCCCGAACGGCCGTGGATCGCCGACACCACGGTGCCCACCCCGGCCGCGTGGGCGACCTCCTCGACCCCCCGGATGATCTCCACCGCCCAGGGGCTGTCGAGGTCGTTGAAGACCAGGTCGAGCAGTGCGGCCCGGGTGCGGGAGGCGGCGGGGCGCTTGCGGTAGCCGCGTAGCCGCAGCAGATCCTCGACCCGGGCCCGGGTTCCCGGCGAGACGTCGGAGCGGCCGTTGACGACCCGGGACACGGTCGGCACCGAGACGCCGGCCTGGCGGGCGATCTCCGTGATCGTGATTCGGCCCCGGGATGCGGGCGCGGTGTCGTCCGCTGTCACTTCCCACCTCCGTCGCGTGGTTCCGGGCGCTGCGCCGAAACTTCCAGGAGTCTTCCGGAACATGCGCTGCCGTGGGAAGACGTACAAGGGGACGTGCCGTGCCGAGACCGGGCGACTACGCGGAGTGAGCGGCCCTGCACGCGCGTCGGGGCCGGTTCGCGGTGGTGTCCGCGGGCCGGCCCCTCAAGTCTGCGGACGGCGGTCCCGCGCCGTCCGGCTGGTGCTCAGACTGCGGTCACGACCCGGTGGGGGGCGATGACCCGGCCGTCCGGCAGGAGCTCACCGGTGTCCTCGAAGAGCAGGACGCCGTTGCACAGCAGGCTCCAGCCCTGTTCCGGGTGGTGCGCCACGAGGCGCGCGGACTCCCGGTCGGCCGAGGTCGCTGTCGGGCACGGTGTCTGGTGCTGGCACATGGATGGGAACTTCCGCTCTTGCGTGAGGTCTGAGATGGCTGTGGTGTCTGTTCCGCGGCGTGAAACGTCGTTCATGGCCGCCCCCCGTTGTGATAAGTCCGTCGGAACCCAGTGTTGCCCTACGGAGGTCGATCCGCAGGGATTTCGCGGCACCGCTTCTCACAGGTTCATGACGCGTCACCCACGCGGGCGGTTCATCTCGACCGCACTGTCACTTCGGGTGGTTTCCGGTGGCCGGATGGGGCTAGTCCGATCGGCGCCCGGGAGGTTCTCGCGCGCCGGAGAGCACCGGATCGCGCCGTACCCCGCCACCGGGGCCGCGGTGACGGGGTACGGAGTGGGAGGCCGGCCGGTCGAGCGGTCAGGCCGGTGAACCGAGCAGCGGTGGCGTGGCCGGTGTCACCCGCAGGGTCAGCAGCGGGAGCAACTCGGCGACCCGGTGCGCGCGGTGTGCGGCGATTCCGGGCGGTGCCGGGGCCAGCGGTACCAGGAGGTCGGTCGGGGCGGGCTGGCCCGTGGTGCCGTCCGAGGCGCTGTCCCCGTGCAGCCAGAGGGTGAGCATGTAGAGCCCGGGCACCGACAGCAGCCGCGCCTGGAAAGGCTGGGTGATCGACTCGGCCTGGCGCAGGGCGCGTTCGGTGGAGGCGATGTACGGGCCTTCGAAGAAGTGTGAGAACGCCCAGCCGTCCGCGGTGAGCCGGGTGTCGGCCGCGGCCACGGCGCGGTCGCCGCAGCGGATCAGGAAGCGCCAGCCGGCCAGCCGGGTCGCGGCCACGCCTTCGGGGGCGATCCGGTCCAGGACGTGCAGGGGCAGCGGGAGTTCGGGAGTGACGTCGCCCTGAGCGGTGCGCAGGGAGGGGGTACGAGCCTCGCGGACCGCGGTGGGGGAACCGAGTGCCGTGAGGACGGAGCGCAGGGCGGGCGCGGGAGCCGGGGGGACATGCAAAGGCATGGTGGGTCGCCTCTCATTCGACAGGCACGGTGGCGCGAGGGCGTGGGCGGACGGCGCTGTCAGCTAGCTCTCGAACAGGTCGGAGAGGCGGGGGCCGGAGTCTGGGGTCGCTGGGGTGCGCGAGCGGCCTGCCGTCACCTCGACGGCAGGCTCCTTCGACCGTGGGCGCCAACCTTCTCTGCCTTGTCCGCGGAGTTTATACGACATGTGTTCAGACTGTGTTTCGTCTAGTCGATCCCGGGACACTCGGCAAGGGTTCATCCGGTCGAAGCCAGGGGTGAAAAATCCCGATTCAAAGTGGGTCGCGCGGCGGTGACCTCGGCTTATACGCCCGTAGCGGTCGGCCTATTCTCGTCGGCGTTTTTCACGAGTTCCCTATTTCGTGAAAGGGCCTTCGGCCGCATGCCCCGTGAATGTGCCAGCGGTCACCGCCGGTGGCTTTCGGTCAGCGTAGCGGCTGCCGGTCCGCACGGGGGACGTTATCGATCGGCCCGGCTGGGCATCATCCTCCCTGACCCGGATCATCCGGCGGCCGGGATCCCCGGCCCGCCCACGCAAGGAGGGACGCTTCGATGGGGGAAAAGGTCGTGGCAGGCGCGTTCGACCTGTCCGATCGTCAGGACTACCGGGACAAGCTCCGGCGGTGCCTGACGGGGCTCGAGCGGCTCCTGGCCCAGAAGCGCTTCGACCGCCCCAAGAACCTCATGGGGCTCGAGATAGAACTGAATCTCGCGGGTGCCGACGGCCAGCCGAAAATGCTGAATGGGCAGGTACTTGAGAGGATCGCGAGCCGCGATTTCCAAACAGAACTCGCCATGTTCAATCTGGAAGTCAACATAGCCCCACACCGACTGGGCGGCCGGGTATTCGACCGCCTCGCGGAAGAACTCCGTACGTCACTGGCATATGCCCATCGAAAGGCCGGCGAAGTCGACGCCGGAATCGTGATGATCGGTATTCTGCCCACGCTCGACCGGGACGACCTGGTCTCGTCGAACCTTTCCGAGGTCGACCGCTACACCCTTCTCAACGACCAGATCGTGGCCGCCAGGGGAGAGGACTTCACCCTCGAGATCGACGGGGTCGAGCGGCTGTCGTGCACCTCGAAGTCGATCGTGCCGGAGGCCGCCTGCACCTCTGTGCAGCTCCACCTCCAGGTCACGCCGGCCCGCTTCGCCGCGGTGTGGAACGCCGCGCAGGCGGTCACCGCCGCGCAGATCGCCGTCGGCGCCAACTCGCCCTTCCTGTTCGGCCACGAGCTGTGGCGCGAGTCGCGGCCCCCGCTGTTCCAGCAGGCCACCGACACCCGGCCGCCGGAACTCCAGGCGCAGGGCGTACGGCCGCGGACGTGGTTCGGGGAGCGGTGGATCAGCTCGGCGTACGAGCTGTTCGAGGAGAACCTGCGGTTCTTCCCGCCGCTGCTGCCCATCTGCGACGAGGAGGACCCGCTGGAGGTCCTGGAGGCGGGCGGGGTGCCCTCGCTCGCCGAGCTCGTCCTGCACAACGGTACGGTCTACCGCTGGAACCGGCCCGTCTACGGCATCGCCGACGGCGTTCCGCACCTGCGGGTGGAGAACCGTGTCCTGCCCGCCGGGCCGACCGTGACCGACGTGGTCGCCAACGCGGCCTTCTACTACGGCGTGGTCCGGGCCCTGGCGGAGGAGTCCCGGCCGGTGTGGTCCCGGCTGCCGTTCGAGGCGGCCGAGGCCAACTTCGACGCGGCCTGCCGGTACGGGATCGAGGCGCGGCTCCAGTGGCCGCGGCGCGGACGGCTGGGCGGCGTGGCCGAGGTGGACGCGGTGAGTCTCGTACGGGACGAGCTGCTGCCGCTGGCGGAGGCCGGGCTGGACGCGTGGGGAGTGGAGCCGGCCGACCGCGACTTCTATCTGGGGGTCATCGACGAGCGGTGCCGGCGGCGGACCAACGGGGCGACCTGGCAGGTGGCGACGTTCCACCGTGCGGTGGAGGCGGGGTTGTCGCGGGACGCGGCGCTGGCGGCGACGACGCGGCGGTACGCGGAGCTGATGCATGCGGGGGAGCCTGTGCACACCTGGCCTGTGGGGCTGCCCGAGCCTGTGTCCTCGGGGTGAGGTGCGGGGGCTTTCGGTGGTTCGCCCGCTGCGGGGCGGCGGGGGCTGGTCGCGCAGTTCCCCGCGCCCCTTGAGCGGGTGAGGGGGAGGTGGGGATCTGGTTCGGCTTCCATGGGCTCAGCCCTCACCGCCCTGTGTTCCTGCTGCCACGACGGCTTTCAGGATCACCGTGTGGATCTGGGAGGGGTCGGTCACCGATTGGCCCGAGCCGCCCGTCGCCCTGGCTGTCTCCTCGGCCTCCTCGCGGTCCGCGCCGGGGCCGACCGCGATCATGATGAGGGGGACGGGGCGTTCCGGGCCGGTGAGTTTTTGGAGTTCGGTGAGGAGCGTGGTGGTGCGGGAGATGCTCCCCGGGTCCTGGTTGACGCCGTCGGTCAGGATGACCAGGGCGTTGAACTTGCCCTTCACGTAGGAGGCGGCGGCCTGCCGCCCGGCGAGCGTCGTGTGACCAGCGTGTACGGGTAGTCGAGCCGCGGTGAGCCGTCCTTCGGGTAGAACAGGTCGAGGCCGGAGCCCGGGTCCGCCGACGCGTTGTACGTGAACGAGGCCTGTTCGGTGACGACGACCGCCTGGTTGCGCTGGGGATTGCCCTGCTCGGCGCCCGACGTGTCGCGCGGCGGCGTCTCCAGGACCTGGGCGTCGGTGTCCGACACACGCTGGGACAGCTTCTTCATCAGGGCGGCGGCTTGGGTGTCCCCGTCCTTGACGCCGGCCGTGGCGGCGCCGATCCGGGTCAGCGCGAGCAGCCCGGTCGCACTGCACGCCGGATCGGCCGCGCCCAGCCGCGGCGAGGCGTTCTGCGGGGTGGCGCCGGCCAGCTAAGGCCAGGAGTACGACTTCTTCGGCCAGCCCAGCGATTTCGCGGTCGCCTGGACCGTCGCCACCCCGACGGGGGTGGAGGCCACGTTGCCCACGGGGTCACCCCGGTCGCCTTGCGGTCGGCGGCGATCCGCTGGACCCAGAGGTCCGAGTCCGCCACCCACACCTGCGCGTCCGGTCCTCGCCCGCCGCCGGCGTCTCGGCGACCTCGGACGACTCGCGTGCCGTGACGCCGACCGCGAGGCACTGTCCGTCGGAGGTGAGGACGCTGTCCTTGGCCTGCTTCGCCGCGGCCGTGAGCGCCGGGACCACGTCCGGGGAGGCGGCCACCGGCAGCCGTACGGGGTGGTCGCGGCAGGACGAGCCGAAGGAGAGTGATCCGCTGCGTACGGCGGCCGCGGCGCCCCCGGCGACCGTGAGCACGAGGGCGGTCGCGACGGCTACGGTGCGGCGGCGGTGCGGCGGCGGAGACGAGGACGGGGGTCGCTGCCGCCCGCCCCGTACGGATCGGGCAAGCTGTGACGTCCCATGACGGTGGTGTCCCTCCCTGTCGGCCCCGTGGCGGATTTCCGCCGCACGGCCTGCGAAGGGGAGATACGCCCCGTACGGCGCCGTCCCCCCGACGGCCTGTCTCGCACGATCTTCGTAACTTCTTTCGAGACCTGAGCGAGGCAGGGGTGGGGATGCGGCGGGTTCACGCAACTGGAGGCACGTGTGCAGGTGGAGGCAGGGTAGGTGGCTGATTCATTTCCGCGGGAGCGGCTCTCGCGACGGATTTTCCGCGACGAGACACTGCTCGTTCTGGGGGTTTCGCTCGGTGCGAGCGGTGTGTCCGCCCTGATCAGTTTTGTCGGATCGGTCACCAAGCCGGGCGGCCTGAAGGACCAGGCGGCGACCCTCAACGCCTCGGCCGCGCCCGGCCGTCCATGGCTCGATCTCGCCTGGCAGCTGTTCGGGATCGCCTCGGCGCTCGTCCCGGTGGCCCTCGTCGCGCACTTCCTGCTGCGCGAGGGGCAGGGGCTGCGGACCCTGGGCTTCGACCGCACCCGGCCCTGGCCGGACCTCGGACGCGGGGCGGCGATCGCGGCGGTGATCGGCAGCACCGGCATCGCCTTCTATCTGGCGGCACGCGGCCTCGGCTTCAACCTCACGGTGGTGCCTGAGGCGCTGCCGGACGTGTGGTGGAAGTACCCGGTGCTGATCATGTCCGCGATGCAGAACGCGATCCTCGAAGAGGTCATCGTCGTCGGCTATCTGCTGCGCCGGCTGGGCCAGTTGGGCTGGACGCCGGGCACCGCGCTCGTGGCCAGCTCCGTGCTGCGCGGCTCGTACCACCTCTACCAGGGCATCGGCGGCTTCATCGGCAACATGGTGATGGGCGTGGTGTTCGTCTGTCTCTACCGGCGCTGGGGCCGGGTGGGCCCCCTGGTGGTGGCGCACTCCCTGCTCGACATCGGAGCCTTCGTGGGATACGCGCTGCTGGCGGGGAAGGTGGGGTGGCTGCCGACGGCGTGAGCCGGCCCGCGCCCGCACCTCCCCGCCGTACGGCACTCAGACGAGCAGCTCGCCCTCGATGACCGTGACCGCGCGGCCGCTCAGCAGGGTGCGTTCGCCGCACAGTTCGGTACGGACCCGGCCGGCCCGGGGCGAGGCCTGGAGGCCGGTCAGGGCGGTGCGGCCGAGCCGCTCGGCCCAGTAGGGCGCCAGGGCGGTGTGGGCGCTGCCCGTCACCGGGTCCTCGTCGATGCCGATCTTCGGGAAGAAGCAGCGGGAGACGAAGTCGTATCCCAGGTCCGCGTTCTCGGCGCGGGCGGTCGCGATGATGCCGCGGCGGGAGTGGGCGGCCAGGGCCTTGTGGTCGGGCCGCAGGGCGTGGACGGTCTTCTCGTCGGCCAGCTCGACCAGCAGGTCGCCGACGTGCGGGCCGGTGTCGAGACAGGCGAGCGGCTCGGCGCCCAGGGCCTCGGCGACCCCGGCCGGGATCTCGACCCTGGTCAGCGGGGCGGTCGGGAAGTCCAGGGTGATCGAGCCGTCCTCGGCGGGAGTCGTGACGAGGACACCGCTGCGGGTGGCGAAGCGCACCGGGCCCTGGTGGGCGCCCGTGGTGTGCAGGACGTGGGCCGTGGCGAGCGTGGCGTGGCCGCACATGTCGACCTCGGTGACGGGGGTGAACCAGCGCAGGGCCCAGTCCGCCTCGCCGCCCTCGGGGAGCGGGTGGGCGAACGCCGTCTCGGAATGGTTGACCTCCAGAGCCACGTTCTGGAGCCGGTTGTCGTCCGGGAAGGCGTCAAGGAGCAGGACCCCGGCCGGGTTGCCGGTGAAGGGGCGGTCGGTGAAGGCGTCGACGATTCGCATGCGCATACCGGTGACGGTAGGCGGTGGCCGCAGCGGTCGGCCAAGGCCAATCCACGAGCCCTGGCCCGCTTTGCACCGCACCCCCGCCGCGAATACGCCGTGGCCAGGGTGCGCTGCCTCCGCCGCGGACACGCTGTGGCCGGTATGCCGCGGATCCTCGCCGCGAGCGCGCCGTGGCGGGCTTGCGATGACTCCCGCGTCGACCGGCCGTGGCGGGCTTGCGATGACTCCCGCGTCGACCGGCCGTGGCGGGCTTGCGATGACTCCCGCGTCAACAGGGTGGGCGGGGTCTGTGCCTGCCGTGCCGCCCACACGCTGTGGCCAGGTTCCGTTGCCTGCCTGCCTGCCTGCCTGCCTGCCTGCCTGCCTGCCTGGCCGCGAGCGTGCCGCGCCCTCTCCTGCGGGGATCTCGCAGGGCACCCGGGGCTGAACCCTGGGATGCTGAGGGGAGCGGTACCCATGACCTGACGACCGGTGGTGGTGAGCGCCATGGCTGGGCTCGATGGGCTCGACGAGAGCGATACCGATCCGACGGCGGCGTCGTCGGCGGATCCCCAAGGGGATCCGTTTCTGCGCACCCGGTTCGCCGTACCGGCCCGGCCGGTGACGTTCCTGCGGCGCGAGCGCCTGGTCAGGCATCTCGACCAGGCGCTGCGCACACCGCTGACGATGGTCAACGGCGCCGCGGGCGCCGGCAAGACGCTGCTGGTCGCCGACTGGGCGGCGGAACGCGACCGGCCCGTCGCCTGGCTCACCACCGACGCGGCGGCGCAGGGCCCCGGGATGCTCTGGGCGTACCTGCTCCAAGCGCTACGCGCGTCGGGCACGTCCCTGCCCGCCGAGATCGGCTGCCCCGCGGACGCGAGCCGGGTCACCCCCCAGCTGCTGGCGCGGCTCGCCGCGGAACTGAGCACCCTGGACCGGCCCGCGATCGTGGTGCTCGACGAGTACGACCGGGTGATCGACCCCGAGGTCGCGGAGCAGCTGGAGTTCGTGCTGCACCACGCCGGCGACGGCCTGCGCCTGATCCTCGTCTCCCGTACCGAGCCACTGCTGCCGCTGCACCGCTACCGGGCGGCCGGTGACCTGACGGAGATCCGGGGCGCCGAGCTGGCCTTCACCTCCGAGGAGGCGGCCGAGCTGCTCGAACTGCACGGCCTGCGGCTGCCGGTGCACGCGACACAGGGTCTAGTGGACCGCACCCGGGGCTGGGCCGCCGGCCTGCGGCTGTGTGCCCTCGCCGCGCGGGAGAACCCGGACCCGGAGAGGTATCTGAAGGAGTTCGAGGCCGACCGCACCACCGTCGCCGACTTCCTGCTGGCGGAGGTGCTCAGACGGCAGCCCCCCGAGACCCAGGATCTTCTGCTGCGGGTCAGCGTCCTCGACCGGTTCCGCCCCGAGCTGGTGAACGCGCTGACGGAACGCACCGACGCCGGGCCCATTCTGGCCGGCCTGCACCGCGAGAACGCGTTCGTGGAGCACCTCGGGCAGGACTGGTACCGCCTCCACCCGCTGTTCGGCGAGATCCTCCGGGCCCATCTGCGGATGCGCTCGCCCGGCCTGGAGCCCGAACTGCACCTGCGGGCCGCGCACTGGCTGCGGGGCTCGGGGTCGCTCACGGAGACGCTGGGCCAGGGCGCCGCCGCCGGCGACTGGGAGTTCACCGCCGGCGCCCTGATCGACGACCTCGCCATCGGCTGGCTCTTCACCGGTCTGCGCTCCGACGAACTCGCCGAGCTGTTCTCCCGCATGGGGCCGGAGGCCGCGAGCCCCGCGACGGACCTGGTCCGCGCCGCCCGGGACCTGTCCCGGCGCGATCTCGACCGGGGCCTGAGGCACCTGCGGCACGCGGAGCAGAGGCTGACGGCCGAACTGGGCCTGACGGCCGAGCCGGGCGATGCGGCGGAACAGGCGCTGACGGCCGAGTGGAGTCCCGGCGAGGCGCCCGGTCTCGTGGCGGCCCGGTTGAGCTGCGCCCTGCTCGAGGCGCTGGCCGCCCGGCTGACCGGCGCGCCGGGCCGGGCGGAGTGGGCCGCGGCGGCGGCCGAGATGCTGTGCGACCGGGCGCCGGCCCATCTGCTGGAGAGACATCCCGAGCTCACCGCGCTGCTGCTGGCCCATCTGGGCTCGGCACGGCTGTGGGCCGGGCGGTTCGAGGACGCGTGTGCCGCCCTGTCGAGGGTCGCCGGGTCGTCGGCGGAGGCTTCGACCGCGCTCGCCCGCGAGGACTCGCTGGGCCGGCTCGCCCTGATCGACTACCTGAACGGCTGGCTCGGCAGGGCGGAGCGCAAGGCCCGGGCGGCGGTGACCGAGACGGAGCGGCACGGCCTGCCCAAGCCGTCCGGTTCCGGCATGGGACGCCTGGTGCTGGCCGCCGTCGCCGTGGACCGCGACGACCTGACCCTGGCGCGGACGCTCCTCGACGAGGCGGCCGAGTCGGACCCGGCGCTGCGGGACCCCGTCCTGGAGGCGGGCCGGGCCATCGCCACCGCCCGGCTGCACCTGGCCCGCGGTGACACCAGGGCCGCCCTCGAAGCGGCGGAACGCGCCGTGCCCGCCGCCGTGATCTCCCCCTGGGCGGAGGGTCAGACGGCGCTCGTCGTCTCCGCCGCTCATCTGGCCGAAGGCCGACCGGAGACGGCTGTCGAGGTGTGGCGGGCGGTGTCCGACGAGCAGTCGGCGTACGCGGTCGGGGCCGCGCGGGCCCAGCTCGCGGCGGGCAGGCCGGGGGCGGCGATCGACCTCCTCGACGGCGTGCGGTCCGAAGGCCGCGCGGGCCCCGCGGTGACTGTCCGGGCCACCCTGCTGCGGGCGCAGGTGGCGGACGAGGCGGGCGACGCGGCCACCTCGCGCAGACTGGTCGCCCACGCCCTGCGTGAGGCGCGGCGGGACGGGCTGCGACGGCCCTTCCTCGAGGCCGGGCCATGGATCCGCCCGTTCCTCGACACGGTGTCACCGCGGGTGCCGGCCTCGGACCGGCTCACCCACGGCGGGCCGGCGTCCGACGGGCGGCCGCTCCCGGACGTGGAGGCGCTGAGCGGACGCGAACTCGACGTACTGCGCAGGCTCGCCCTGACGATGTCGACGGAGGAGATCGCCGCCGATCTGTTCGTCTCCGTGAACACGGTCAAGACCCACCTCAAGAGCGCCTACCGGAAGCTGGCGGTCAACCGCCGCAACGACGCGGTGCGCCGCGCCCGTGAACTCAAGCTGTTGTGACCGAGGACGCCGGGCCGTCCCGGTTCGCCCGTGGTGGGTGAGGCCGGACGCCCCGCGAGGGCGGACGATCGCAGGGGTGAGTGCGCAGTCCGCCAATCCCAGGCCATCCCGGGGAGAGCAGCTCATGCGCTACGAGATCCGCGTCGAAGGGCACCTGTCGGAGGCACTGACCAGGGCGTTCCCGGAGCTGGACCATGTGGTCATGTCCGGTCAGACCGTCCTGTTCGGGTACGTCGTCGACGAGGCGCACCTGTACGGGCTGCTGGCCCGCTGCCAGTCCCTGGGGCTGCGGGTTCTGGAGATGCGCCAACTGCCGGAGTGACGAGCCGGGGCCGTCGTCCCCGGCCGGGCGCGAGGAGGAGTCATGAGTGTTTCGCCTGGTCCCGCACCGCACACCGGACCGGACGCCCCGTCCGGCGGACCGGACCGACCGTCCGGCGGACCGGACCGACCGCCCGGCGGACCGGCTTCCGGGCCGGTGGGCGTCGATCCCGCCGAGGCGCTGGCCGTACTCGGGCGCTCCTGGACGTGGATCCTCGGCTCGGCGGTCGCCACCCTCGTGCCGGGCGTCCTGATCCTGGTCTGGCCGGACGAGACCCTGCACGTCCTGGCGGTCCTCATCGGCCTGTACCTGCTGGTGACCGGCGGCTTCCGGTTCGTCGCGGCGTTCGCCAGGGAGGACCACGGCGAACGCCTCACCGGGCTCCTGCTGGCGGTGCTCTACGTCGTCGCCGGGGTGCTGTGCCTGAGGAACCCGTTGCAGACGATCGCGACGCTCTCGCTGATCGTCGGGGTCCTCTGGCTGGTGTCCGGGATCCTCACCCTCTACACGGCGCTCGCCACCAAGGAGCTGCCCCATCGGGGAGTCGTGATCGGCGCCGCCGTGTTCGCCATCGTCGCGGGGATCGTGGTGCTCGCCCTGCCCACCGAGTCGGCCCGGGCGCTGACCCGGCTGCTCGGCCTGTGGCTCGTCCTGCTCGGCCTGGTCGAGGCGGCGGTCGCCTTCGCCTGGCGGGCCGCGCTGCGCCGGGCGCGACCGGCGGCGGGGCCGGGGGCTCCCGGGGGGAGCGTCTGAGACTGCCGGCGCGCTCACCCGTCTCGGGTGAGGTGCCCGGGAACCGGGCCGCGCACAGTGAGAACGGCACACAACGCCATGTCGGGCTCCGGCCCGGAACGGAGGAGAAAGATGAGTGGGGACACGTACCTCGCCTACGACTATCCGCTGCTGAGCGCCTTCTGGACCATGCTGGTGTTCTTCCTGTGGGTCATGTGGTTCGTCCTGCTGTTCCGGATCGTCGTGGACATCTTCCGGGACGACGACCTCGGCGGCTGGGCCAAGGCCGGCTGGCTGGTGTTCTGCATCGTGCTGCCCTTCCTGGGCGTCTTCGTCTACGTGATCGCGCGGGGCAAGAACATGGGAAGCCGGGAGATCAAGCAGGCGCGGGATCAGCAGCAGGCCTTCGACAGCTACATCCGCGATACCGCCAAGGGCACCGGCGCACCCTCCAGCAGCGTGGACGAACTCGCCCGGCTCTCCGAGATCCGTGCCCGCGGTGACATCACGGACGAGGAGTTCGACAAGGCGAAGAAGCTGGTCCTGAGCGGCTCCGGCCGCTGAGCGCACCGCACGCAACCGAGCCGGACACAACCGAATCGAGGCTTCGGGATGACAGCGACACACCCCACCCACACGCCGTCGGCCAAGCGGCACACGGCCAAACAGCAATGGGCCGAGGGCCTGATGGTCTTCGCCGCCGTCACCCTCATGCTCGCCGGAGTGCTCGACATCTTCCGGGGCATCATGGGGATCGCCGAGGACGACGTCTTCCTCTCCACCCGCAACTACGTGTTCGCGTTCGACCTCACCGGCTGGGGCTGGATCCACCTCGTCCTGGGCGCGGTCGCGGTGATCGTCAGCCTGGGACTGGTCCAGTCGGCGATGTGGGCGCGGGTCGCCGGCGTGGTCATCGCCGGCCTGATCGTCATCGCCAACTTCCTCTCCCTGCCGTACTACCCGGTCTGGTCCGTCGTGATGATCGCCTTCTCCGGGTTCGTCATCTGGGCGCTGTGCGTGGTGAAGCCGGACAGGTCCGCCGACTGACCGGGCGGGGCCGTCCCGTCCGCATCACCAGGAAGGCGGTAGACGATGTGCCGTTGGCTCGCCTACTCGGGAACCCCTGTCCTGCTCGAAACGATTCTCTACCGGCCGGCGCACTCGCTGATCGACCAGAGTCTGCACTCCAAGATGGGGGTGGAGACGACGAACGGTGACGGCTTCGGCGTCGGCTGGTACGGCGGCGACGCGGAAGACGGGACTCCCGCGGTCGTCCGGGAGATCGGCCCGGCGTGGAGCAACCGCAATCTGCGGGAGATCGCCGGTCACGTCCGCTCACCGCTGTTCTTCGCGCACATCCGGGCCTCGACCGGCACGGCGGTGCAGCAGACCAACTCCCACCCGTTCCGGCACGGGCGCTGGATGTGGATGCACAACGGCGCGATCGCCGACTTCCACCGGATGCGCCGGGACCTCGCCCTCTCCGTCGACCCGCAGCTGTTCCTCGACATCGAGGGGTCGACGGACTCCGAGATGATGTTCTTCCTGGCGCTGACCCTCGGCCTGGAGGAGGATCCGCCGGGCGCCGTCGCGCGGATGGTCGGCCTGGTGGAACGCACCGGCCACGCACACGGGGTGGAGTTCCCGGTCCAGATGACGGTCGCCGTGACCGACGGACTACGGCTGTGGGCCTTCCGCTACTCCAGCCAGGGAGCCTCACGCTCGCTGTTCTACAGCACCCGGGTGGAGACGCTCCGCTCGCTCCACCCCGACCTGACGTTCCTGCGCGAGGTCTCCGACGAGACCCGTCTCATCGTCTCCGAGCCTCTGGGCGACCTGCCCGGCGCCTGGAACGAGGTCCCCGAGAGCACGTACGGCGTGGTGCAGCCCGGCGGCGACGACATCGTCCACTTCGTCCCGCAGGCGGCCTAGCGGGCACAACTCCCACGGCGCGCACGCTCCCACGGCACGTGGGGATCCGTGGGCATCCGTGGTCATCAGTGCACGGAGAAGCCGCCGTCGACGAAGAGTGCCTGGCCGGTCACGTAACCGGAGGAGCGGCCGGCCAGGAACACGGCGGCGCCGGCGAAGTCCTCGGCCAGGCCGTTGCGTCCGACCATCGTGCGCGCGGCCAGCGCCGCCACCTTCTCCGGGTCGGACTGCAGCCGGGTGTTGAGCGGGGTCAGGACGAAGCCGGGCACCAGCGTGTTGCAGGTGACGCCGTACGGCGACCACGCCTCGGCCTGCGAGCGGGCCAGCGATTCCAAAGCGCCCTTGGAGACGCCGTAGGCGCCGCTCTGCACGAACGCGCGGTGTGCCTGCTGGGAGGTGATGTGGATGATCCGCCCGAAACCGCGCTCGGCCATACCGGGCCCGAACCGCAGGCCCAGCAGATAGGGCGCCTCCAGGTTCACCGCCATCGTGGCGTCCCACACCTCCTCGCCCAGCTCGCTCATCGGCGGACGCAGGTTGATCCCGGCGCAGTTGACGAGGATGTCGGGCTCGCCGTACACCGCGGCCGCCTGTTCTGCGGCGGCGCGCACTCCGTCCCGGGTGCTCAGGTCGGCGCTCACCCAGGCCGCCCGACAGCCGTCCGCCGTCAGCTCGTCGACCGTGGCGGCGAGGTCCGCCTCCTTGCGCGCCACGATCACCACGCCCGCCCCCGCCCGGGCGAGGGCTCCGGCGATGGCCCGGCCGATGCCGGAACTGCCGCCGGTCACCACGGCGACCCGGCCGTCCAGCGAGAACAGTTCGGAGAGGTAGGCGTCCGGGGTGCCGTGCGAGGGGCTGCGGGATGTCATGTCCGCACCCTAGACGGCGTCCACACCCCCGACGGCAAGGCCCTTGTCAACCGAACTGTTCCGATATATCGTTGACGCATCGCGACAGATCAACGATGGAATGAAGGAGTGGTTTGCGATGCGTACCCACGGATTCGAGCGTGGACATGGGCAGGACGACCCCCGACGCGGCCGCGGCCGTGGCGGCTTCGACGGGCGGCGGGCGGCCTTCGGGCCCTTCGGTCCGGGTGGCCCGGGCGGTCCCGGCTTCGGCCCGGGCTTCGGTGGCCCCTGGGGCGGACGAGGGCGTGGCGGACCCAGGGGGAGGGCGCGGCGCGGTGACGTACGGGCCTCGATCCTGGCCCTGCTCAAGGACCGGCCCATGCACGGCTACGAGATGATCCAGGAGATCGCCGAGCGCAGCGGCGGGGCGTGGAAGCCCAGCCCGGGCTCGGTGTACCCCACCCTCCAGCTGCTGGAGGACGAGGGCCTGATCAGCAGCGAGAGCGAAGGCGGCAAGAAGCTGTTCTCGCTCACCGGCGAAGGCCGTACGGCCGCCGAGGAGGGCCCGGAGGCCCCCTGGGAGGAGGCCTCGCGCGGGGTCGACTGGGAGGCTCTCAGTGAGATCCGCCAGGCCGGCTTCGGGCTGATGGAGGCCTTCGGGCAGGTCTGGAAGACCGGCAGCAAGGAGCAGCGCGAGAAGGCGCTCACGGTCATCAACGACGCCCGTAAGAAGCTGTACCTGATCCTCGCCGACGAGGACTGATCGCCGTACGGCGATGCCGAGGCGCCCCGCGGAGTCATCCGCGGGGCGCCTTCGTGTGCCGTGCGCCTCGCCCGGTTCAGGCGACCAGTCCGCCCAGCTTGCGCAGCGACTCGTTGAGTGCGGCCGTGCCCGAGTCCTTGAGCCTGCCCGCCATCAGCGACACGGCCGCGCCGGTGAACTCGCCGTCGATGCGGACCGTCGTGGCGTCCCCGTCGGGGGTCAGGGTGTAGCGGGTGGCGACGGACACCGCCATCGGGCCCTTCCCGCGGATGGCGAGCACCCGGGCGGGCTCCAGTTCCGCCACGGTCCACTCGACCTCGGCCGGGAAGCCCATGAGCTTCATGTTCTCCTGGAAGGTCGCGCCCACTTCGAGGGTCTCGGGGCCGCCCTTGGGGAAGTTGGTGTGGGTCGCGTTCCACTCTCCGTGCGTCGGCCAGTCGGTGAGCTGGGCCCACACCTTGTCGGCCGGTGCCTGGATGCGTGCCTCCGCGCTGACTTCGGCCATGCGACCACCTCTTCGTGTCGGGCAACTCGGGCTGCGGTGTCGCGGAAGGTAGCTCCAGGGCCTCGAACATTCAATACTGACGAACCGTCAGGAAGTGTGGAGGGGTGCGTCCGCGACGCACCTGGCGTGCGCCCCGGCGGGGAATCGGCCTGATCTCATCCGTAGGGAGGAGATTCCGACGGCCTGGGTCCGCTCTGTGTGGGACGCGAAGATGCTCCCCGCCGGGGATGACCGCACCCGGCCGGGGCTGATGGGGTGGGGTTGTGCAATCCCGTACTTCCCGGCAGTCGCCCCAGAACCCGGCGGCGCACGGCATGGACGACGACCCCAGGCTCGCCGCCGAGCCCGCTGCGGCGCTCGCCGCCGCCCGCCGCAGGGCGGTGCGGGACGGGGACCGGCAGATCGACACCGCCCACCTGCTGCACTCGCTCCTGGAGCAGGACCCCCAGGTGCGCGCCGCCTTCGACGGCGGACCCCAGCTCGCCCGGCTGCTCGGCTATCTCGTCCAGCGCAGCATCGGCTACGGCCTGCGCTGGCAGAGCGGAGTCGAGGACTCCGGGGCCCTGCCCGTAGTGACCGTCGTCGAGGGTTTCTCCCCGCTGGCCGCGGCCGCGCTGGAGCACGCGCGCGTGCGGGCCGCCCGGCGCGACGGAGCGCCGGCCCGGGGCGTCGACCTGCTCGCGGCGATCGTCGCGGACCCGCAGGCGCGGGCCGTCGAGGTGCTGACCCACGCCGCCGTCGACGTCCATCTGCTGCGCGCACGCATCGAGGACGGTCCGCAGGAGCGCGAGGTCCGCGCCGGAGGCGGCGAAGGCGCCTACTGAGCCCGCTCCGGCCCGCCCTCGCCCGACGGCCGGGGCCGTCCAGCCGATGAGACAGGTGTCAACGGGGATGACGCTCATGTCCTCGCCTGTCATCATGTGCCGGTGCATACGTCTGTGAGCAGTGAGGTCAAGCGCGGAAAGGGCATCGGGCTCGGTCTGGCGATCGGGTCGGCCATCGCCTTCGGCGGATCCGGGGTCGCGGCCAAGCCGCTGATCGAGGCGGGCCTCGATCCGCTGCACGTGGTGTGGCTGCGGGTGACCGGCGCGGCCCTGGTGATGCTGCCGCTCGCCGTACGGCACCGTGCGCTGCTGCGCACCCGCCCGGCACTGCTCGCCGGGTTCGGTCTGCTCGGCGTGGCCGGGGTGCAGGCGTTCTACTTCGCCGCGATCTCCCGCATCCCGGTCGGTGTGGCGCTGCTCGTCGAGTACCTCGCGCCCGCGCTGGTGCTCGGCTGGGTGCGGTTCGTGCAGCGGCGTCCGGTGACACGCGCCGCCGCGCTCGGCGTGGTCCTCGCGGTGGGTGGGCTGGCCTGTGTCGTCGAGGTCTGGTCGGGGCTGAGTTTCGATGCCGTCGGACTGCTGCTCGCGCTCGCGGCCGCCTGCTGCCAGGTCGGCTACTTCGTCCTGTCCGACCAGGGCAGCGACTCCGGGGACGACGCACCCGATCCACTCGGTGTCATCGCGTACGGCCTCCTCGTGGGTGCCGTCGTCCTGACCGCCGTCTCCCGCCCCTGGGGCATGAACTGGTCCGTGCTCGCGCACACCGCCGGCATGAACGGCACCGAGGTCTCCGCCTGGCTGCTGCTCGCCTGGATCGTGCTCATCGCGACGGTGGTCGCGTACGTCACCGGCGTGGTCTCCGTGCGCCGGCTCTCTCCCCAGGTCGCGGGCGTGGTGGCCTGTCTGGAGGCGGTCATCGCGACGGTGCTGGCATGGGTGCTGCTCGGCGAGCACCTGTCGGCGCCGCAGATCGTGGGCGGGGCGGTGGTTCTCCTGGGCGCCTTCATCGCGCAGTCGTCCGCGCCGGCCAAGGGCGGCTCGGAGCCGGTGGCCGGCGGCAGTCCCGAACGGGAGCTGTCGGCCCGTGGAACGGCCGCCTAGGCTCCCGATCACCCCGTCGTACGCACGCGTTCCGGCCGGGCCCCGGCCGCCTGGGGCGAGCCGTCCGGTCGCCGGTCGGGTCACCGATCCGGTCACCGGTCCGTCACTCTCGGCGTCACGGGGTACCCCGGCGGCAGCCTGACGGGCCCGGGACACCTCGTCTCGTCAAGCCGGCCAGGCCCGGTGGCAGGGGCGGGCGCGGGGCGGGCGCCCGCCCTTCTCGCGCCGTCCCGTACGTCACCTCGCGCGGTCACGCCTGCCGTCGTCGAGACAGGTGCTCGCCGGCCGCCGCGTCGCGTAGGCCGCCGCGGGCGGCCAGGCCGGCGGCGATGCGGTCCTGGGTCTCGCTCGGCCGGTGTGCCGCGTACTTGAACTTCGCACGTACGCCGGTCACTGCGAGCCGGACACCACGGATGCCGGAGAGCAGACGGCCGTACGGTGCCTCGCCGACCGTGGGCCGGGCGGAGCCGCCCTCCGGCTGGAAGTGGCCCAGCTGGCGTTCGAGCAGCTCGGCCTTGGCGGTCGGATCGTCCACGATGTGCGCCGTACAGCGGAGCTGGACCGCCGCGTAGAAGCTCGTCGGGGTGCCGTGCTCGGCGGGGGCACCCGGCGGTGCCTGCCACGGGCCGGGTACGAACACATAGTCGTCGACCACGCTCAGGATCACGGTCGGGTCCGCCTCCAGGGCGGGCCACAGGGGGTTGGGCCGGGCCAGGTGGGTGACGGCCTCGCCCGTGGCGGGGTCGTAGGCGAAGTGCAGCGGCTGGACGAACGGGGGCTCGCCCGCCGGGCCGTTGACCGCGAGCTGGCCGAAGTCGTGGACGGACAGCCAGGTGCGCCACTCGCCGTCGTCGTGGGGCGCGTCCCAGGGGTGGATGAGCATCACGGCACCGCGAGGTAGTCGGGGAGCACGATGCCGGGGGCGAGGTCGCCGTCCGGGAGGGGCGCGTCGTAGCCCTTGCGCAGCGGGACCACGCCGGCCCAGTGGGGGAGGCCGAGATCTTCCGGTTCCTCGTTCACCCCGCCGGTGCGGGTCTTGGCCGAGACCTCGTTCAGATCGAGGCGGATCACCGCGGTCGCCGCCAGTTCCTTCCTGTTGGCGGGGCGCGAGTCGGCGGCCCGGCCCGGGACCACATGGTCGACTAGGGCGTCGAGCGCGGTGCGCTTCTCCTGCGGGTCCGTCACGTCGTACGCGATGCCGTGCACCACGACCGAGCGGTAGTTGATCGAGTGGTGGAAGGCCGAGCGGGCCAGCACCAGACCGTCGACATGCGTCACCGTCAGGCACACCGGCAGCCCCGGGTCCGCCTGTCCCGTCATCCGCAGCGGACGCGAACCCGTGGAGCCGTGCACGTAGAGCGTCTCGCCGACCCTGCCGTACAGGGTCGGCAGCACGACCGGAGCGCCGTCGCGGACGAAGCCGAGGTGGCAGACGTAGCCCTCGTCGAGTATCGCGTGCACGAGATCCCTGTCGTACGAGGCCTTCTGCGCGGACCGCGTGGGGATCGTGCGGTCGGTGGGGGTGTAGGCGGCGGTGCGTGTCGTCGTCTCCGGGGTCCCCTGCATGGCGTTCTCCATTGCACTAGTGCATAATAGACTTTGTGCTAGGAGAATATCCGATCAAAGGCCGGCGTGCAGCGGACATTTCCGCGAGCATCGAGGCGGCGGTGGGCGCGGGTGAGCTGGGTCCGGGGCAACTTCTTCCGCCCATGCGGGAGTTGGCGACCGCGTTGGGGGTGAACCCGAACACCGTCGCGGCCGCGTATCGCACCCTGCGGGAGCGCGGGGTGATCGAGACCGACGGCCGGCGGGGCAGCCGGGTGCGGTCGAAGCCCGCCACGACCGGGCGCGAGTTCCTCCGGGTCGAGGTATCGGAGGGCGTACGGGACGTGGCCGCCGGCAACCCGGACACGGCGCTGCTGCCACCGCTGGCGCCCGCGTTCGCGTGGGCCGCCGCGCAGGGCGACCGGGAGCCGGTCCTGTACGGGCACCCTCCGCTGGAGCCCGAACTGGCGCGGCTGGCGCGGGCCGCACTGGACGCGGACGGTGTGCCGGCCGGACCCGTGGCCGTCGCCTCCGGTTCGCTGGACGCGATCGAACGCGTCCTCGCCGCGCATGTGAGGCCGGGCGACACCGTGGCCGTCGAGGATCCCGGCTGGGGCTCCCTGCTCGACCTCGTCCCGGCGCTCGGGCTGCGCCCGGTTCCGGTCGGCGTCGACGACGACGGGCCGCTGCCCGAGCACGTGCGTCGTGCTCTGGAGGCCGGGGCGCGCGCCCTGATCGTCACCGACCGGGCGCAGAACCCGACCGGCGCGGCGGTGAGTGCGGCACGCGCGCGTGCCCTGCGTGCCGTGCTGCGGGCGCACCCGGGCACCGTGCTCGTCGAGGACGACCACGGGCATGGGATCGTCGACCTCCCGCTGCACCCCCTCGCGGGCGTCACCCGGCACTGGGCGTTCGTGCGCTCGGTGGCCAAGGCGTACGGCCCCGACCTGCGGTTCGCCGTGTTCACCGGGGACGAGGTCACCCTCGACCGGGTTCGCGGCCGGCAGCGGCTCGGCCCCGGGTGGGTCAGCCGGATCACCCAGCGGGCGGTGCTGCGGCTGTGGGCCGACGGGGCGGTGGACGCGCGGGCGGTGGCCGAGGCGTACGGGAGCCGGCGGCACGCGCTGATCACGGCGCTGGCCGGGCGGGGGGTCGAGGCGCGTGGCCGCAGTGGGATGAACGTGTGGATTCCCGTGCCGGACGAGACGGGGGCCGTCGCCCGGTTGCTCCAGGCGGGGTGGGCCGTCGCGCCCGGGGCGCGGTTTCGGATCGAGGCTCCGCCCGGGATCCGGATCACCGTGTCGACGCTCGGCCAGGAGGAGGTCGGCCCGCTGGCGGACGCCGTCGCCTCCGCGGTCCGGGTGGGCGGCGCGCGCGGATACGTCTAGGGCGGGGAAGCGCTGCGGGGGCGGTGTCGGCGGGTGCCGGGTCGCCGTGGGTTCCCGCACCCGTGTGCCGGAGACGCCGACGCTGTCGTCTTCGTGCGGGGCGTTGCCGCCCCCGTGCGGGCTGTCCTCCTCGTGCGGGGCGTCTCCGTGCGGGCTCTCGTCCCCGCGCAGGGCGCTGCCGCTCCTTGCCGGGCGCTGTCGTTCTCGCTCGGGGCGGTGCGGTCCCCTTGCCGGGCGCCCCCGCCCCGGCGGAGGGTGTGCCGCGGTCCTCGCGCCGGGCGTGCTGCCTCCCGCGCCGGGCGGCGCCTGAAGGGGTGGCCCGGTTCATCGCGGCTTGTCGCGCCCGTGCGGCCGGGCCGCAGGCCGGTGCGGCCCCCGCGTCTCGGGGGCCCGGCACCATGCCCTGGCTTCAGGACCTGCCTCGCGCCTGGCTTCAGGACCTGCCTCGCGCCTGGCTTCAGGACCTGCCTCGCGCCTGGCTTCAGGACCTGCCCCGCGCCTGGTTCAGCATCTGCCCCGCGCGGGCTCAGGACCTGCCCCGCGCCTGGGTTCAGGACCTGCCTCGCGCCTGGGTCAGTGCCGCTCCCGCCAGGACGATCGCCGCGCCCACCGGGGTCGACCAGCTCAGCGGCTCGCCGAGGATCGCGACGCCCGCCGCCGTCGCGATGACGGGGATGAAGTAGGTGACCATCTGGGCCGTCGTCGGGCCGACCTCCGTGACCAGGCCGTACTGGATCAGCAGGGCGAGGCCCGTGCCGAGCGCGCCCAGGGCGGCCGTGGCGAGCAGCGGGACCAGCGGGAAACGGCTCGGGAGGGTGGTGAACAGCGGGGTGACGACGGCCAGTTGGAGCGTGGCCAGCAGAAGCTGCCCACCGGTCATCGACAGGGCCGAGGAGCCGGTGTTCGCCAGGGTGCGGCGGAGGTAGATCCAGCCGATCGGGTAGCTGAGCGAGGCCAGCAGGGCCAGGGTCGTGCCCCGGGCGTCCAGGCCGTGGAAGCCCTGCCAGGCGCCCAGGACCGTCAGGACGCCCAGGAAGCCGAGGCCGAGGCCCGCGACGCGCAGCCGGGTCGGCCGGTCCTCCGACAGCGCCACCAGGGACAGGGCCATGCCCCACAGGGGCGAGGTCGCGTTGCAGATCCCGGCCAGGGTGGAGGGAATGGTCAGCTCGGCGTAGGCGAACAGGGAGAAGGGCAGGGCGTTGAGCAGGAACGCCGCCACCGTCAGATGCGCCCAGGTGCGGGCCCCGCGCGGCAGCCGCTCGCGCTTCACCACCATCGCGACCGCCAGGACCGCCGTGCCGAACAGCAGCCTGCCCAGGGTGACCTGGAAGGGTGCGTAGCCGTCGGTGCCCACCTTGATGAGCAGGAAACTGAAGCCCCAGATCAGCGACAGCACGCCGAAGCGCAGTCGCCAGTCGAGGGTGCGGCGGGGGCGGGCGGGGACTCGTGGGGAGGTCCGGGCCGGGGCGGTGACAGCAGTCATGAGCGTAACGATGCTGTACATCGTCTCGTCACACAATCGAGAATATTCAAGCGATACCTCGTAGCATCACTTACATGTTGAACCTGGAGCGCCTGCGCACCCTCGACGCCCTGGCCCGGCACGGCTCGGTCAGCGGAGCCGCCACGGGGCTGCACATCACCACCTCGGCCGTCTCGCAGCAGATGGCCAAGCTGGAACGGGAGGTCGGGCAGCGGCTCCTCGCGAAGCAGGGGCGAGGGGTGCGGCTCACGGACGCGGGGCGGCTGCTCGCCGACCACGCCTCCCGGATCCTGTCGCAGGTCGAGCTCGCCCAGTCGGATCTGGAGGCCCAGCGCGGGCAGGTGGTGGGGGAGCTGCGGCTCTCCGCGTTCCCGACCGCGGCACGCGGGCTGTTTCCCGTCGCGCTCGCCGAGCTGCGCAAGGCGCACCCGGGGCTGCGGCTGCGCTCGTGCGAGCTGGAACCGGAGCGCGGGGTGGCCGGCGTGGTCCGCGGCGACCTCGACCTCGCCGTCGTCCTGGACTGGTACAACAAGCCGATGCCGGTGCCGGACGGCCTGGTCAAGGCGCCCATCCTGGACGATCCCGCCGATGTCGCGATGCCGGCCGGGCACCCCCTCGCGGGCCGGGACGAGGTGGACCTCGGGGAGTTCGCCGAGGACGAGTGGATCACCTGGGGCGAGGGCGAGTTCTGTCACGAGTGGCTGATGTTCACGCTGCGCTCGCGGGGCGTCGAGCCGATCGTCGGGCACCGGGCGGCCGAGACGCACACCCAACTCGGGCTGGTGGCCGCCGGACTCGGCGTCTGCATCGCGCCGCTGCTCGGACGTCACCCGGTGCCCGAGGGCGTCGTGACGGTCCCCCTGCGACAGCGGGTGCGCCGGCACGTGTACGTGCTCTGGAGGGCGGACGCCGACCGCCGCCCGTCGATCCGGGCGGCGGTCGAGGCGCTCAAGGCCGCGGGGCAGGCCGTGGGCTGAACGGCCCTACAGGCCGCCCAGCTTGCGGAAGTCCCACGACACGATCTTCGCCGGTGTCAGCCGCACCCACGCGTGCCGGCCGTCGTGCGGCATGGCGTCCAGGCCGAAGTTCTTGCGTGCGAACAGCGTCTCCACGGCGTCGAGTTCCGCACACAGCTCCCCGGTGCGCGGACTCTCGCCCACGAACTCCACGACGCCGGACAGCTCCACGCCCCGCAGCGCGTCGTACTCCTCGCCCGTGTCGATCACGATCGCTACCCGCGGATCGCGGTTCAGGTCCGCCCAGCGCTTGCTGCGCACGACCGAGTACAGCCACAACGCGGAGCCGTCCCAGAGGAACCACAGGGCGCTGACGTGCGGGGCGCCGTCGGTGGACACGGTCGCGACCCGGCAGGTCCGCTGGAGGGTGAGGAACGCGTCCAGTTCACCCGGCGACATCATGATCTTCCGGCCCCGGCGCTGAGTGACGGTCATCCGGCCCCCTCATTCTTTTCTTGTGGGTACGTACCGCTCTCCTGAAACACCGTCAGGAAAGCATGGGTCTTCTTCCTTCCGCGCGCAATGGCGGTTACTGTCGCCCGCTCCACACCGACGCCAGGGGGAGTCATGCCGTCGTACGAACAGCTCAGCGCCCTCCTCGACCCGGCGAGCACCGTCCTGATCACGGTGGAGTGCCAGCAGGGCGTCGTCGGACCCGGTGCCGCGCTGCCCCAGCTCGCCCGTGCGGCCCGGGAGTCGGGGGCCCTCGCCAACGTCGCCCGGCTGGTGGCGGCCGCCCACGCGAGCGGCCTCCAGGTCGTGCACGCCGTCGCCGAGCGCCGCCCCGACGGCCGGGGCGCCAACCGCAACGCCCGGCTGTTCCGCGCGGCCGAGCGCCTTCCCGTCCAGCAGCTCACCGGTACCGAGGCGACCCGCCTGGCGCCTCCGATCGAGGTGGCCGAGCAGGACCTCGTGGTACGACGGCTGCACGGGCTGTCGCCGGTCCAGGGCACCGACGTCGACGCCCTGCTGCGCAACCTGGGCTGTCGCACCCTGGTCGTGACCGGCGTC
This sequence comes from Streptomyces sp. NPDC060002, assembly GCF_042737245.1. Classification (NCBI taxonomy): domain Bacteria; kingdom Bacillati; phylum Actinomycetota; class Actinomycetes; order Kitasatosporales; family Streptomycetaceae; genus Streptomyces; species Streptomyces sp. NPDC060002. The sequence continues at coordinate 46,082 of NZ_JBHWUW010000014.1, forward strand.
TCGGCCAACGTGGCGATCCCGAACACCGTTTTCGACGCCGTCAACCGGGGCTACACGGCCGTCGTGCCGTCGGACGCCATCGCCGGGGTGCCTGCCGACTACACCCCCGCGATGATCCGCCACACCCTCGCATTGGTCGCTACGGTCGCGACCACGGACGAGGTGCTGGCCTGCCTCCGGCGACCGGCCGTCAGGCCAGCGTGATCGAGTCGCCGCTGACGGTGATCGACACCTCGGGCAGCGGTTTCTGCGCGGGACCGCTCTTCACGCTGCCGTCCGTGATCGAGAAGTTGCTGTTGTGACAGGGGCAGTTGATCACGCCGTCGGAGATGCTCTTCACCGCGCAGCCCTGGTGGGTGCAGACGGCGGAGAACGCCTTGTACGTGCCCGCCGTCGGCTGCGTGACGACCACCTTCTCGGAGTCGAACACCTTGCCTCCGCCCTCGGGTATGTCGGCGGTGGTGGTGAGCGCGGCGCCGGCCGCGGCGTTGTCCCCGCCGCCCGTGCCGCCGGTGCTCGCGGCCTCCGACGTGCCGGCCGAGGCGGACGAGCTCGACGAGTCGTCGTCGGAGCCTCCGCACGCGGTCAGCGCGACGGAGAGTCCCGCGGCTCCGGCGGCTGCCACGACGGTACGGCGGGCAGGCCCCGACGAGGACTTGATCGATGCGCTGGTCATGCTGGAGGTTCCCTTCCAGGGGAGTGCGTGGATCTGCCGAGAGGTACGAGCCGCGAGCGCCACTCGTTCAGCACCCCCGCCAAGTCCGGACAGTGTCGAGATATTGACCCGTTCGAGATGAGTGCGGCGTAAGCCTGAGCTGTCGCGGAGCTGTCGGCCCCGCATCGTCCCAGGCCCAGTAGCCTGGGGCGATGCTCAAGGAAGTCACCGCGACCCGCTTCGTCACCCCTTTGCGTGAGGGCGGATCCCTGCCGGGACTCGTCGAGGCCGACGACTTCGGTCTGTACGTCATGAAGTTCACCGGCGCCGGGCAGGGCCGCAAGACGCTCGTCGCCGAGGTCGTCTGCGGCGAACTCGCCCGCAGGCTCGGCTTCCGGGTGCCCCGCCTGGTGACCGTGGAGCTCGACATCGTGCTCGGACTCGGCGAACCCGACCAGCAGGTACAGGAGTTGCTGAAGTCCAGCGGCGGCACCAACCTCGGCATGGACTTCCTCTCCGGCGCCCTCGGCTTCGACCCGCTCGCCTTCCCGGTGACCTCCGAGGAGGCCGGCCGGATCGTCTGGTTCGACGCGCTCGTGAACAACGTCGACCGCTCCTGGCGCAACCCCAACCTGCTGGTGCACCGCGGCGACCTGTGGGTCGTCGATCACGGCGCCACCATGATCTGGCAGCACAACTGGCCCACCGCCGAGGCCTCCGCGGCCCGCCCCTACGACGCCTCCGACCACGCGCTCACCGCGTTCGGACCGGACGTGGCGGCCGCGGCGGCGGACCTGGCGCCGCTGATCACCGCCGACCTCCTCGCCGAGGTCACCGCCGAGATCCCCGACGTCTGGCTGGCGGACGAGCCGGGCTTCGACACCCCGGACGCGCTCCGCCGGGCCTACGCGGCGCCCCTGCTCGCCCGCGCCGCCGTCATCCACGACCGCATCAAGGGGACCAAGTGACCGAGCGCCACATCATCCGGCCGGGCCAGGGCGGCGACCGGGACGTCTTCGAGTACGCCCTGCTGCGCGTCGTACCGCGCGTCGAGCGCGGCGAGTGCGTCAACGCCGGCGTGCTGGTGTACTGCCGCGGCCAGGACTACGTCGGCGCCCGCACCCACCTCGACGAGGCGAAGCTGCTGGCGCTGGACCCGGACGCCGACGTGGCCGGGGTGCGGGCCGCGCTGCGGGCGGTCGAGGGCGTGTGCGCGGGCGGCGCGGCGGCCGGACAGGCGGCGCACGACGACGCCGGACGCCGCTTCCGCTGGCTGATCGCGCCCCGCTCGACGATCGTCCAGCCGGGCCCCGTCCACACGGGGCTCACGATGGATCCCGCCGCCGAGACGGAGCGGCTGCTCGAACTGCTGGTGAGGTAATGGATCACACCCGCGCCGTGTGGCGTTGACACCGGGTGCCAGGGCTTCTAGCGTCACGTCTGCCGAAGGTACTAAGCGGTCGCTCACCACTCGGGCGCATCCAGATTTTCTCAAGGGCGAGGAGAACCAGCAATGTCCACCACTGAGCAGCGGGTCGCCGTGGTCACGGGCGCGGCGCGCGGCATCGGAGCCGCCACCGCCGTACGGCTGGCCGCGGAAGGCCGCGCGGTCGCGGTCGTCGACCTCGACGAGGCCGCCTGCAAGGACACCGTCGAGAAGATCACCGCGGCGGGCGGCAGGGCCATCGCGGTCGGCGCCGACGTCTCCGACGAGGCCCAGGTCGAGGCGGCGATCGCGCGCGTCGTCGAGGAGCTCGGGGCGCCGACGATCCTCGTCAACAACGCGGGCGTGCTCCGCGACAACCTGCTGTTCAAGATGAGCGTCGCCGACTGGGACACCGTCCTGGGCGTGCATCTGCGCGGCTCGTTCCTGATGACCAAGGCCGTCCAGAAGCACATGGTCGACGCCGGCTTCGGCCGGGTCGTCAACCTCTCGTCCTCCTCGGCGCTCGGCAACCGCGGCCAGGCCAACTACTCCGCCGCCAAGGCCGGTCTCCAGGGCTTCACCAAGACCCTCGCCATCGAGCTCGGCAAGTTCGGCATCACCGCCAACGCCGTCGCCCCCGGCTTCATCGCGACCGACATGACCGCCGCGACCGCCGCCCGGGTCGGCATGGGCTTCGAGGAGTTCAAGGCCGCGGCCGCCACCCAGATCCCGGTCGCGCGCGTCGGCGAGCCCGACGACATCGCCAACGCGATCGCCTTCTTCACGAACGAGGCCGCCGGCTTCGTCTCCGGTCAGGTGCTGTACGTCGCCGGCGGACCGCTCGACTAAAGCCCACCAGGGAGCACTAGGAAGCACTGGGGATCACGAACATGACTGAACTGCCCGCACTCTCCGGCAAGGTCGCCCTCGTCACGGGCGCCAGCCGCGGTATCGGCTACGGCGTCGCCGAGGCACTCGTCGCCCGCGGCGACCGGGTCTGCATCACCGGCCGCAACGAGGACGCGCTCAAGGAGGCCGTCGAGCGGCTCGGCGCCGACCGGGTCATCGGCGTCGCCGGCAAGGCGCACGACCTGGCGCACCAGGCCGTCGCCGTCGAGCGCACGATGGAGGCCTTCGGCCGCGTCGACTACCTGGTCAACAACGCCGGTACGAACCCGGTGTTCGGGCCGATCGCCGACCTCGACCTCGACGTGGCCCGCAAGGTCTTCGAGACCAACGTGGTCTCCGCGCTCGGCTTCGCGCAGCGGACCTGGCACGCCTGGCAGAAGGACAACGGCGGCGCGATCGTCAACATCGCCTCCGTCGCGGGACTCTCCGCCTCGCCCTTCATCGGTGCGTACGGCATCAGCAAGGCCGCCATGATCAACCTGACCCAGCAGCTGGCGCACGAGTTCGCGCCGCGGGTGCGGGTCAACTCGATCGCCCCGGCCGTGGTGAAGACGAAGTTCGCCCAGGCCCTGTACGAGGGCCGCGAGGAGGAGGCGGCCGCCGCCTATCCGCTCGCCCGGCTCGGTGTGCCCTCCGACATCGGCAACACCGCCGCGTTCCTCACCTCGGGGCAGTCGGACTGGATCACCGGCCAGACGCTCGTCGTCGACGGCGGAATCTTCCTCAACGCCGGCGTGGGCTGACCCCGGCATGGCTTGAATTGGACACCGACACGGGCGCTGTTTCCTGACGGAAACGGCGCCCGTGTCGTCGTTCCGGCGTCACGAGGACGATGACAACGTAGTCACCCCAAAGTGATCAAGAAGTGTTCAAGGGTGCGGGTTCACGGCGCCTGGGGCTGCGGTATGGTCTGCCAACCCTTGGCATGGCAGATCGAGGAGCGTGCGCGTGTTCAACCGGAACCGATCCTTGCAGCAGATGGCGGCGATCGTGTCCATATCCCTGGTGGCCGGATGCAGCCTCCTGGGAGAGGAGAGCTCCGACGATGCCGGACCGATCGTCGTGGGCACCACCAGTGCTCCCAGCACGCTCGATCCCGCCGCCGCCTGGGACGGCTCCTGGGAGCTTTTCCGCAACATCTACCAGACGTTGCTGAGCTACCCCAACGGGGCGACGAGCCCCCAGCCGGACGCCGCCAAGTCCTGTGAGTTCACGGACAGTTCGAACCGCACGTACAAGTGCGAACTGCGCGACGGCCTCAAGTTCTCCAACGGCGACAAGCTCGACGCGAAGGCCGTGAAGCACTCGATCGACCGGATCAGGACGATCAACGCCGAAACCGGCCCCAACGGACTCCTGGGCAGCCTGGACAGCATCGAGACGAAGGGCGACCAGGTGGTGCTCTTCCGGCTCAACAAGGCCGACGCCACCTTCCCCTTCGTGCTCGCCACCCCCGGCATGTCCCTCGTCGACCCCGACGACTACTCCGCGAAGGCGCTGCGCAAGGGCGACGGCATCGTCGGCTCCGGACCGTACCGGCTGCAGTCCTACGAAGAGGGCAAGCAGGCCGTACTGGTACGCAACGACAACTACGAGGGCTTCGCCGACCGCAAGAACGACGCGGTGACCATCCGCTACTTCCAGGACTCCGGCGAGATGGTCAAGGCCCTGCGCGCCAAGGACATCGACATCACCTACCAGGGCCTCGCCGCCGACGACATCGTCGACCTGGACACCAAGAGCGCCGCCAACGAGGGCCTCCAGCTCATCGAGGGCGCCGGCAGCAACATCAACTACCTGGTGTTCAACCCCAAGGACCCGTGGTCCGACAAGGTCGCCGTGCGCCGGGCCGTGGCCCAGGTCGTGGACCGGGCCGCGATCGCCCACGAGGTCTACAAGGACACGGTCGAGCCGCTGTACTCCATGGTCCCGTCCGGCCTGACCGGCCACACCACCGGCTTCTTCGACTCCTTCGGCGACCCCGACACCGCCAAGGCCCGCAAGATCCTCACCGAGGCGGGGATCACCGAGACCGTCCCGCTCACCCTCTGGTACACCACCGACCGCTACGGCTCCGACACCGCCCTCGAGTTCAAGGAGATCAAGCGGCAGCTGGACGCCTCGGGCCTGTTCTCGGTCAAGCTGAAGAGCCGCCCCTGGAACACCTACGTGGTCGGCTACCAGAAGGGCGAGTACCCGGTGTTCGGGCGCGGCTGGGCCCCGGACTTCCCCGACGCGGACAACTTCATCGCCCCCTTCGTCGGCGATCAGAACGCGCTCGGTACGCCCTACCCGGCGAAGGAGATCACACAGGTGCTGCTGCCCCGCTCCCGCGGGGAGAGCGACCGAGCCAACGTGGTGCAGGACTTCGAGGAGGCCCAGCAGATCCTCGTCGACGACGCCCGGCTGCTCCCGCTGTGGCAGGGCAAGCAGTACCTGGCCTCGTCCGAGGACGTCTCGGGCGGCGAGCGGTCACTGGACCCGTCGACGATCATGATGATGTGGGAACTGACGCGGAAGACCAGCTGGTAGGCGGTCGGTGAACCGGTCCGCGGGGCCGGTTGTCGGTGGTCGCCTGTAGGTTCTGTGCTCTGCAAGTGACCGCACGACACAAGGACGTTGACGTGACCGACATCGCCATGCTGCCCGAGTCCTGGCGCGGGGTTCTGGGCGACGAGCTCCAGCAGCCCTACTTCAAGGAGCTGACGGAGTTCGTCGAGGAGGAGCGGGCGGCCGGTCCCGTCTACCCCCCGCGCGAGGAGGTCTTCGCCGCGCTCGACGCGACGCCGTACGAGCGGGTGAAGGTGCTCGTCCTCGGCCAGGACCCCTACCACGGCGAGGGCCAGGGACACGGCCTGTGCTTCTCGGTGCGGCCGGGAGTGAAGATCCCGCCGTCCCTGCGGAACATCTACAAGGAGATGCACGCGGAGCTGCAGACGCCCATCCCGGACAACGGCTACCTGATGCCGTGGGCGCAGCAGGGCGTCCTGCTGCTCAACGCGGTCCTCACGGTCCGTTCCGGCGAGGCGAACTCACACAAGGGCAAGGGCTGGGAGAAGTTCACGGACGCGGTGATCCGCGCGGTGGCCGACCGGCCCGACCCGGCAGTCTTCGTCCTGTGGGGCAACTACGCGCAGAAGAAGCTCCCGCTCATCGACGAGACCCGGCACATCGTCGTCAAGGGCGCCCACCCCTCGCCGCTGTCGGCGAAGAAGTTCTTCGGTTCCCGCCCGTTCACGCAGATCAACGAGGCCGTGGCACTGCAGGGCCACGAGCCGATCGACTGGACGATCCCGAACCTGGCCGACCAGGTCTGACCTGGGGCGACCCGACGGGTCCGACCCGACCTGACACGGCCCCGGCCTGCCGTCTGCCGCCGGGCCGGTTCCTCCACGGACCGGCACGGTGCCGCCTGACCGGGATTGCGGAGACCTGCGGCTAGCGTCGTCGCAACGACGCAAGGAGGCCGAGGTGGCGGAGCGACAGGGGCAGACGGCGCCGGACGCCCTGCTGACGCGGATCGGGCAGGTCGTGATGCTGCACCACGGGGGAGACCGTGAGGAGGCCCGGCGACGACTCCTCGACCTGTGGACGGAGCTCGGCGAGGGCGGTGCCCCGCTGCACCGCTGCACCCTCGCCCACTACCTGGCCGACACCCACGACGACCCCTCGGACGAGCTGGCGTGGGACCTGCGGGCGCTGACGGCGGCGGACGAGCACGAGGGCTCGGTCGAGGTGCGGGCGCTCTACCCGTCACTGCACCTCAACCTGGCGGCGGACTACGTCAAACTCGGCCGCGCCGAGGCCGCCCGTACCCATGTGCGCAGGGCCCGTACGGCAGCCGTGGCACTGAGGGACGACAGCTACGGGGACGGCGTACGGGCGGCGATCAGCCGGATGGAACTGAGACTGGGGGAGAGCGAAGGCGAGGGGGAGTGGGAGGGGTGGGGCGAGTGGGAGCGGGGATGGTGAGACCGGCGGGTCTGTCGTCCCCCGACGCCCACGGCTCGTGACCCTGGCCGTCCGCAGGCCGGCTCGTGGCCCTCACCGCCCGTAGGCCTGCGCGCAGATCGACGCTTCCGGGCTGTCGCCCTGCCATCCGCCGTACGTCCTGCCGAGCGCGCACACATCGGTGTTCCTGCGCACCTCCGCCTCCACGTCCGGGATCCCCACCCGCGGCAGCGCGTGCCGTGGGGCCTTTGGGCGGGTCGGCCGGGTGTGCGGACGGGAACGGGACGAGGGCGGCTGGCCGGCACCGCCGACCCCCGGCACCGCCGCCGTCCGCCGCCGCTGCGCCGGCTGCGGCTTCCGGGACGGCCCGACCCTCTCCAGCGCCTCACGGGCCGGAGCCTGCACGACCTGCACCTCGGCCCGCCCCTCCGGTTGCGGAACGGACGGCCGGGAGGGTGCGAGGACGGGACCGGGCACGGCCGGGTGCTGGATGGTCACGCATCCCGCGAGGGCCGAGACGGCCACGGTGACCAGGAGCGCTGCGGTAGTCGTCGTCGTTCGATGCACCCGCGCAACTCTGCTGGTTCCGCGCGCCGGAGCAACAGCGGAGCCACGGAGCTTGCCCCGCACGGGTGATCCCGCACCCCGTACGAGGGAGCGGGCCCGTCCGCGCTGACGGTCACCCGCCGGTGACACCGTCGATGCGCTCACGGATCAGATCGGCGTGGCCGTTGTGACGGGCGTACTCCTCGATCATGTGGGTGTAGATCCAGCGCAGACTGAACGGCTCGTCGGTGAACCTGCTCCGACCGTGGGAGAGCTCGGCCAGGGCGAAGCCCGCCGCGTACCGCCGGGCGACCTCGATCTCGGCCTGCCAGGCGGCGTGAGCCTCCGCCCAGGTGTCCTGCCCGGTGAGACGGAACGCGCCGTGCCGGTCCTCGTCGCTGCGGTAGAGCGGGCCGGCGTCGTCGCCCACGAGCACGGTGCGGAACCAACTGCGCTCCACCTCCGCCATGTGCCGCACGAGGCCCATCAGGGACAGCTCGGACGGCGGCGCCGAGGCCGTGCGCAACTGGGCGTCGGTGAGCCCCTCGCACTTCCACGCCAGGGTCTGCCGGTGGTAGTCCAGCCATCCTTCCAGCATGGCGCGTTCGTCGGCGTTCTGAGCGGGTCCGGTGCGCTGTGTGGTCATGCCCGCACAGTGGCTCCCCGCCGCCCTCCGCCACCACGGGATTTCCCTCGACGGAGCCGCCGGGCCCACCCTCGAGACCCCCCGGGCGCCCGCGCACCTCCTGCGGGCTCGGCCGCCCGCGGGCGTCGCGGACCGGCGGGCGGCGGCCGGGGAGGGGCCCCGTATGCTGCCGTACAGGGTAGGCCAGGCGGTAGGACAGCTAGCGAGGGAGCGCCCGTGAAGGTCGGCTGCATCGGACTCGGCGACATCGCGCAGAAGGCTTATCTGCCGGTCCTCGGCGCGCTGCCCGGGGTCGAGCTCCACCTCCAGACCCGCACGCCGGCCACCCTCGACCGGGTCGCCGACAGCCTCCGCCTGCCCCACGGGCAGCGCCATCACGACCTCGACGCGCTCCTCGCCGCCGGCCTCGACGCCGCCTTCGTGCACGCGCCCACCGCCGCTCACCCCGAGATCGTCTCCCGGCTGCTGGAGGCCGGCGTCCCGACGTACGTGGACAAGCCCCTCGCCTACGAACTCGCCGACTCGGAGCGGCTCGTCACGCTCGCGGAGGCGCGGAACGTGTCCCTCGCCGTCGGCTTCAACCGGCGCCTCGCGCCCGGCTACGCGCAGTGCGCCGACCACCCGCGCGAACTGATCCTCCTGCAGAAGAACCGGGTCGGGCTCCCCGAGGAACCCCGCACGATGATCCTCGACGACTTCATCCACGTCGTCGACACGCTGCGCTTCCTGGTGCCGGGCCCGGTCGACGACGTGACCGTGCGCGCCCGCGTGGAGGACGGCCTGCTGCACCACGTCGTCCTCCAGCTCGCCGGACCCGGCTTCACCGCGCTCGGCGTGATGAACCGGCTCAGCGGCTCCAACGAGGAGATCCTCGAGGTGTCCGGGCAGGACACCAAGCGCCAGGTGGTCAACCTCGCCGAGGTGATCGACCACAAGGGGCAGCCGACCGTGCGGCGGCGCGGCGACTGGGTGCCGGTGGCCCGGCAGCGCGGCATCGAGCAGGCGGTACTCGCCTTCCTGGACGCCGTGCGCGCGGGCAAGGTGCTCAGCGCCCGGGACGCGCTGGCGACTCACGAGCTGTGCGAGCGGGTGGTACGAGCGGTGCGGGAGCGGTCCGCCGCAGCCTGACCGCCCGCGCGCCCTCGGCGAGCGCGAGGGCCAGCAGCACCAGCAGGGCCCCATGGACCGGCCAGTCGCCGTACCGGACGTACGGGGTGACGCCGTCGGCGAGCGGGACGTCGTAGACGGCCGTCGTACTCGCGTCCGTGCCCAGCCACGAGCCGACCCGCCGGCCACTCGCGTCGTACACGGCCGAGACGCCGGTGAGGGTGGAGTGGACGAACGGCCGCCCGGTCTCCGCGGCGCGCAGCGCACCCAGCGAGGCGTGCTGCGCGGGCGCCCAGCTCCACTGGAAGGAGGAGGTCGACGACTGCGCGACCAGCACGTCCGCGCCGTCCCCGGCGAGGTGCCGGCTCATGTCGGGGAACGCCGTCTCGAAGCACACCATCGGCCCGACGCGCAGCCCGTGCCCGGCGTCCATCACGAGCTGCTCGGTGCCGCGCCGCCGGTCCTCGCCGGCCGCCTTGCCGACGGAGGTGGCCCAGCCGAGCAGAGAACGGGCCGGTATGTACTCGCCGAACGGAACCAGCCGCATCTTGTCGTACCGGTCGCCGGTCGGGCCCTCGGACCCGATGAGCATCGAGCTCTTGTAGATGCCGGGCCGGTCGGAACGGCGGGCGTCGACGTTGACGAGGATGTCGGCGCCGGTGACGCGGGACAACTCCGCCAGGCGCCGGGCCAGGTCGGGCCGGTCGTCGAGGTCGTAGCCGACGCTGCTCTCGCCCCACACGATCAGGTCGACGTCCTGCCCGACCAGCCGCCGGGTCAGCTGCTCCTCGCGGTCGAAGCGGTTGTCGGGGCCGTCGATCACCCCCGGCTGCACGACGGCGATCCGGGCCTGCCCGTCCGCGTCGGGGCGCGGCGCCCATATCCACGCGGCCGAGGCCGTGGCGGCGGTGGCGACGAGACCGGCGACGGCCGGGGCCCGGGACGCCGGAACGCAGACCAGGACGGCGGCCGACACGTTGACCGCCACCACCAGGAAGCTGAGCAGCCACACCCCGCCGACGGAGGCGAGCCGCAACGCGGGCTCCACCTGCCACTGACTGGCCCCGAGCATGCCCCACGGCCCGCCGAGCCCCTGCCAGGAGCGGACGAGCTCGATCGCCAGCCAGCCCGACGGCAGGACCAGCAGCGCGGCGAACACCCGCCCCCGGCCGGGGACCCTGTCGGCGGTGAGGAACCGGTGAACCAGCCACGCCCACGGAGCCCACAGGGCGCCCAGCAGCGCGGCGATCACCAGGGTGAACACGTGCAGGCTCGGCAGCAGCCAGTGGTGCATGGCCAGCATGAAACCGAACCCCCCGCTCCACCCGTCGTACGCGGCCCGCCTCGCCGTCGGCGCGGAGCGGGCGAGCAGGATCCACGGGACGAGTGCGAAAAAGGCCCACCACCACAGAGCCGGCGCGGGGAAGGCGAGCACGGGCAGCGCGCCCGCGAGAGCCGCGACGGCCGTACGCCGCCAGGGGGAGGTGAGCCAGTGTCCGAAGGTCTTCATACGACACCTCCCTACCCGCTGGGGGTGTCTCCAGTGTGCGCGCGTCGGACGATCTCCGACAGGGGGCGCCTTTTTTCGGACGCCGGCCATCCCGAAGCGCTGCCACTGCTGCTGGGGCCGTCTCTCGGGCTGGGGCTGGGGCTGGGGCTGGGGCTGCGGCCTGCGTCTTCCCGCTCAGCCGGACAGGCGCCGCCACTTCTCCCGGACGACCACCTCACGCACCCGCCACCCGTCGTCCGTGCGCAGCAGACCGAAGGAGTACCTGCCGCCACAGACGAAGTCCGGCGCACCGGCAGCCGAGTCGTCCTGGCCGGTGGCCAGCCGCATCGGGTTGACGTAGTCGGCCTGGACCCGGGCCGTGTCGCCCGTGTCCTGCTCCAGGACCCCGAAGCGCACCCGGCGGTTGACGATGAGGTGCTGCCGCATCGCGAACACCCGCAGGTTCTCCGCAAGCCATGAGGCGACGTTCCCGGCGTCCCCCTCGATACCACCGGCCGAGCGGTAGTCCGCCCGCCCGTCCGACGTGAACAGTTCCCGGTACGCCGTCCAGTCCCCGTCGTCGACCGCCACCGCGTAGTCGGTGACCAACCCGTCCACGGCCAACCGGTCCATCACGGCGGCGAGCTCCACACGCTGCGTCATGGCCCGAGTGTTGGGCATGGGGGCTGCTCAGCCAAGGTCTGTGCGGGGATCGATCGGGTAATTCGGTGGCCACGTGGACGCGGGGGCGGTCAGGCTGCTGCCGTGAACGACCCGGACAACACCGTCGAGGGAGCTTCACAGGTCTCCGGAAGGTTCGACTCGTTGGGCTTGCCAAAGGGATCGCAGTGTGGCGACCGCTCGTTGCACTGCCTCGCGGGGCTCGGGACGCGGTGCGAAGGTCCTTGGGCCGGCCAGGTCCCGACCGCTGAGTGACCGGGCGGGGACGGCGGTCCAGTCGACTCGGCCCACCACGGCGACGTGTCCGTTCTCGTGCGCCGCTTCATCCTGCCAGTCGTCCGGCGGTGCCATGAGGACACGCAGCGACCGTTCGTCGAGCCACTCCAGCCCCAGAACCTGACGGCCGAACTCGTTCTCGATGAGAGAGGCGACCGCCCCTGTTTTCAGGTGCAGAAGTAGTAGCTCCCCCTCGAAGAGGTAGCCACCGTCGTACCGGCCGGTGCCTATCGCGAGCAGCGGACGCCGGGGATGGAAGGCCAGTGCGTGCACGGGGAAGCGTGAGCGAATGAGCGTGCGGCGGACGAAGGAACGGCTGTTGTAGACCGCGACCGGCGTAGCTCTGTTGTGTGCATCTGTTCCTGCCACGGCCAGAAGGCCGCGCCGTTCGTGGCGGGCAACCAGGAACGGGTCTCCGACTCCAAGGAAAGCCCAGTCATCGGGGGGATGTTCGTTGGAGGTTGCCACGTTGTGATCTTCTCAACTGCTTTGCTCCGCGCGGTAGCCGCCAGGAGCGGGATCATGACGAGGTGATGAAGCAGATCAAGAGAGCAGCTCCAGTGGAGCAAGCCGTCAGTGAACCGGAAATCTCCGCTTACCAGCGGGCACTACGAGACCGATTGCTCGCCGCCCCTGTCGTTCTCGCGCCCGCGCCCTGGCGTCCTGTCTTCGAGTACGCGTACGGCGTCCCTGTCGGCGGACTTCTCGGGATCGGCTTCGCGTCGCACCCGGAGAGCGGCCATGACCTGGTCATGGCCGTCTCGCATGACGGTCACGGTCTCTTCGATGCCGTCACCGGCCAGAAGATCGCCAGGGACCGCGACCCCGACTCCGAGGACAGCACCCCTGACGCGGCCGCCGACCTGACTTGCCCCGGACTGGGACCGATCGCCGGCAGCCGCGTACACATCGCAGGGTTCTTCGGCGGAGGGTTGCACACCACGACTGGGGACGGCTGGACGCTGGAGGCCGTCACTCCGGCCTGGCCCAACGATCGGGTACTGCTCTCGACCGATGGCGGACTTCCCCACTCGGGCCCGCTCGGCGAGCAGTGGTGGCACATCTTCCACTCCACATACTCGGAACTTCGAGCCTTCGGCTTCTCTCCCTCGGGGGAGACCATCGCCGTCGCGACGAGCAGTGACGTATCCCTGTGGACCCGCCACCCCGAGCACAGCAACGACAGCATCGCTCAACGCTGACCAACTCGCGACGTGGGCTCGCGACCACCCGCGCAAAAGGTCTTCGAGCGCGGCTTCCAAGTCAGCGCATGACTACGGCGATTGGGGAACCGCCGGCTTGCTGAGCTTGTTCAGCTGTGTGCTGATGATCTCTTCCGGTACGACAGCCGGGTCCTCGCCCCTTGTTCCTCCGGGGCGGTTGAACTCGTAGAACATGGCGACCGTCGCCCCTTGTCGAACGGCCACCACCGCGTAGGGGACTCGGATGGGCTCGTCGTCCTCGTTGTCCGCCGCGAGCTGTGTGAGCCTCAGGGACACGGATTCATCGCCGTAGCCGGGGTCGGGCTGGAGTGCGACGTCGTCGTACCGGAAGCCCACCCCGATGTCCAGGAAGGTCTTGCACCGCTTGGCGGCCGTGCGGAGTGCGTCGATCACCCGCGCGGCATCCCCGGTGCTGTGTGACGCAAGGATCATGGATGTTCCGGGGCCGCGCTCCTTCGGGGAGATCATCCGGCCGATGCGCGCGGTGGCTGTGAAGCCGCTGCTTCCCCCCGTTGCCTGAACGACGGGCGCGCATTCGGCGGGATCCGCCGTCCTGTGAGACGCCGAGGTAGCAGCCAGGATCTGTTCGACCTCGTAGTCGTCGAGATCCGTGTTCGTGATCGCTACCCGCTCCAGGTCCGCCTTGCCCAAGGGCTTGTCCTCTGCGCCGGCCGTCTTGGTCTCTGCCGATGTCGCGTCTGCCCGGGAGCCCTGCCCTGGCTCGCATGCGGCGACCGTCGAGAAGGTCATGAGCATGGCAATAGCAAGGCCGACCCTTGATTGGCGAACCACTGTCTTACCCACCCGTTTGACTGGCTGAGCGCGCGGGTTCCCGTCGGCTCAGAAGCTTCGCCCGAGCCCTCCGCCCCGGCTCAGAGCATGAGACAGCAGAGTAGATCGTCAGATCGGGAGGCGGGACGGGTTTTTGGGGCTGAGGGACGATGCGAGTCGATCTCCGGGCTCTCGCTCCGTACTCATTGCCGTCGGACCCACTCGCGAAGAGCGTCTACCGGCTGCGGGGCTCGGATCCCTTGAGATACGTCAGTCGCCCTCGGTCGCGCTCAGTCGTCAAGTCGAGTGCGGTCACGGGATGGCGGGTCCACACAGGTGAGCCGTCGATCCACGGCACGAGCACGGTGACGGGACGGAGCAAGCCGCGGACGTCCGCGACGCCCGCCGGGGGAAGGCGTCGGGCCTGCCGCTTCTTGGCGAGCCGCAGAAGCATCGGCGGAGCCTCGTCGGGCGGGGTCGCCGTCGGCCCTGTACAGCACCAAACAGGCCTCGCCCGCGTCGGGTTCGCGCAGCAGCAGCCAGCGCATCGGGCGGACATGCTCGCCGACGGCCACACGGGCGAAGTCACGGGCGAGCCTGCCCTGGGACACGAGGGCCGCCAGGCCGCAGGCCGAGAACGCGAGGAAGACGCATCCACGGCCGACCCCGCCGACGATGTGCAGCACGCCGGCGAATCCGACAAGGGCAATGAAGACGGTCCAGGCGACGACGGGGAGAAGGTCGAAAGCCGCGAGCAGGTCGCGGTTGCCCCACCAGGCAAACCGCCCCCGGGCCACCCGCCCGCTGGCGGCGCGCGGTGTGAGGGTCAGCCCGTCGGCCAGCGCGGCATATCCGCGTGCCTGACCTGGTATCCACCTTTCGTGACGGGTGCGAAGGCGGCAGGTGCCATGCACGAATTCACCGAATCCATGTGCTCGCCAGCGCCGGTCGTCCAGTTCACCCCGTCGTCCCAGGAGAATCCCACCCGGTCCCGTGACACTCTCCCGGGCTTGTCCACGCCGCCGTCCTGAACGCTGAACCCCAGCCGTATTCCCACCCAGTTCGGACCTCCGGTGCTCACCTCGGTGATGACTGCGGTCAGGGTGGCATTGCCGGGCGCGGTGGCCAGGCAGTCGACCGTGCCTTCGGCGGTGTAGGTGATGTCCCGCTCCGCAGAGTAGTGCGAGACCTTCACCGTGCCGTACGCGTCGGTCGGCAGTCCGCCGGGTACGCCGGGGATCGGTCTGCTGAAGGGCGCGGCGTGCGCGTCGAAAGTCAGCGAGCGGATGTCGGCGTCCTCCACGTACGGCAGACGGAACGCGGCAGACCCGCTGACGCTCGCCCGGATCGGCCGCTCTCGCGGGCTGCCGGACGCTGCTGTGGCGCCGGTGAGTGCGGTGGCGGAGGCCGCCATCGCGACGACCATGGCCAGGGAAGCTGCCTTGCGGGTGCGCAGCAGGGAACTCACAGGAAACATGGGGGCTCCGGTCGCTGGTGCGGTGCGGGCCGAGGTTGTCCTCCCCGCAGGCACCCATCCTCCGGTCGGCGCACGGCGAGCGCGTCACCCCGGAGAAGCGACCGCACATGAGGCTGAGGTCGTACGGTCACGGTACGCGTCCGCCCAAAGGCTGATCGCGTGCGAGCGGGTGAGCCGCGGAGGGCGACCGGCGATCGTCACCTCTGAAGTGCGGCGCGGACGAGGCGGGTTGAGCGTCGCCGGCCTCCGGGTTGTCGGCGCGGTCCGTGACGAGACGAGCTCGGTGCGACCGGCCGTGGCCGCGGCCGTCGTGGAGTCCGGCGCTCTGGGCGGACCGGTCGTCGGGATGCTGCTGCTCGCGGCGACGGGTGCGCAACCGGTTGTGACGAGACGACTCCATCCAGTAATCGCCGTCTCGCCCATCCACTCGTCAAAGGCAGCCCATTCGAGCTGTCCCCGCAGGTCAACGTGGTTGGAGGGTAACCATGACCGTGCCGGGGGCGCAGTGCCCAGACTGCGGCGTTTCTGCGGCGTTTCACGGTACGGACATGGTTCGTGCGGAGCCTGCGCGTCCACTCACATGGTCCGGTCACTCATGGAACTCGGTGAGATCGATGGCGTGAACGTGCAGCGCATGGCCGTGGACCGGGTGCACCGTTTCGCGCTCCGGCGCCATGCCGAGCTTGCGGCTGACGTTCTCGGAGGCGTCGTCACCGATCCGGATGATGCTGATGACGCGGTCGAGGCCCCGATCCTGGAGGGCGAACTCCAGCGTCGCGTGGGCGGCTTCGGACGCGTAGCCCTGGCCCCAGAACTGGGATCCGAACCGCCAGCTGAGGGCCACGTCGGGCAGCGTCTCCGGCAGGAACCCGGGCATGGACAGGCCTGTGAAGCCGGCCAGTTCGCCGGAGGCGAGCAGCTCTACGGCGAAGATCCCGAAGCCCTCCTCGTCCCACTCCTCCTCCCACAGCTCGATGGCCTCCGCCGTGCTGTCCAGGTCGAGCACCGAGCCGTCGTCGACCCAGCGCATGACTTGCGGATCCGCGTTGATTTCGGCCATTGGTACGAGGTCGTCGTCGTGCCAGCGACGGAGGAGGAGGCGGGGCGTGCGGATCTCGGTCATGGGGACCATCCTGCCCAAGGTGGGAGCCTCACCGGTAATCGGCAGCCGGACAGCCGGACAGCCGGACAGCCGGGCGCCGCGTAGCTGGACAGAGCCGGACTGCCAGTGGTGCCGGCAGGGCCTCCGGGCCCGTCCAGGCCGCTGCCGGGCTCTCAGCGGTCGGAGTCCCTGGTCTGATGCCGAGAGATCTGCCCCCGCGCTGTGCGCCAGTGGGACCGGGTCCGCTCGACCAGGGTGTCCCACTGCCGGCGGACCTCATGGTCGGACGGGCGGTGGCCCTGACGGATCCGGGCGAGTTCGTCCCGTACTTCGCGTCCCAGCGCCGACGATCCGACCATCACCAGCATGGCGGCGAAGAGCGCGGAGATCATCGCGAAGACCGCTCCCACCACCCCGTAGCGTGCGGCGTAGGAGTTGAACAGACGGGGCAGGTAGATGGCCGCGCCCACCGAATAGGCGGCCGTCAGAACGGCGGCGGTGACGCCGAAGGGGACGAGGTCCGACCAGTCGATCCGCTTGGCCGACAGGAGCCGTCCGCTCCAGACGAGGAACGCGGCGGTCACCGGCACCTCGCACACCGAGGCGACCAGCCCCGATTCGCCTTCGCCGAGCAGTGCGGTGAGTGAGGCGGTGCACAGTGCGTAGCCGCCCAGGCCGAGGATCCACCACAGGCCGTTACGGGTGTTGCGCACGCTGAGCGGGCTGAGTTCCCACGTCTGCTCGACCAGTCGCTGCGCGGCCCGGGCGAAACTGAGGACCGAGATCATCAGGAACACGGCTCCGAAGACGCCCACGCTCGCACTGCTGCCCTCCGCGGGAGAGAAGAGGGAGCTGACAGCCGTGGCGCCCGCTCCGGTGAGGTGGTAGCGCCTGATGATCTGCTCGGCCGCGTCGTAGTGCGCGAAGCTGCTCACGACGGAGCCGATCAGGATGGAGAGCGGGACCAGTGCGGTCAACGCGCTGGACGCCAGGGCCATCGACCGGTCGAAGCCCACGATTTTCTGGAACCGGTTGATGACGCGCAACGCGAAAGCGGGACGCAGCCAGAACGTCAGCGTTCTGACGAGGCGCTCACGCTTGATCCTCGCCGTCCTGCCCTCCATGAGACTCGTGACCGTTGTGGCGACGCGAGCGTAACGGACGGTCGCGGGCCCGACACGGGGCGACACGGGAGAGCGGAGGGTGGCGCGAGGAAGGGCGAAGGGAGGCGAGAGGAGGGGGCGGAGGGAGAGGAGAGCCCGGTGCTCAGGCCGCTGCGACGACCTCGCCGCGGATCGCGATGGCCCACTCCACGACCAGCAGCTCGTACTCCGCCCGCTCCTGGGTGGAGAGCGAACCGCCCGCGCGCAGCCAGAGGGCCCGGATCCGCTCGTTCAGCTCGGCAGCGGACCGCACGGAACCAGACGGCACAGAGTTGGGGGACATGGGCCAAGCCTAGGCGCAAGAACTGACACTGCGCTACCGGACGGCTACGCGCGCGGATATGGGCTTGGTCACGGCTGATCGATCAACTCCGGTGGCCCTCCCGCCGGTTCGAGCGAGAAGGCCGATCCGTGCGACGCCGCACGGCTTCACGGGTGGAGAGAGGGCGGTAGCGGTCAGCCTGCCGACTCCGCCGCGTGCGGGCTCAGTGAGCCCGTCGCGACCAGGGCGATGATCACGATGCCGAGCACGACGCGGTAGTAGACGAACGGCATGAAGGACTTGGTGCTGATGAACTTCATGAACCAGGCGATGACCGCGTATCCGGTCACGAAGGCGATCACCGTCGCGAACATCGTCGGCCCCCACGCCACGTGGCCGCCCTCCACCGCGTCCTTCAACTCGAAGACCCCGGAGGCCAGTACGGCCGGAATGGCCAGCAGGAAGGAGTAGCGGGCCGCGGCCTCGCGCTTGTAGCCCATGAACAGGCCGCCGCTGATGGTGGCGCCGGAACGGGAGACGCCGGGGATGAGCGCGCAGGCCTGGCAGAGGCCGAAGATCAGGCCGTCCTTGACGCCCAGGTTCTCGAGGTTCTTGCGCTGCTTGGGCGCGCGGTGCTTCCCGCCCGTCTCGTCGCGGGCCGCCAGCCGGTCGGCGATGCCGATCACGACGCCGACGACGACGAGCATCGTTGCGGTGATCCGCAGGTCGCGGAACGGGCCCTCGATCTGGTCCTTGAGCGTCACGCCCAGCAGGCCGATCGGGATCGAGCCGACGATCACCAGCCAGCCCATCTGGGCGTCGTGGTCCTTGCGCAGCGTCTTGTCGAACAGTGATCGGCTCCACGCGGAGATGATCCGGCCGATGTCCTTGCGGAAGTAGATCAGCACCGCGGCTTCCGTGCCGATCTGCGTGATCGCCGTGAACGCGGCACCGGGGTCCTTCCAGCCGGAGAACGCCGCGGTCAGCCGCAGATGCGCGCTGGAGGAGACGGGGAGGAACTCGGTCAGCCCCTGGACGAGTCCGAGGATGAGGGATTCAAACCAAGACATGAGGTTACGGAGTCCAAGCGCCGATCGGAGAGGGCGACGGCGACGGTCGGCCCGTCGCGCGCGATGATCAGGTGATCAGGTGTGTGCCGGGGGAAGCCTAGCGTTCCCGGATGACAGGTCCGGCACAGGGGTTTCGCAGGCGTCACGCGGGCTCTCGCACCGACGCCCCCCGCCCCTCCGCACGAGCGACAAAGAGCCCTCACGCGACGCGCACGCGCCGCTCCGACCGACGAGCACGCGCCTCCCCAACCGGCGGGCCGTCACGTAC
>NZ_JBHWUW010000014.1:65193-161455 GCF_042737245.1 Streptomyces sp. NPDC060002
AGGTCACGTACCTGCCCTCCCTACGGTCACGCGCCCCCCAACCGACGCGCACGCGCCTCTCCGGCCGACGGGCACGCGCCTTCCCAACCGGCGGGCGGTCACGTACCTGCCCTCCCTACGGTCACGCGCCCCCCAACCGACGCGCACGCGCCTCTCCGGCCGACGGGCACGCGCCTTCCCAACCGGCGGGCACGCGCCTGCCCTCCCTACGGTCACGCGCCCCCCAACCGACGCGCACGCGCCTCTCCGGCCGACGGTCTCGCGCCGCCCCCTCACCCGCCCCCTCACCCGGCCCCTCACCCGGCCCCTCACCCGGCCCCGCGCCCGCCCGACCCGCCGACACGCGGCGCACGCGCGTGGTCGGGACGCCGGACAGGTGTCCTCATGGTTGACCGGCCGCCCGGCCGCCGCATACGTTGCTGCCGATGGGAAAGCGCTTGCTGTGTGCAGGTACTGCACGCTTCCCCCTCGGTTGCTGGCCCGCCCGGCCGTTCGGCCGTACGTCGGAGGAGTGCTGATCACGCCCATGCCCCCATCCACTCCGCTGCCTGCCGCGCTCGCCGGCCGCCGTGTCCGGGCCGCCATCGTCGGTATCGGCGCGATCGGGCGCGGCTCCCATCTGACCGCCCTCCGGCAGCTCGCCGCCGAGGGCGAGACCGAGGTCGTGGCGGCCGTTGACATCGATGCCACCGCCGTCGAGGCCTTCTGCGCGGAGAGCGGGGTCCCGCACGCGTACACCGGCCTGGAGCGGATGCTGGCGGAGCAGCGCCCCGACCTGGTGACCATCTGCACCCCGCCGACCCTCCACCGCGAGCAGAGTGTGGCGGCGCTGCGGGCCGGGGCCTGGGTGTGGTGCGAGAAGCCGCCGGTGCCGACCCTCGCCGACTACGACGCCGTGGAGGCGGAGGAGGGCGCCGCGGCGGGGCCGTACGCCTCGATCGTCTTCCAGCACCGTTTCGGTTCCGGGGCCCGGCATGTGCGGCGGCTGCTCGCCGAGCAGGCCCTCGGGCGGCCGCTGGTCGCGCACTGCCAGACCACCTGGTATCGCGACACCGCCTACTACGCCGTGCCCTGGCGCGGGCGCTGGCAGACCGAGGGCGGTGGCCCGGCGATGGGCCACGGCATCCACCAGATGGACCTGCTGCTCGATCTCCTCGGCCCGTGGAGCGAGGTGCGCGCGATGGCCGGCCGGCTCGTGCACGACGTGGAGACGGAGGACGTGTCCACCGCCCTGGTCCGCTTCGAGAGCGGGGCCATGGCGACGGTCGTCAACAGTGTCCTGAGCCCCGACGAGGTCAGCCGCATCCGTATCGACTGCGAGCGGGCCACCGTCGAACTCACCCACCTCTACGGCCACTCCAACGACAACTGGCACATCACGCCCGCCCCGGACGTCCCCGGCGACCTGGCGGCGGCCTGGCAGGACTTCGGCGCCGACGTGCCGAGCTCCCACCTGGCGCAGCTGCGCGAACTGGTCGCGAGCATGCGCGCAGGCCGACGGCCGCGCAGCAGTGGCGCGGACGGGCGCACCAGCCTGGAGCTGATCAGCGCGCTGTACAAGTCGGCGTTCACCGACGCGACGGTGCGACGGGGTGAGATCGGGCCGGGTGATCCGTACTACACGGCCCTGCACGGCGGCGCCCCCGGCTGGGCGCCGGCCACGGTCGCGGACAAGGCGGGGACGACGACGGGGACGAAGGCGGAGCTGAACGCGGAGGTGCCCGCGTGACCGGCGATCTGCGGCTCGTCCACGCCCACGGCGACCGCGTCACGGTGAGCGACCCGGCCACCGGCGTCGAACTGCTCGCCTACGTCTACCGGCCCGAGGCGGCGTGGGAGGCCCCGAGGCCGTACATCCACCCGCTGCGGACCCTCGCCGGTGACGTCGTCACGGACTACCGGCCCAACGACCACCGCTGGCACAAGGGGCTGTCGCTGACCGCCTCGCACCTCTCGGGCGCCAACCTGTGGGGCGGCAACTCGTACGTGCACGGTGAGGGGTATCTCGAACTCCCCGAGCGGGTCGGTTCGATGGCGCACGTCGGCTTCGACGAGGTGTCGGCCGACGGCGGCCGGGTCGTCATCGCCGAGCGGCTGACCTGGCATCCGCACAGCGGTGAGCTGTGGGCGCAGGAGGCCCGCCGGATCGAGGTGCACGACGTCGACCCGGACGCCGGTTCCTGGGCGCTGACCTGGACCAGCGCCGTCACCAACCGCCGCGACGAGCCGTTGCGCTTCGGCAGCCCGACCACCGCCGGGCGGGAGCTGGCCGGCTACACGGGCCTGTTCTGGCGGGGCCCGCGCGCCTTCCGGGACGGCCGGATCATCGGCCCGGACGGTGAAGGCCCCGGGCTGATGGCCTCGCAGAGCCACTGGCTCGCCCTCTCCGGCGAGCACGACGGCGCCGACGGTCACGCCACGGTCGTCTTCGCACACGCCCCCGAGAACGACCACTCCGGCGCCCGAGGGGCGCACCCCGCCCACTGGTTCGTCCGCAACGAGCCCTTCGCGGGCATCGCCCCCTCCTGGTCCTTCTTCGACGAGCTCGAGCTCGCCCCCGGCGACACGCTCACCCGCCGCTACCGCGTGGTGGTGGCCGACGGCGCCTGGGAGCGGGAGGAGATCGCCAAGTACCTGGAGACTCACCCGTGGTGAGCGGTTACGGGGGACTGCCCGGTGGGATCGCCGTCTCGCACCTGCGCGTGTACGACTGGCCCGCCGCCGACGGTCTGCACGGCGGAACTCCCCATATGCACCTGACGTGTTCGGAGGGGTACGTCGTCACGGCCGGGCACGGCGCGGTGCAGACCCTGACGGCGTCCGGGCACGAGGTCACGACCCTCGCGCCCGGCACGGTCGCCTGGTTCACGCCGGGCACCATCCACCGGCTGGTCAACGAGGACGACCTGCGCATCACCGTCCTGATGCAGAACAGCGGGCTGCCGGAGGCGGGCGACGCGGTGCTCACCCTGCCGCCGGAGTACCTCACCGACCCCGAGACGTACGCCGCCGCGACCGTGATCCCGGCCGACGCCCCGCGCGAGGAGCAGGCCCGGATCGCCCGGGCCCGGCGCGACCTCGCGCTGGAGGGCTACCGGGCGCTGCGCGGGGCGACGGACGGTCCGGCCGCCCTGGCCGCCTTCCACCGGTCCGCCGCCGCGCTGGTGGAGCCGCGGCTCGCCGAGTGGCGTGAGCGCTGGCTCAGCGGTGCGCGGGCGTCCGCGCAGGCCACGGGGGAGCAGCTCGACCGGCTCTCGGACGGCGATGTGTCCTACCTCGCCGAGGCCGCCGTCAGAACCGAACAGCCTTCGGTCCACGGGAAGTTCGGGATGTGCGGGTGGTTGGACGTGTACGCGTTGCCGTAGCGCCGGGTCATCACCGCACGGGGGACGGCTGACGTAGTTTGCTCGATACCCCTGCGGCTTCCCTGCCGGAATGATCCAATCGACCGATGTCGAGAGCGGGGAGTCATCAGGTGCGGATCAGGGTGACGGTGGCGGCACTCTTCACGGCGGTGCTGGTGGCCGGATGCGGGGGCGGTGGCAGCGGCGATTCCGATGCGAAGGCTTCGGATTCCGCGGCCGCACAGGGGTCTGCTTCCGGATCGGGATCCGGATCGGGTTCGGGGTCCGCTTCTGCGTCGGAGGCGCCCGCAGAACCGCTCGGCGAGGCTCAGCTGAGGTCCGCCGCGCTGGTCGGCGGTGACGTGGACGGCTATCAGATCACCGACTTCCCCGTGAAGCCCGACGGCGATTCCACCGCCCGGCCCGCGGACTGCCAGCCGCTGGAGAACATGCGCACCGCCTCGCCCGACCCGGGCCCCAAGGCGTTCGTCGGCCTCCTCGCCTTCGGGGGAGCGGGTCCCACGGCGGGCTCCGCCACCACCATCGGCCTCATGGGCTACGACCGGTCCGACGCCGAGGGCATCCTCGACGGCCTCCGTACCGCCCTGAAGAAGTGCACCGCCTACGAGGGGGGCGTGCCCGCCCGCACCACCGCCAGGGCCGCCACCGCCCCCGGCGCGGGCGACGACGCCGTCGCCTTCGGCCTGCAGACCCAGGGCGACAGCGCGGACGCGTTCGTGGTCGTGCGCAGCGGCGCCACGGTCGTCCTGTTCTACACCGCCGCCGGCGCCGGCTCCGCGGCGGAAGTGCCGGCGGAGCTGGTCACCGCGCAGATCCGGAAGCTGGGAGCCTGAGTCAGCGGGTGCGCAGCCGTTCGCCGGGCTCGGCAACGCGGGGTGGTACCTAGCCGTCGCCGCGTTCCACGGTGACTTCGACCGCCACGGGGACCGGCTCCGGCGCCGCCTGCTCTCCCCGGCCGGCACAGCCCCGGCTCCCTTCATCGTCCGCGCGTCCACGCGTCCACGCGTCCACGCGTCCACGCGTCCACGCGTCCACGCGTCCACGCGTCGGCGTGGGGCGGCTTCAGGCGGCCGACGGGCCCGCCACCGTCCAGCCCGGTGCCTGCGGGTGGGCGCTCACGTCCTCGTGGCGGACCTGGTCGCCGCAGGCCGCGCAGGTGACCAGGGGGACCAGTTCGTTGCCGCAGACGTGCTCGAGCACCATGGGGCGGTCGTCGCCGTTACGGAGATGGCGGTCGCCCCACGCCATGAGTGTCATCAGGACCGGCTCCAGCTCGAGCCCCGCCTGGGTGGGCCGGTACTCGAAGCGCTGCGGACGCTCGCTGTACGCACGCCTGGTCAGGATCCCGGCGTCGACGAGGCGGCGCAGCCGGGTGGCCAGGATGTCGCGCGGGGCGCCGATGTTGCGCGCCAGCTGGTCGAAGCGGGTGTTGCCCAGGCACACCTCCCGCAGGACGAGCAGGGAGTACTTCTCGCCGACGAGGGCGAGGGCGTCGGCGATCGAGCAGGGGCGCGGGTCTTTGGAGGCGGCCATGACGGCCAGTCTAGGGGAGGGTTGGAAAAACAAATCCATGTTAGTTGGATTTTCCAACCCTCAGGGCTATGGTGAGTCCAAGTTTCCTACTCACCAGTAGTTCTCGCTGCTCGTGCTCGTCATGGAGGCACCGCACATGCGTGACGCAGTCATCGTCGAAGCCGTACGCACCCCGATCGGCAAGGGCAGGCCGAACGGCTCCCTCGCCCACGTCCACCCCGTGGAACTCCTCGCCCACACCCTGCGCACCCTCGTCGACCGCTCCGGCGTCGACCCCGCGCTGATCGACGACGTGATCGGCGGCACCGTCGA
Organism: Streptomyces sp. NPDC060002; assembly: GCF_042737245.1. Classification (NCBI taxonomy): domain Bacteria; kingdom Bacillati; phylum Actinomycetota; class Actinomycetes; order Kitasatosporales; family Streptomycetaceae; genus Streptomyces; species Streptomyces sp. NPDC060002. The sequence goes on from NZ_JBHWUW010000014.1 coordinate 70,404, forward strand.
CCAGGTCGGCGAGCAGGCCATGAACACCACCCGCTACGCGCTGCTCTCGGCGGGCTTCCCGGAGACGGTCCCCGCGACCACCGTCGACCGGCAGTGCGGCTCCTCCCAGCAGGCCGTGCACTTCGCGGCCCAGGGCGTCATCTCCGGCGCGTACGATTTCGTCGTCGCCTGCGGTGTCGAGTCGATGAGCCGGGTGCCGATGTGGTCCAACGTGCCGGCCGGCAAGGACCCCTTCGGCCCCGGCGTCGCCGCGCGCTACCCGGAGGGGCTCGTTCCGCAGGGCATCAGCTCCGAGCTCATCGCCGCCAAGTGGTCGATCACGCGGGAGCAGATGGACGCCTTCGCCGTCTCCTCGCACCGCAAGGCCGCCGAGGCCTGGACACAGGGGCTCTTCGACGCCGAGGTCGCACCCCTGGACGGCGTCTCGCGCGACGAGTGCGTACGGCCAGGGAGCACCCCCGAGATCCTCGCCGGCCTCAAACCCGCCTACTACGACCCGGCTTTCGCCGAGCGCTTCCCGCAGATCGAGTGGAACGTCACCGCGGGCAACGCGAGCCCGGTCAACGACGGTGCCTCGGCCGTGCTGATCACCTCCGGCGAGACCGCCGCCCGTCTCGGTCTGCGCCCGCTCGCCCGACTGCACAGCTTCGCCGTCACCGGCTCGGATCCGCTGCTGATGCTGACCGGCGTGATCCCGGCGACCGAGAAGGTGCTGCGCCGGGCGGGACTGCGACTCGACGACATCGACCTCTTCGAGGTCAACGAGGCGTTCTCCAGCGTGGTCCTGGCCTGGCGGCAGGAGACGGGCGCCGACCTCGCCAAGGTCAATGTGCACGGCGGAGCGATCGCGCTCGGACATCCGCTCGGCGCGAGCGGCACCCGGCTGACGACGACGCTCGTCCACGCGATGCGGGAACGCGGCGCCCGCTACGCCCTTCAGACGATGTGCGAGGCGGGCGGGCTCGCCAACGCCATGGTGCTGGAATCGGTGTGACAGGCCGCCGGGTGACGGGCCGCCGGGTGGCAGGTCCCCTTGCGACAGGCCGGGAGACAGGGGCTGAAAGGGGCTGAAGGCGACGGTCGCGGGCGGCTACGCGGCGCGCAGGTGGTGGCGTTTACGCCAGGCCACCACCGCGCCGACCAGTGCCGGCAGGGTGATGCAGGCCATGGCGATCAGGAAGGCCGGCGAGGTCGGGGAGGAGGCACGGGCCCCGGCGACGACGTAGGCGGCGGTGTTCGGGATCGAGCCCACCGCGGTCGCCACCAGGAAGGACAGCCAGCCCATGCGGGAGACGGCGGCGCAGTAGTTCGCGGCCCAGAACGGCACCCCCGGGAACAGCCGGGCCGCCAGCATCGAGCGCATGCCGTGCCGGCTCAGCTGGCCGTCCGCCGCCTTGAGCAGCCGCCCGCGCAGCAGAGGGCGTAGCGCGTCCTGTCCGAGGATCCGGCCGAGTCCGAAGGCGATCCCGGCGCCCAGCACGGTGCCCGCCAGCGCCGCGGCGATGCCCCACTGCGAGCCGAACAGCGCGCCCGCGGCCAGGTTCAGCAGCGGCCGGGGCACGAACGCCACCGTGCACAGTCCGTACGCCACCGCGAAGACCGCGGCCGCCGAGACACCGCCCAACTGGGGTGGCCAGCCGTCCGCGAGGAGCCTCTGCGGCTCGAAGAGCAGCACGCTCGACGCGGCCGCCGCGAGCAGCGTGACCAGCAGCGCGAAACGGGACCAGGGCGAGCGCAGCCCTCTCGCGCAGCGCGCGGCGAGGCCGCCGGGTGTGTCGGCCGCCGAGACGGCGGGCGTGATGACGGGCACGGGAGCGAGCGCGGGGACGACGAGCTCCGTGGCGATGGCCCGGGGAGTGGCCGTGGCGGTGCCCCCAGAGCGGGTGGTGGCATCGAGCATCCGCCGACACTAACCGACGGGCATGTGTGATCGCCGTATGGTTCGTCTCATGACGGTTACAGGTGCGGACGCGACCGGCGCGCCGGACAGCGTTCTCGCCGACCTCGTGCTGGAGCGGCTGACGGCCGCGTACGGCGCGGGGGCCGATCCGGTCCGGGCAGCGGCCATGCGCGCGTACATGAAGGACGTGGCCCCCTTCCTCGGCCTCCCCACCCCCGCGCGCCGGGCCCTGTCCCGCACCGTCCTGGCGGGCACGCCCCGGCCCGACGAGTCCGACTGCACGGCGATCGCGCTGCGCTGCTGGGCGCTGCCGCAGCGCGAGTACCACTACTTCGCCGTCGACTACCTGCGCCGGCACGCGCCCCGCCTGTCTTCGGAGTTCCTGCCCGTGGCGCGCCGGCTGGTGACCACGACGCCCTGGTGGGACACGGTCGACCTGCTCGCCGCGCACGTGGTCGGCACGCTCGTCGCGGCCGACCCCCGGCTCGGCGCCGACATGGACGCGTGGATCGTCGACGAGGACCTGTGGGTCGCCCGCACCGCCCTGCTCCACCAGCTCCGCCGCAAGGAACACACCGACACCGACCGTCTCTTCGCCTACTGTCTGCGCCGGTCGGGGCACCCGGACTTCTTCATCCGCAAGGCCATCGGCTGGGCCCTGCGCGAGTACGCCAAGACCGACCCGGCGGCCGTCCGCGCCTTCGTCGCCCGCGAGCGGGGGCGGTTCGCGCCGCTGACGGTGCGTGAGGCGCTGAAGACCGTCGGGGATACGCCCTAACGGTTCAGCCGTGCCGTGCCGATGTCGGTCATCGAGGCCGCGGCCCTCCCCGTCCGGGGAAAACCATTCGACGCCGAACGAACCGTCGGCGATGATCGACACCATGTTCCGGTACGCCTTCCTCCTCGTAGCGTCCGCAGTCGCGGATACGCCGAAGGCTGCCGTCCCACTCCTCGTGACCGCTGCCGACGGCGCCCGAAGCTGACCCTCTCCGGATCGTCCGGCGGACCCCGCAGGGGGAGGGTCGGCGAGTTCGCCGGGGTCCCCACTTCCTACGGACACGCTTCGAGGTACAGCCATGCCCAAGACCGCTTACGCGCGGACCAAGCCACACCTCAACATCGGCACCATGGGGCACGTGGACCACGGCAAGACCACCCTGACCGCCGCCATCACCAAGGTCCTCGCCGACCGCGGCACCGGAACCTTCGTGCCGTTCGACCGTATCGACCGGGCCCCGGAGGAGGCGGCCCGCGGGATCACCATCAACATCGCGCACGTCGAGTACGAGACCGACACCCGGCACTACGCGCACGTCGACATGCCGGGTCACGCCGACTACGTGAAGAACATGGTCACCGGCGCCGCGCAGCTCGACGGGGCGATCCTCGTCGTCTCCGCGCTCGACGGGATCATGCCGCAGACCGCCGAACACGTCCTGCTCGCCCGCCAGGTGGGCGTCGACCACATCGTGGTCGCGCTCAACAAGGCCGACGCCGGCGACGAGGAGCTGATCGACCTGGTCGAGTTGGAGGTCCGCGACCTGCTCACCGAGCACGGCTACGGTGGCGACTCCGCGCCCGTCGTCAGGGTGTCGGGGCTGCGGGCCCTGGCCGGCGACCCCCACTGGACGGCGTCGATCGACGCGCTGCTCGACGCGGTGGACACCTATGTGCCCATGCCCGAGCGGTATCTGGACGCGCCGTTCCTGCTGTCGGTGGAGAACGTGCTCACCATCACCGGACGGGGGACCGTCGTCACCGGCGCCGTGGAGCGGGGGACGCTGCGCCTGGGGGACCAGGTGCAGGTGCTCGGCGCCGGGGTCGAGACGGTGGTGACGGGCGTCGAGACCTTCGGGAAGCCGATGGAGGAGGCGCAGGCCGGGGACAGCGTGGCGCTGCTGCTGCGCGGGGTGCCCCGGGACGCCGTCCGGCGGGGGCATGTGGTGGTGGCGCCGGGGAGCGTGGTGCCCAGCCGGCGGTTCCGGGCGCGGGTGTACGTCCTGTCCGGGCGGGAGGGCGGCCGGACCACGCCCGTCTCGACCGGCTACCGGCCGCAGTTCTACATCCGCACGGCGGACGTCGTCGGGGACGTGGACCTGGGCGAGGTCGCGGTCGCGCGGCCAGGGGACACGGTCGGCATGACCGTCGAGCTGGGACGTGAGGTTCCGCTGGAGCCCGGTCTCGGCTTCGCCATCCGCGAGGGTGGGCGGACCGTGGGGGCGGGGACCGTGACAGCCGTGCTGTGAGGGCGGGGACCGTGACAGCCGTGCTGTGGGGGCGGCCGGTGTCCGTGGCCGACGTGCGCGGGGGCCTGCGGGCCGTGCCCCTCCGAGGGCATGGCCCGCAGGCACAATGGGACGGTGAACGACGAGCCCATACCCGTCTCCCGCGCCGTCGACCACGGCACCGCCAAGCTGATGCCCGACGTCGACCGGGAGCGGGCCTGGCTGCTGACCGTCGACGGGGCGCCGCAGTCGTACGTCGACCTGGACGAGCCGACGTATCTGGAGTTCGAGTACGCGCGGCGCCTCGGGCACGTCCTGGACACCGTCGCCGAGGCGGGGCGGCCGCTGGACGTCCTGCATCTCGGCGGCGGTGCGCTGACCCTGCCCCGGTACCTGGCCGCGACCCGGCCGGGTTCCCGGCAGGACGTCGTCGAGTTCGACCGCGGTCTGCTGGAGCTGATCGCCGAGCACCTGCCCGTCCAGGCCGGGACCGGCATCGCGCTGCACGCCGCCGACGCGCGGGACTGGCTGGAAGCGGCCCCGGACGGCTCCGCCGACGCGCTCGTCGCCGATGTCTTCGGCGGCTCCCGGGTCCCCGCCCATCTGACGTCCCTGACCTACGCCCAGGAGGCCGGACGGGTGCTGCGCGGCGACGGCGTCTATCTGGCGAACCTCGCCGACGCGGCGCCGTTCGGCTTCCTGCGCTCCCAACTCGCCAATCTCGCGGCCGTGTTCGAGGAACTCGCCCTCATCGCCGAGCCCGCCGTGCTGCGCGGCCGCCGGTTCGGCAACGCGGTGCTCGTCGCCGCGCACCACCCGCTCGACGTGACCACCCTGGCCCGCCGCACCGCCTCCGACGCCTTCCCGGCCCGGGTCGAGCACGGACCCGGACTGCGCCGCTTCATCGGCGACGCCCACCCGGTACGGGACGAGGACGCCGTACCGTCCCCCGCACCACCCGAGGGCGCGTTCGGCATCGGGTGAGCGGCGGGTACCGCCCCAGCGCCGCGAGCACCCCGCCGAGAACCGCCGGACCGTTACCGGCCGGCCGTCCTCGCGGGGGCTTCGCTAGTTCTGCGTCGGTGTCCCGTTCAGCCGTACGGTGCTGAGGATCTGCATGATCGTGGCCTTCGGGAGCTCGTCCTTCACGCCCTTGGCCCCGTACAGGTTCCACGACACGTAGTCGCCGTTGGAGTTCTTGAAGCCGAACGTGATCGCCTTGCCGTCGCTGTCGCACTTGCCCTTCTGGGGCGTGTTCGTCGACTGGGCCCAGGCGTAACTGCCCACGATGCCGGAGGCGGTCGTGAAGGCGGTGGCCTTCTTGTCGAAGGTGAGGCTCTTCTTGTCCGGCTCGGTGTAGCCGCCGAAGACCCACCAGGCGGGCGTGTTGATCGCGATCTCGTCGGTCGTCTTGGCCCCTTCGGCGCCCTTGCTGCCGACCACCGCGAGCGGGGTGTCGTCGGTCTTGCCGTCCTTGTCGGCGTCCGTGGAGCACCACTTCGACTTGAACTCGGCCGTGCCCCCCTGCAGGATCTGGTCGTAGCCGTCGGACTGCTCCTTGTCCTCCCACTCGAAGCCCTGACTGAGCCCCGGCGACTGGACCTCCCAGTCCGCCGGCACGTCGAAGGCGATGCCCCACTTGGGGTTCACCACGACCTTCCAGCCGGCGATGGTCGCCTTCGCGGTCTCGCTGCTGCGCGGGTTGTCGTCCGTGCCGGCCGAGGAGGAGTCGGAAGCCGAGGCGGAACCGGACGTGGAGACCGTGGGGCTCGCACTGCCCTTGCTCGCGTCGGCCGGGTCGTCATCGTCGCCGCCCAGCACGAGGAATCCGGTGACACCGGCGGCCACGACGACGGCCGAGGCCGCGACGATCGCGATCAGCTTCGTCCGGTTGCCGCCGCCTCCGCCGCCTCCGCCCGGCGGAGGTGTGGGCGCGCCCGCGGGCGACGGGGCGCCCCACTGCGGTTGCTGCCCGTAGGGGTTGGGCTGCTGGTCGGGCTGTTGCTGGTAGCCGGGCTGCTGATACGGATTCGGCTGCTGGTATCCCGGCTGCTGGTACGGATTGTTCTGCGCCTGCGGGTTCTGCTCTCCCCCGGGCGGCTGCTGTCCTGGCCACATGGCCAGAAACCCTAGTGCCGTCCCGGACACGATTCGGTCACCGCCCCTTGTCAGGGACGTACCGAATCAGGACGCGGCGGGCCGAAACACGCGAACTGTGCCCCTGAACTTCCGGATTGCGGCATCTGGGACCCTCGTCGGCACCCCCTCGGTGCCCCCCTCGGTGCCCCCCTCGGCGCCGGAGGACCGCACGGTCGTACGGCGATCGGCACGCCGGTCTGGCCAGCCGAAGCTACTCACAGGTAACATCGCGGTCATGAGCGCAGACCAGATGTCCATCGGCGAGATGCTCGCCGCCACCGTGCCCATGGCCCGGACCCTGAACCTCGAGTTCCTCGAGACCGGTCCGGAGAAGGCCGTGGTCGCCCTGCCCGACCAGAGCGAGTTCCACAACCACGTGGGCGGGCCGCACGCCGGGGCGATGTTCACGCTCGGCGAGTCCGCCAGCGGTGCGATCGTCCTCGCCGCGTTCGGCGACCAGCTCTCCCGCGCCGTGCCGCTCGCCGTCGGCGCCGAGATCGCCTACCGAAAGCTGGCCATGGGCGCGGTCACCGCCACCGCCACGCTGGGCCGCCCGGCCGCCGAGGTCGTCGCGCAGCTCGACGCGGGGGAGCGGCCCGAGTTCCCGGTCGCGATCGAGATCCGCCGCGCCGACGGGGCCGTCACCGGCGAGATGACGGTGACCTGGACCTTGCGTCCCAACAGCTGAGCGGCTGAGCGGCTGACCGCCTGGCCGCCTGAGCGGCTGAGCGGCTGATCGCCCGAGCGCCTCCTGCGAGGGCGACGGCCCCGGCCGCGGCGACTCCGGGGCCCCGCGTGGCGCGACACCTCACGGGCCCCGTCACGGGCCACGCCGCGCGCCGGTCAGGCCGCCAGCCGTTCCCGGTCCGCGTCGCTGTCCTCCAGGCCCGCCACGAACTCCTTCAGCCAGGCGACGAACTCCGGCCCCAGGTCGGCCCGGTCGCAGGCCAGGCGGACGACCGTGCGCAGATAGTCCGCCTTGTCGCCCGTGTCGTAGCGGCGGCCCGAGAAGATCACGCCGTGCACCGTGCCGCCCGCCGCGAGTTCCTGGAGGGCGTCGGTGAGCTGGATCTCACCGCCACGGCCGGGCGCGGTGTGCTCCAGGACGTCGAAGACGGCCGGGTCGAGGACGTACCGTCCGATGACCGCGTACCGGCTGGGCGCGTCCTCGCGCGCGGGCTTCTCCACCAGGCCCGTGACGCGCACCACACCGTCCTCGCCGGACGGCTCCACGGCCGCGCAGCCGTAGAGGTGGACCTGCTCCGGCGGGACCTCCATCAGGGCGACCACGCTGCCGGCGTACCGGTCGCGGACCTCGAGCATCCTGCTGAGCAGGGTCTCCCGCGGGTCGATGAGGTCGTCGCCGAGCAGCACCGCGAACGGCTGGTCGCCGACGTGGTTGCGGGCGCAGAGCACCGCGTGACCGAGCCCGAGCGGGTCGCCCTGCCGGATGTGGTGGATGTCGGCGAGCCGCGCCGGATCGCGCACCGCGTCCAGCCGGACGGTGTCGCCCTTGGCGGCGAGCGCCTGCTCCAGTTCGAAGGCGTGGTCGAAGTGGTCCTCGATGGCCCGCTTGTGCCGGCCCGTGACCATCAGTACGTCGTCCAGACCCGCGGCGGCCGCCTCCTCGACGACGTACTGGATGGCCGGCTTGTCGACCACCGGCAGCATCTCCTTCGGCGTCGCCTTGGTGGCGGGCAGGAAACGGGTACCGAGGCCGGCGGCCGGAACGACTGCTTTACGAACACGGGGTGCGGAGTGGGGGGCGCTCATGGGGGTCATGGTGTCCCACGGGGATGGGAGTACCCCGGGAGTCACATCTGAGATTCCTGTGGGCCGACCCTGCGCCGGAGCGGCCGGCCACGCCGGGGCCGGAAGTTGGGGATTCCGTGTGCCATCCGGCTTTGCGTGTCCACAAGTTGAGTCCGGGGATCCGGGCGCCTTTCGAATGCAGGTGCGGATACCGCCGGTAACTTATCTGAATTTCCCGCACTTTGAACTTGGGTCACTCGCACTCCTTGTTTCCTGTGAGGCGCGTGTGCGAAGGTGAGCCTCCCCTTACGGACGGGCCGGATCAGGCCAACGTGCCTGGTCAGGCCAAAGGTATGCACCAATCAGGCATCGGCTTTCCGACACCGTGCTTTTCCGCGCCGTTCGCCGGCTTGGAAGGAAATGGTTCCGTGCAATCCCCCACCCCCCCACGCCCGCCCCACCCGCCCCGCCCCGGCAGGATCCCCGGGGATTCCGACCCCCGGCTCGCCGCCCGGCTGGCCGAGCGGCCCGCCGGTGACGAAGCACGTGCCCGCGCCGTCGCCCTGCTGTTCGCCCGCCACTGGCGTGCGGCCCACGACTACGCGACCGTCTGCCTGGCCGGCACCGAGGACACGGCGCGGCTCGTGGCCGCCGCCGCGTTCCACGAGGTGCTCGGCAGGGTCGCGGACGGGCGCACCGGCGGCGCCCTGCGCCCCCAACTCCTCGTCGCCGTACGGGAGACGGTCCGTAAATGGGCCGGCGCCGAGGGTGTGGCCGACGTTCTGCCGGAGCTGCGGAAAACCGTCGGCGGCCGCGGACTGCGCGCCGCACGGGCGGTGACCGCCGAAAGACGTCAACTCGCCGAGCGGTCTTTCCAGTTGCTCCCGGCCGCCTCCCAATGCCTGTTGTGGCACACCGAGGTGGAGGCGGAACCCATTTCCGTACCGGCCGGTCTGTCGGGCGTGGACGCCCTCATCGCGACAGCCGCCCTGGAACAGGCGCGGGAACAATTCCGGGCGGGCTGTGTACGCGCCCACCGGGAACTCGCACCGACGAGCGAATGCCGCTTCTACAACCGTCTCCTGGACATTCCGCTGCGCCGCGGTGGAACCCTGCTGCCCGACGTCCGGCAGCATCTCGCGCACTGCCGCTTCTGCCGGCACGCCGCCGAACAGCTCAGCCATTTCGACGACGGCCTCGGCGTGCTGCTCGCCGAAACCGTGCTGGGCTGGGGCGCCCGCCGCTACCTCGACTCACGTCCCGAACGCGCGGCATCCGCCGACCCGCCGGCCGGGTCCGCGGCGCCTGCGAGGCCCGCCGTCGGGCACCCGCCCGTCGGAGGCGGCCGGCACCGCACCACCTCGGCGGGTCTGCTCGACCTGCCGGGCAGGCGGCCCAAGGCCGTCCTGGTGGGCGTGGGTCTGACCTCGCTCGCGCTGCTCGCGACCGTCTTCGTGGCCAGGGGCTGGTCCGATGACAACGGTGTCCCCTCTCCCGGGGCCACCTGGGGCGCACCCGTCGGCGGGACCGGCACCCCGGCCACCGGCGCGCGGGGGCTGCCCGGCGGCCCGGACGACCCCCCGCCCTCCGGATCCCCGTCGGCCGCCTCCGCGTCCCGGTCCGGCGAGGTCGCGCACGGCAGGCTGCGCGGCCCGGACACGGAGCTCTGCCTCGACGCCGCCCGCGGCCTGGCCCGGCCCGGTGCGGGCATCGTCCTCGCGGGGTGCTCACAGGCCGCGTCGCAGCAGTGGTCGTACCAGGACGACGGGCTGCTGCGCAGCGCGGCCGACCCGACGCTCTGCCTGGCCGCGGACCCCGGTCGCCGGACGACCGCCCTGGTCAGCTGCCTGGTGCACGCCGGCGAGACGTTCTTCGATCTGACCCTCCGCGGGGAACTCCTGCTGCGGCGGGACGACGGCCTGGTCGTCGCGCGCGCCGCCGGCAAGCCGGGAGCGGCCGTGGTCGTCACCGAGCGGGACGGCTCCGGCGGACAGCGGTGGGTGTTCGACACGGCCGAGGCGGCGCCGGGGGCGCCCGGTGCGGAGCCGACCACGACGGCGGAGCCGCCCGGTACCGGCATACCCGGCTCCCCGGACCTCCCGGCGCCGCGCGGTGACCGGTCCCTCGCCCCGGACACCGCACCGGCGCCCGCCGAAACCGCCCCGGCCGCGCCGGAGTTCGAGACGCGGGTCGCCCAGGTGCAGTGCTGCGACCCGGCCGGCCCGGCCGACCCGGCCGGGCCGCCGGTCCCCGCGGCGCTCCTCGACGCGCTCCCGGCGTCCGCCGAGGTGTCCGAGGTGCTGGGCGACGTCGTCGCGGACGTGACCGGGACTCTCGGCCACTGAGCCGGGAACCGGAGGGAGGGGCCGCCCGAGGGGAGTGGCCCCTCCCTCCTCTTCTTCGTTCGCGCGCTTCCTTCTCGCGGGGGACGACCGCCTGACTACGAGGTGCAGACGTCGCGCAGCTCCGAGGCCGCCTTGTCGATCGCGGCGGAGTCGGGCCGGTCGCCGTCGAGGATGTCCTGGTTGTAGTCCTCGACGGCCTGCTGGAGCTTGTCGACCGCCTTGCCGACCTTGCTGTCGTCGGACGAGCCGTCGTCCGACTCGTCGTTGATCCTGTCCAGGTTCTTCTCGATGGTGTCGATGGAGTCCTCGGTCCTCGTCGGATCCTCGATCGCGTCGGCTCCGGCCTTGTTGATCGCCGTGACGCTGTCCGTGATGTCGTCGGCGTTCGAGAGGCAGTCGACGGAGTCGTCGAACTCGCAGCCGCTGAGAAGGCCGGCGGTCAGCGCGAGCGCTGCCGCGGCGGTCGCGATGACGGCGGTACGGCGTCCGCGTCGGCGGTTCACGGCCATGGGAGGGTCCCTTCGGGAATGTCGGGGGCACGGTGGGTTCTTCCTCCACCACGATCACGTGGCGGGGCCGTCGTCACGAGGGACCGCACCCCCGGATCAGTGGTGTAGCGGGCTACACCACGCGACGGGCCGGGTCCGGCCGACCCGGTAGGCTTCCCCGGAGGCAAGGCTGCCCAGGGACGTCAAACGGGAGGAACCCGCGGTGCACGTGCAGGAATGGCTCGACACGGTGCCCGCGGCCGCCGTCTACGCCGTGGTCGGCCTGGTCATCGGACTCGAGAGCCTCGGCATCCCGCTGCCGGGCGAGATCATCCTGGTCTCGGCCGCGCTGCTGTCCTCCCAGCACGGCGGTGTCAACCCCGTCGTCCTCGGCGCGTGCGCCACCGCGGGCGCCGTCATCGGCGACTCGATCGGCTACGCCATCGGCCGCAAGGGCGGACGTCCGCTGCTCGCCTGGCTCGGCGCGAAGTTCCCCAGGCACTTCGGCGAGGGCCATATCGCCACCGCCGAGCGGTCCTTCGAGAAGTGGGGCATGTGGGCCGTCTTCTTCGGCCGCTTCGTCGCCCTGCTGCGCATCTTCGCCGGCCCGCTCGCGGGCGTGCTGCACATGCCGTACTGGAAGTTCCTCGTGGCCAACGTCCTCGGCGGCATCGCCTGGGCGGGCGGCACGACGGCGGTCATCTACTACGTGGGTGTCGTGGCGGAGTCCTGGCTGAAGAAGTTCTCGTACCTGGGCCTGGTGGTGGCGGTGCTGATCGGCCTGACGTCGATGCTGATCATCAAGCGCAAGGCGAAGAAGATGCAGAGCGTCCCGCGAGAGGCCGAAGCGGAGACCGTGTCCGCCGCCGAGTAGGCGGGCCGCCCTACTCGTGCACCTTCCCGTGGGCCTTGGCCAGGTCCGCGTACAGCGTGCCGTTCAGTGTCACACCCTGCCGCTCCTCCTCGCTCAACTCCCGCCTGACCTTGGCCGGTACCCCCGCGACCAGCGATCCCGGCGGGACCTCCATCCCCTGGGGCACGAGCGCCTGCGCGGCGACCAGCGAACCCGCCCCGATCACCGCGCCGTTGAGCACGGTCGCCCCCATTCCGATGAGGCAGTCGTCCCCGACCGTCGCCCCGTGCACCACGGCGTTGTGGCCGACGGACACCCGCTCGCCGATCGTCACCGGAAAGCCGGGGTCGGCGTGCAGCGTCACGTTGTCCTGGATGTTGGCGCCCGCCCGGACGGTGATCCGCTCCACGTCGCCCCGCACGACGGCCCCGTACCAGACGCTCGCGCCCGCCTCCAGCGTCACGTCCCCGATCACCGAGGCCGTCGGCGCCACGAACGTCTCGGCGTCGATCTTCGGTTCCCTGCCGCCGATGCCCACGATCAGCGCCTTGTGCGTCATCACCGTCTCCTCGTGTCGGTCGTTCTCCCCGCACCGTACGCCACCCGGTGGGGCGAAGATCACAGGGTCACGGCCCCATGGCCGCACCGCGCGCTGAGTACGGTGAGCGGGTGCCGAAGCCCTGGAACACGTTCTCATCATGGCGGCGCCGACTGGTGCAGCGCGGCGTCCACGCCGGCTGGGCGTGGGTGCAGCGCACGGGCTCCGTCACCGCCGAGCGCCCCGGACGCTTCCGCTTCGGCTCGATCGGCCGGGGCACCCGGCTCGCCTTCCCGCTCGGCACGGTCTTCGGGGAACCCTGGATCCACCTCGGCGCGCACTGCATCGTCGGTGAGCAGGTCACCCTGACGGCGGGTCTGATGCCCGACCTGGATCTCGGCCCGGAGCCGATCCTGCGTCTCGGTGACGGCGTGGTGCTCGGCCGGGGCAGCCATGTCATCGCCGACACCACGGTCACCATCGGCAGCGACTGCTACTTCGGCCCGTATGTGTACGTCACGTCCACGAACCACTCCTACGACGATCCGCACGAGCCCATCGGCAAGCAGTGGCCCCGCATGGAGCCCGTGGAGATCGGCCCGGGGTGCTGGATCGGCACGGGGGCCGTGATCCTGCCGGGTGCGCGGATCGGACGGAACGTCGTCGTCGCGGCCGGTGCGGTGGTGCGCGGCACGGTGCCCGACCACTCGGTCGTCGCGGGGGCGCCCGCCAAGGTCGTACGGCGCTGGACGCAGGCGGAGGGCTGGCAGCCGCCGCTGCGCACCCCCGCGCCGGTGCCGATCCCGGACGGGGTCACCCCGGACCAGTTGGTGGCGCTGTCGGAACTGGACGAGGAGACGGCGGCCGCCCTGGCGCGGCTGGAACCCTAGGTCACCCGGTAGCCAGCAGCAGGGTGCCCACCAGGGCCAGTCCCGCGCCCGCCGCCTGGACCGCGCGCAGCCGCTCCCGCAGGAAGCCGCGCGCGGCGAGGGAGGTCACCACGGGGTAGAGCGAGGCGAGGACGGCGGCGACCGTGACCGGGCCGTGCTGGGCGGCGACGGCATAGGTGCCGTTCGCGGCGACGTCGGCCAGCCCGACGAAGCCGTACGCCGGCAGCGAGGCCCAGGCGAGACCGCCCTCGGGAAGCGCGGGCGTGCCGCGCCGGACGGCGAAGTACAGCGCCGCGCCGCCGGTGGCCACGTTGGTCACGCGCTGCACGAACAGCGCCAGGAACAGGCCGGTGACGGTCGTGGACGCCTCGGTGATCAGGACGAACACCGTGCCGAAGCCGAGCGCCGCGACCAGCGTGAGCAGGACGGCCTGCTGTTGCACCGGGGCGCCCCTCAGCTGCGGCCCGCCCGCCAGGACGACCCCGATCACCGCGACCGCGATGCCCGCCACCTGGATCAGTCCCGGCCGCTCGCCGAGGACCAGTCCGACGGAGACCGGCACGGCCACGCTGAGGGTGGCGAGCGGGGAGACGACTCCCATGGGGCCGAGCGCCAGCGCCTTGTAGAAGGAGAACAGGGCGACCGGGCCCACCAGTCCGGCCGCGACCGCGAACCACAGGCGGGGACCGGCCTCGCTCCAGCCCCCGGTGGCGACCACGATCGCCCCGAGCACGGCGGCCGCGATCGACTGCGAGACCACGACCACGGTGAGCGCCGGGGCCCGGCGCGTCAGCAGTCCGCCGCCGAAGTCGGCCAGGCCCCACAGCAGGCTGGTGGCCAGGGCGAAGAGTGCTGTCACAGGGTCCTCGCAGTACAGTTCGGTGCACGATCAGGTGCATCCCACGGTAGTACAGGGAAGTGAATCCTGACATCCATGATATTGGACTCCCGAGTGGACGGAATGTGTCGGTGTCGGACCTCGAACTCCTGACCCAGTCCCTGGCGCGCAACGTCAAGCACTGGCGCGCGGTGCGCGGCTTCACCCTGGACGTGCTCGCCGCCCGGTCCGCTGTCAGCCGAGGGATGCTCATCCAGATCGAGCAGGCCCGCACCAACCCGAGCATCGGTACGGTCGTCAAGATCGGCGACGCGCTCGGCATCAGCGTCACCACCCTCCTCGACTACGAGCGAGGCGCGAAGGTCCGTATCGTCCCGGCCGACCAGGCGGTACGGCTGTGGCACACCGACGCCGGCAGCTACAACCGGCTGCTCGCCGGCGCGGAGGCGCCCGGACCGCTGGAGATGTGGGACTGGCGACTGATGCCGGGGGAGAACAGTCTCTCCGAACCCCATCCCGTCGGCACGGTCGAGCTCGTGCACGTCACCGCGGGCGAACTCACGCTCACCGTGGACGGCGAGGAGCACCGCGTCCCGACCGGCGCGAGCGCCTCCTTCGAGGCGAACGTCCCGCATGTCTACGGCAACCGGGGCGAGGTGCCGATGGCGATGGTGATGGCCGTCTCGGTGCCGCCCGTGCACTGAGACGCCGCGCCTGGGGGGCGGCTTGTCAGCGTGCGGTCATGCGCGCACCCATCGGACGCTTCGACACCGCCGCCCCGGCCCCCGACCGCCTCGACGAGCTGGTCGGCCCGGTCGCCGACGCCGTACGGCACTGGAGCGGCGGCGTGCCCGCCGACCGGCTCGTCCACGTCGACACCGACCCGCGGTGGGCCGACACGGCCGTCTTCGCGGAGCACTACGGCCGCGAGCTGCTGGAGCAGTCCGCGAACTGCGTGGTGGTCGCCGGCAAGCGGGGCGGCGGCACGACCCTCGCCGCGTGCGTCGTGCTGTCCACCACCCGGGTCGACGTCAACGGCGTCGTGCGCCGTCGACTCGGGGCCCGCAAGGCCTCGTTCGCGGCGATGGACACGGCGGTGGGGGAGACCGGCATGGAGTACGGCGGCACCACGCCGATCGGACTCCCCGCCGGCTGGCCGGTGTTGGTGGACTCCGCTGTCGTCGACCTGCCGTACGTCCTGGTGGGCAGCGGGCGTCGGCGCGGGAAGCTGCTGGTGCCGGGCCAGGCGTTCGCCGAACTGCCGGGCGCGGTGGTGCTGGAGGGGCTCGGCGTGGCCTGAGCTCAGACCGCCGTGTGATGGGCGAGGGCCAGATGCGGGTCGTCCTCGCCCGGCACCGGCGCCGGATCGGCGTGGACCAGCGCGGCCGTCAGGCGCGGCACGGCGTGCAGCAGGGCGTGTTCGGCCGCCACGGCGATCCCGTGCGCCTGGCGTACCGTCGCCTCGCCGTCCACGACGACCGCCACCTCGGCCCGCAGCCGGTGCCCGATCCAGCGCAGCCGCAACTCGCCCACCCCGCGCACCCCTTCGACCTCCCGCAGCGCGTGCTCGGCCCGGTCGACCAGCGCCGGGTCGACGGCGTCCATCACCCGGCGGAACACCTCGCGCGCCGCGTCCCGCAGCACCAGCGCGATCGCCGCCGTGATCGCCAACCCCACGACAGGGTCGGCGAGTTGCCACCCCAGCGCCGAGCCGCCCGCGCCCAGCAGCACCGCCAGCGAGGTGAACCCGTCCGTGCGGGCGTGCAGCCCGTCCGCGACCAGCGCGGCCGAGCCGATCGAACGGCCCACCCGGATGCGGTACCGCGCGACCCACTCGTTGCCCGCGAAGCCGGCCAGCGCGGCCACCGCGACCGCGCCGACCTGCTCGACCGGGCGCGGATTCATCAGCCGCTCGACCGCCGTCCACCCCGCGAAGGCCGCCGACGCGGCGATCGTCAGCACGATCGCGATGCCCGCCAGATCCTCCGCCCGGCCGTAGCCGTAGGTGAAGCGGCGGGTGGCCGCCCGCCGGCCGAGCACGAAGGCGATCCCCAGCGGTACGGCGGTCAGTGCGTCCGCCGTGTTGTGCACCGTGTCGCCGAGCAGCGCCACCGACCCGGACAGGGCGACCACGACCGCCTGCGCGACGGCCGTCACGCCCAGTACCGCCAGCGAGACCCACAGCGCGCGCATGCCCCGGGCCGAGGACTCCAGGGCCGGGTCCAGTTTGTCGGCGCTCTCGTGCGAGTGCGGGGTGAGGAGGTGGGCGACGCGGTGGCGCAGGCCCGGGGAGGAGGAGCGGGAAGGAGAGGAGGGGGAGTGGTGGGGGTGCTCGTGGGCGCGGTCGTGCTGGTGCCCGCGGTCGTGCCGGTGTCCGTGCTCGTGGTCGTGCCGCTCGCTCACGTCGGTCCCTTCCGGTGCGCCGAGGTGGACGCGCGTCCGCCCACACCACCATTATGTGCGTATGAGCGCACGCATGCACCTGTCACCTGCACACCATGCGCACCCGCGCACCCCCGGCGAGGAGCAGTTCGCCCTCGCCGCCGAACTTCTCGCCCTGCTCGGCGACCGCACCCGGCTCGCGCTGCTGCACGCGCTGACCGCCGGCGAGGCCGACGTGACGACGCTGACGGAAGGCGTCGGAGCGGCCCGGCCGGCGGTCAGCCAGCATCTGGCGCGGCTGCGGCTGGCCGGGCTCGTGAGCACCCGCAAGGAGGGCCGCCGGGTGGTCTACTCGCTCTCCGACGGCCATCTGCGCCGCCTGGTGGACGAGGCGCTGAACGTGGCGGACCACCGGCTCGGGGACGAGCCGGTGCACGACTGACACTAGTGCCCGGCCGTCCCCAGGTACTGCTCCGCGAAGGCGGCAGCGGCGACGGGAGACGTGAACAGGCGGCGCAGCCGGGCGAACGTCGTGCCCGCGCGGAACGGGTCGCCCGCCGAGGTCCCGTGGCAGACCTCGGACAGCCACTGCGAGAACTCCTGGTAGTCCCACACCCGGCGCAGACACGCCTGCGAGTAGCCGTCCAGGCCGTGGCCGTCGCCGCCGTCGAGACGGTCGACCAGCGCGTCGCCCAGCAGGAACGCGTCGTGCAGGGCGAGGTTCATGCCCTTCGCGGCGATGGGCGCGACGAGGTGGGCCGAGTCCCCGGCCAGGAACAGCCGCCCGTACGTCATCGGCTCGACCACGTAGTCGTGCATGTCCAGCACGCGCTTCTCGATCAGCCGCCCCTCGGTGAGCGGCGGGGCCCCCGCGCCCTCGAGGCGCTGGTGCAGCTCGGACCAGACGCGGTCGTGGGACCAGTTCTCCGGGTCGTCGCCGGGCGGGCACTGGAGGTAGTACCGGGTCACCTCGGGACCGCGCGCCATGTGCCCGGCGAACCCGTTCGGATGGACGCCGAACAGGACGCAGTCGGAGGACGGCGGCGCCTCGGCGAGCAGCGCCAGCCAGCCTATGCCGTAGTCGTGCCGGGCGATCCGGGCCCGCTCCGGCACCAGCGCGGCCTGGCTGACCCCGCGCGCCCCGTCGGCGCCGACGACGAAGTCACAGTTCAGCACCTGCCGTTCGGTGGCGTCGGGGCCGGTGTACGACACCGAAGGACGGGCCGTGTCCAGGCCGTGCAGCTCGACGTCGCGCACCGAGAAGCGGGCGTCGCCGCCACGTACGTCGACGTACTCGTGGACGAGGTCCGTCACCAGCAACGGCTGCGGATACACCCAGTGGTGCCGGCCCGTCAGCTCGGTGTAGGAGAGGCGGTGGCGCTCGCCGCCGAAGCGGAACTCACACGCGGAGTGCCGCTGGGCCCGCGCCAACAGGTTGCGCGCCAGGCCCCGTTGCCGCAGCCCGTGGACGGCCCACTCCTCGATGACTCCGGCGCGGGGCCGCTGTTCGATGAACTCACGGCTCTCCGTCTCCAGTACGACGCAGTCGACGGACGCGGCCCGCAGGATGTTGCCGACGGTGAGACCTGCGGGGCCCGCGCCCACGACGACGACCGGAGTGTGGTGGGGGGAAGGGGAGTCGGTGGTCACCCGCACATTATGGGCGGGCCCTCCGACCCGGCCGGGAGAACACCGGCCGGTCAGCCCAGCCGGGGAATCTCGATCGCCGGGCAACGGTCCATGACCATCTCCAGGCCCGCGGCCCGCGTACGGTCGCAGGCCGCCTCGTCGACGACGCCGAGCTGGAACCACACCGCCTTCGCGCCCTTGGCGACCGCCTCGTCCGCGACGGCGCCCGCGAGTTCGCCGTTGACGAAGACGTCGACGACG
The DNA here is from genome assembly GCF_042737245.1 of Streptomyces sp. NPDC060002. NCBI lineage: Bacteria > Bacillati > Actinomycetota > Actinomycetes > Kitasatosporales > Streptomycetaceae > Streptomyces > Streptomyces sp. NPDC060002. The sequence continues at coordinate 88,644 of NZ_JBHWUW010000014.1, forward strand.
TCCACCTCGAAGGGGATGTCCGCGAGGGAGGCGTACCCCTGCTCCCCGTGCACCGTCTCCGCCTTCGGGTGGACGGGTACGACCCGCTTGCCGAAGCGCTGGAGCACCTCGGCGACTCCGTAGGCCGCCCGCCCGCGGTTCGTCGACAGGCCCACGACGGCCCAGGTGTCGCCGAGTCCGGTGAGGATCTTGCGGATCGTTGCCTCGTCGCCGTGCACCGGCGGCCTCCTTGAGATCGGAAAGGAACAGACCTCGGCTACAACAGCTCGCGCCTGACCCTGATTCCGGTCCCTGCCTGCGAAGTCGCGCCCGCCCGCCTAGGCTCGCCTCGTGCTGCGCATCATCGACGTCCGAACCGGCGAACCCGTTGTCGCCGCCCCCGTCCGCCGTGGCCTGACCCGGGTGGAGGCGCATGCCTCGGGGTACGGGGCAGGGTCGCTCCGGGTCCTCCTCTTCGCCGATCTGCTCGTCCGCGCGCTGGAACTCGGCGGCACGCCCGTGTGGGCGCTGCTGTCCGGCGAACGCGATCAGGCGGAACTCCGGGCGGGCGCGACCGCCCTCGGCATGCACCCCTTCGAGGACGGCCGCGACCTCGGCACGGGCGCCGGAGTGGGCGAGGCGCAGATCCTGTACGTGGTGGAGGAGGGCGGCCGGGCCCCCGACGGGGTGTGTGTCGCCGTCGCGCCGGCGGAGGGCGCGGTGCCCCGGGGGAGGGGGCCGGGCCGGGCCCCCGGGGGAACGGACACCGACGTCGCCGTCCTGCGGCTCGCCCTGCTCGCCCGGCCCCGCACCGAGCCCGTCCGGCTCGACGCGGACGTGCTGGGCGAGGCCCGGGACACCCTCGTGCGCTGGCGGCGAGCCGTCGCCGACTGGGCGCGGCGGCCCTCGCGGCCGGTCCCCGACGGGGTGCGCGGACGGCTGCGTACCGCCTGGGAGGACGACCTGGACCTGCCCGAGGTGCTGCGGGTGCTGCGGTGGGTGGAGGACGCCGGCCCCGAGCTGCCGGAAGGCGCTCGCTTCGAGAGCTACGCCTACGCCGACCGTCTCCTCGGTCTCGACCTCCTGCGCGACGTGGGAGCCCCGGCGTGAACGGGCCCGGCGGGACACCCCCGCGCCGGCTGGTGGTCCTGCGGCACGCCAAGTCGGCCTGGCCGCAGGGCGTCCCCGACCACGAGCGGCCGCTCGCCCCGCGCGGCCTGCGGGACGCGCCGGCCGCGGGCCGCGCGCTCGCCGGGGCCGGCCGGGTTCCGGACCTCGCCCTGTGCTCCACCGCCGCCCGCGCCCGCCGGACCTGGGAGCTGGCCGCCGCCGAGTGGGGCGCCCCGGCCCCGGTGCGCTTCGACCCACGGCTCTACGGGGCCGACGTCCCCGGGATCCTGGAGGTCGTCCACGAGACGCCCGCCGAGGTCGGAACGCTGCTGCTGGTCGGGCACAACCCCGGGCTGGAGGAACTGGTCCTCGCCCTGGCCGGGGACGGCGCCGGCGACGCCCTGGACCAGGTGCGGCTGAAGTTCCCGACGTCGGCGATCGCCGTCCTGGCCTGGTACGGGCCCGGCTGGCGGGCCCTGACCCCGGGCACGGCCCTGCTGACGTCGATGACCGTGCCGAGAGGCCGCAGGCCGCGGGAGAACTAGCCGACGTGCTAGCCGACGTGCACGCGCGGCCGTCGCCCGGGATCGGGCTCCGCGCGGCGCAGCACCTCGCGGGTGACCGGGGCGACCTCGCCGTCACCGAAGACGAGGAACCGGATCAGCTGGCCGACCGGGTTGCCCTCGGTCCAGTTGAAGTACGCGTGCGGCACCCGGCCGCTGCGGTCGCGCAGCGCCAGCAGGACCGCGGCGATGGCGTTGGGCACCGTGGGACCGGCGACGCGCAGCCTGCGGACCCCGTGCTTCTCGTCGCCGCGCACGGTGACGTCCGCCGTGAAGTCGGAGGAGTCCCGCACGAACACCTCCAGGAAGAGCACCGGGCCGCCGCCGGGGATGGGGGTGTGCTCGCGCTGCTCCCACTCCTTGGCGCGGTACGCGCGCGTGCTGTGTTCCCGCGGCTCGTTCGCGATGAGCTGGAGGGGCCCGTGCCGCGCGGCCCCGTCGACGAACCGGGCCGCCACCTCGTCGAAGGTGACCTCGGCGGCGCGCAGTTCGAAGGCACGGCGCACCCGTGAGGCGAACGACGTGACCAGGATGGCGAAGATGAAGATCGCCGCGATCCGGATGCCGTCCGGTCGCTCGATGACGTTCGCGACGAGCGTGTAGGCGAACACGGCCGTGATGGCGCCGAAGCCGAGCGTGGCCCGGCGGCGGCCCCGCCGGTGCACGGCCACGGTGGACGCGAACGCCGCCGACAGCATCAGCACCAGCACGCCGGTCGCGTAGGCGCCGCTCTGGTCGTCGACGTTCGCGTTGAACCACAGGGTGATGCACACGGCGGCCGCCATGAACACCAGCACCAGGGGGCGCACCGCGCGCGTCCATTCGGGCGCCATGCCGTAGCGGGGCAGATAGCGCGGGACGAGGTTCAGCAGACCGGCCAGCGCGGAGGCGCCCGCGAACCACAGGATCGCGATCGTGGAGACGTCGTAGACCGTGCCGAAGACCTCGCCCAGATGCTCGTGCGCGAGATAGGCCAGCGCCCGGCCGTTCGCCGGGCCGCCGCTCTCGAAGTCGTCCTGCGGGATGAGGATCGTCGTCGCCAGACTGGACAGCAGCAGGAAGCAGCTCATGACCAGCGCGGCCGTGGTGAGCAGCTTGCGGGTGTCCCGCACCCGCCCCCTCGGCTCCTCGTAGGTGTCCGTCGGATCACCCTTGACCTGCGGCATCACCGCCACCCCGGTCTCGAAGCCGGACATGCCGAGCGCCAGCTTCGGGAAGACCAGCAAGGCCACGCCGATCATGGCCCAGGGCGAGGAGTGCTCGGCGGTCATGGCGTCGGTCCAGTCGCCGATCCGCACGGGGTGCGTGAGGATCTCCTGGGCGGAGGCGCCGAGCACCACGAGATTGAGCGCGAGAAAGGACGCCACCAGCGGCACCGCGATGCCGATCGCCTCCCGGAAACCCTTGAGGAACACCGCGCCCAGCGCGCCGACCAGCAGCAGTGTGATCCACTCGTTGCCGTCGGCCGTCCAGTGCGGGGCGAACGGGTTCTCCACGACGTGCGCGGCGGCGTCCGCGGACGACAGGGTGATCGTGATCATGAAGTCGGTGGCCGCGAACCCCAGCAGCACCAGCACGAGAATCTTCCCCGACCACCACGGCAGCAGCCGCTCCAGCATGGCGATCGAGCCCTCGCCGTGCGGGCTCTCGTGCGCCACCCGGCGGTACACCGGCAGCGCGCCGAGCAGCGTCAGCGCGATCAGCACGAGCGTCGCGAGCGGGGACAGCAGACCGGCCGCCAGGGCGGCGATCCCCGGCTGGTAGCCGAGGGTGGAGAAGTAGTCGACACCGGTCAGGCACATCACCCGCCACCAGCGGTGGCCCTTCTCCTCCGCCCGCGGGGCGGCGTGCGGGCCCGGATGGCGGGCGGTCTGCTCGCTGAGCCCCTCCAGGAGCCAGGCCCGCCACCGGGAGGACGGCGGACCCGCGCTGCTCTCCTTCACCCGGGGGCCGGTCATGCTGCGCGCTCCCTGCGGTCGGTCGGGTCATGGTCCACGGTCACCACCCTTGGCTGCCTCGGCACATCGTCGCCCGCACCTCCGCCGACGGCGACTCGGCGATCACCGCTTAGGCTGGCCGGATGCAGGACGAGTACCGCACGGTCGCCCACGCGGGCGTGCACGAGACCGAGGTCAACCGCTCCCGCTTCCTGTGCGCCCTCGCCCCCGCGGCCACCGAGCAGGAGGCCCAGGACTTCATCGCGTCCGTCCGCAAGGAGCACGCCGACGCCACCCACAACTGCTGGGCGTACGTCATCGGCGCCGACGCGTCCGTCCAGCGGGCGAGCGACGACGGCGAACCCGGCGGCACGGCGGGCGTCCCGATGCTCCAGATGCTGCTGCGCCGCGACATGCGGTACGTCGTGGCCGTCGTCACCCGCTACTACGGCGGGGTCAAGCTGGGCGCGGGCGGCCTCATCCGGGCCTACGGCGGCGCGGTCGGCGAGGCCCTCGACGCCCTCGGCACCCTCACCCGCCGCCGCTTCCGCCTGGCCACGGTGACCGTGGACCACCAGCGTGCGGGCAAGGTCCACAACGACCTCCACTCGACGGGGCGCGCGGTACGGGACGTCCGCTACGGCGAGGAGGTCACCATCGAGATCGGCCTGCCGGACGCCGACGTGGACGCCTTCCGCGCCTGGCTCGCGGACGCGACGGCGGGGAGGGCGGGGTTCGAGCTGGGCGGGGAGGCCTACGGGGACGCGTGACGCGCCGGCGTGCGACTCGGTGATTCGTCACACGCCCAGCGAACGCGTGGGTGAGATGTCCGTAACGCCCCTTTATGTCGGTTGGTATGACGGTGCGATACGGGAGTAACCGCCCGTGATGTCAGACCCGGCCGTTAGTCTCGGGGATCATGAGGCTCCTGCACACTTCCGACTGGCATCTCGGCCGGGCGTTCCACCGGGTGAACATGCTCGGCGCCCAGGCGGAGTTCATCGGTCACCTCGTCACGACCGTGCGTGAGCGCGAGGTCGACGCGGTGGTCGTGTCGGGAGACGTGTACGACCGCGCGGTGCCCCCGCTCGCCGCGGTCGAACTGTTCGACGACGCCCTGCACCGGCTCGCCGGCCTCGGCGTGCCCACGGTGATGATCTCCGGGAACCACGACTCGGCCCGCAGGCTCGGCGTGGGCGCCGGGCTCATCGGGCGCGCGGGCATCCACCTGCGCACCGACCCGGCCGCCGCCGGGACGCCCGTCGTGCTCGCCGACACCCACGGGGACGTGGCGTTCTACGGCCTGCCCTACCTCGAACCCGCCCTGGTGAAGGACGAGTTCGGAGTGGAGAAGGCCGGCCACGAGAGCGTGCTCGCCGCGGCGATGGACCGGGTCCGCGCCGACCTCGCCACACGCGCGCGCGGTACGCGTTCCGTCGTCCTCGCCCATGCCTTCGTCACCGGGGGCGAGCCCAGCGACAGCGAGCGGGACATCACCGTCGGCGGGGTCTCCTCCGTGCCCGCCGGGGTCTTCGACGGCGTCGACTACACCGCACTGGGGCACCTGCACGGCTGCCAGAGCATCACCGAGCGCGTGCGCTACTCCGGTTCCCCGCTGCCGTACTCCTTCTCGGAGAGCGAGCACCGCAAGACCATGTGGCTCGTCGACCTCGGTGCCGACGGGGAGCTCGACGCCGAGCGGATCGACTGCCCGGTGCCGCGCGCGCTGGCCCGGGTCCGCGGCCCCCTGGAGGAACTGCTCGCCGACCCCGCCCTCACCCGCCACGAGGAGGCGTGGGTCGAGGCGACGCTCACCGACGCCGCCCGCCCGGCCGACCCCATGGCCCGGCTCACCCAGCGCTTCCCGCACACGCTCAGCCTCGTCTTCGCCCCCGAGCGCGCACCCGACGACCCCCACGTGTCGTACGCCCGGCGGCTCGCCGACCGCAGCGACCAGGAGATCGCCGAGGACTTCGTGGCCCATGTCCGCGGGGCGGGCCCCGACGCCCGCGAGCAGGGCGTGCTGCGCGACGCCTTCGACGCGGTGCGCGCGGACGACGCGGTACGGGAGGTGGCACGGTGAGGCTGCACCGGCTCGACCTGACGGCCTTCGGCCCCTTCGGCGACCCACAGAGCGTCGACTTCGACGAGCTCTCCACCGCCGGGATCTTCCTGCTGCACGGGCCGACGGGCGCCGGCAAGACCTCCGTCCTGGACGCCGTCTGCTACGCGCTGTACGGCTCCGTACCCGGCGCCCGGCAGAGCGGCCAGGGCCTGACCCTGCGCAGCGACCACGCGGCGCCCGGCACCCGCACCGAGGTCACCCTCGAACTCACCGTCGCGGGCCGGCGGCTGGAGGTCACCCGGCAGCCGCCCTGGGAGCGGCCCAAGAAGCGCGGCACGGGCACGACGGTCGAGAAGGCACAGAGCTGGCTTCGCGAGTACGACGCGGTCGCCGCTGCCTGGAAGGACCTCAGCCGCTCCCACCAGGAGATCGGCGAGGAGATCACCCAGCTCCTCGGTATGAGCCGTGAGCAGTTCTGCCAGGTCGTGCTGCTGCCCCAGGGCGACTTCGCCCGTTTCCTGCGGGCCGACGCCGAGGCGCGCGGCCGGCTGCTCGGCCGCCTCTTCGACACCCGGCGGTTCGCCGAGGTCGAGAAGCGGCTCGTCGAGCGCCGCCGCACCACCGAGGCACGCGTGCGCGAGGGCGACTCCGCCCTGCTCGCCGACGCGCACCGGATGCAGCAGGTCGCCGGGGACGCCATGGAGCTGCCCGAGTTCGCCCCGGGAGATCCGGGGCTCGCCGAGGCGGTGCTGGCCGCGGCCGCCGTCGCTCGCAGCACCTCCCGTGAGCTGCTGACGACCGCCCACTGCGGCCGCCTCGCCGCCGAGTCCGCGCAGGCCGCCGCCGAGCGCGCCCTGGACGACGTACGTGAACGGGCCCGGCTCCAGCGGCGGTTCGCCGACGCGAGCGAGCGGGCAGCCGTACTGGAGGAGCGGGCGGGCGAGCATCGGGACGCGCAGGCGCGGATGGAGCGGGCGCGCAAGGCGGAGTCGGTGGCGCCGGCGCTGGAACTGCGCGAGGCCGCCGACACCGAGCACGCCACGGCGTCCGCCCGAGCGGCACACGCGCGGGACCTGCTCCCGCGGCGGTTCGCGGACGCCGGAGCCGCCGGGCTCGCCGCCGCCGCGCGCCGGGCCGCCGAGGAACTGGGCGGGCTGGAGTCGGCCCGCCGGGGCGAGCGACGGCTGGCCGGCCTCGTGGCCGAGCGGACCGACCTGGACCGGCGGGAGCGCGACGACGAGGACGTCCTGACGGAGACCGCGGCCTGGCTCGCGGACTGGGACGTCGTCCGCACGGGTCTCCAGGCCCGCATCGAGGCCGCCCAGGAGGCCGCAGCCCGCGCCGAACAGCTCGACGGCCGGCGCGAGCCCATGCAGCGGCGCCTGAAGGCGGCCCGGCTGCGCGACGAGCTGGCCCGCGATCTGGAGGCCGCCCAGCGCAGGGCGCTCGCCTCCGGGGAGCAGGCACAGACGGCCCGCGCGCACTGGCTCGACCTCAAGGAACAGCGCCTGAACGGCATCGCCGCCGAACTGGCCGCCACCCTCGCCGACGGGACGCCGTGCGCCGTCTGCGGCGCCACCGAACACCCCGCGCCCGCCCGCAAGGTCGCGGGACACGTCGACCGCGAGACCGAGGAACGGGCGCTCACCGCCTCCCGGCGCGCGGAGGAACGGCACGCCCAGGACGAACGCGAGCTCGGCCTCGTACGAGAGACGCTCGCGGCCGCCACCGCCGAGGCGGGCGACACCCCGACGGACCGGCTCGCCGCCGAGGCCCAGGAGGGGGAGGAGGGCTACGCGCAGGCGCGCCGGGAGGCCTCCGCGCTGCACCCCGCGCGCGAGGAGCTGCGCCAGGCCGAGCAGGAGCACGAGCGCCGCACGGTGGCGCAGCGCGAGGCCGCGGTGCGGAACGCCTCCCGGGTGGGTCACCGGGAGCGCCTGGAGCGCGAACGGGTCGCCCTGGAGGGGGAGCTGACGCAGGCCCGCGGGTCCGCGGCGAGCGTCGCCGCACGGGCCGCCGAACTGGAGGGGCTGGCGGCACGGCTCACCGACGCGGCCGACACCGCCCGCGTTGCCGAGGGGAGCGCCGAGCGTCTCAAGGCAGCCGACGGACGCCTCGACGAAGCCGCGTTCCGGGCCGGCTTCGACACTCCGCGGGCCGCCGCCGACGCCCTCCTCGACGACACCGCCCACCGCGAGCTGCAACGGCGGCTGGACGCCCGGACGTCCGAGGAGGCCGCCGTACGGGCCGTCCTCGCCGAACCCGACACCGTGGCGGCCGCCCGGCAGCCGGCCGCCGACCTCGTGGCCGCGGACCGGTCGGCGGCCGCCGCGGCCGAGCGGCTGCGCACGGCCGCCTCCGCCCAGGACGCCGCCGCCCGCCGCTGCGCCGAACTCGACCAGCTCTCCGCGCGCGCGCAGAGCGGCGTACGGCGGCTCGGGCCGCTGCGCGAGGAGTACGACCGGGTGGCCAGGCTGGCCGGTCTGACCGCCGGCACCTCCGCCGACAACGAGCGCAAGATGCGCCTGGAGGCGTACGTCCTGGCCGCCCGTCTGGAACAGGTGGCCGCCGCCGCGACCGTCCGCCTGCAGCGCATGTCCTCGGGGCGCTACACCCTCGTCCACTCCGACGACCGGGCCGGGCGCGGCCGCAGCGGGCTCGGCCTGCACGTCGTCGACGCCTGGACCGGGCGCGAGCGGGACACGGCCACACTGTCGGGCGGCGAGACCTTCTTCGCCTCGCTCGCCCTCGCCCTCGGTCTCGCCGACGTGGTGACCGACGAGGCGGGCGGGGTCCGTCTCGACACCCTCTTCATCGACGAGGGGTTCGGCAGCCTCGACGACCAGACGCTCGACGAGGTCCTCGACGTCCTCGACTCGCTGCGCGAACGCGACCGCAGCGTGGGCATCGTCAGCCACGTCGCCGACCTGCGGCGGCGGATCCACGCCCAGCTGGAGGTCGTCAAGGGGAGATCGGGGTCGCTGGTGCGGCAGCGGGGCTACCGGCCCAGTGGGCGCCTGGGGAGCGGCGACGAGTAGACGACGCTGGTCGTCACCGACCCCAGCGCGCCGATCTTGCCCGACACCTCTTCGAGGTGCCGCATCGAACGGGCGGTGACCTTGATCACGAAGCAGTCGTCGCCCGTCACATGGTGAGCCTCGAGGATCTCGGGCGTGACGGCCACCAGATCATGGAACGGCTTGTAGTTGCCGTTGGGGTAGCGCAGCCGCACGAAGGCCAGGATCGGCAGCCCCAGCCGTTCGGGGTCCACCACGGCCGCGTACCCCTGGATGACGCCCGCCTCCTCCAGCCGCCGCACCCGTTCGGTGACCGCGCTCGGCGACATGTCCACGGCACGCGCCAGGTCGGCGAAACTGGCCCGGCCCTCGCGTTGGAGGACCTCGAGAATGCGCCAGTCGGTGGCGTCCGGGGAATACGCGGTCATGAGTGAGGGATAGCAGGGGAATCCCCGGCGGGGCAAGGCACAGGCCGGGGAACGCCTCTTCAGAGAGAGGGATCACCGGTCGTAGATTTCTGGTCATCGAAAGCAGTGACCAGCCGGAACCCCACGGGAGGGCCCCCGCCATGACCCCCATGACCCCGCTCACCGCCATGACCGGCACGGCCGCCGCGACCACGGTCAACCCTGTTCTTCGCGTGCCCCCCGCCGGCCCGGCCGAGGCCGCCGCCCACTTCCGGGCGAGCCTCGCCTTCCACGCCGACGTCTCCGACGTGGCGGCCGCCCTCGCCGCCGGTGACGACCCCGGCTTCGTCGTCCTGGACTCCCGCTCCACCGAGTCCTGGGACCAGGGCCACGTCCCGGGCGCCGTCCACCTGCCCACCGCGCTCATCGCCGAGCAGGCCCCGCGGCTCCTCGACCGGGACGTGCCGGTCGTCACGTACTGCTGGGGGCCCGGCTGCAACGGTGGCACGCGCGCGGCCCTGGCGCTCGCCGAACTCGGCTACCGGGTCAAGGAGATGCTCGGCGGCTTCGAGTACTGGGCGCGGGAGGGCTTCGCGTACGAGACCTGGGAGGGCGGCGAGCGGCGCGCCGCAGATCCCCTCACGGCGCCCGTCGACGCCGAGAACTGCGGCTGCTGACCGCCCGTTCGGCCCGGGCGCGGCGGCATTCCGCCACGCCCGGCCCCGAATCGTGGCTCAGAGCTGTGCCAGCTCGTCCACCAGGTCGTCCAGGCCCAGCGATCCCTGCGAAAGGGCCGCCATGTGCCAGGACTTGAGGTCGAAGGCGTCGCCGCGGCGCTCGCGGGCCTTCTCCCGGCCCAGCAGCCAGGCACGCTCGCCGAGCTTGTAGCCGATCGCCTGGCCGGGGATGGTCAGATAGCGGGTCAGCTCGCTCTCCACGAAGTCCGCGGTGCGGCTGCTGTGCCCGCCGAAGAACTCCTCGGCCAGCTCCGGGGTCCAGCGCTCACCCGGGTGGAAGGGGGAGTCCGCCGGGATCTCAAGCTCCAGGTGCATGCCGATGTCGACGATGACCCGCACCGCCCGCATCATCTGCGCGTCCAGGTAACCGAGCCGCTGCTCCGCGTCGGTGAGGAAGCCGAGTTCGTCCATCAGCCGTTCCGCGTACAGCGCCCAGCCCTCGCAGTTGGCGCTGACCATGCCGACCGAGGCCTGGTAACGGGAGAGGTCCCCGGCGATGTGCGCCCACTGCGCCAGCTGGAGGTGGTGACCGGGGACGCCCTCGTGGTACCAGGTGGAGACGAGGTCGTAGACCGGGAAGCGCGTCTGCCCCATCGTCGGCAGCCAGGTACGGCCCGGCCGCGAGAAGTCCTCCGTCGGGGGCGTGTAGTACGGGGCGGCCGCGCCGCCCGGCGGGGCGATCCTCGACTCCACCTTCCGTACCCGCTCGGCGAGTTCGAAGTGCGTGCCGTCGAGCGTCTCGATCGCCTGGTCCATCAGGCCCTGGAGCCAGTCGCGGACCTCGTCGACGCCCTCGATGTGCTTGCCGTGCTCGTCGAGATGGGCCAGTGCCACCCAGGGGGTCTCCGCGCCCGGCAGGACCTTCTCGGCCTCCTTCTTCATCTCGGCGAGCAGCCGGTGGTACTCCGCCCAGCCGTAGGCGTACGCCTCGTCGAGGTCGAGGTCGGTGCCGTTGAAGTAGCGGGACGCGCGGGCGTACCGCTCCCGGCCGACGGTGTTCGGCGCGTTCTCGATCGTCGGCGCGTACACGTCGCGCATCCAGTCCCGCAGCTCCACGACGGCCGCGGTCGCCGTCCGGGCGGCCTCGTCCAGCTCCGCGCGCAGCGCGTCAGGACCGGTGGACACGAAGTCCTCGAACCAGCCGCGGCCCTCGCCGTCCGTGTCCGACCACTCGGTGAGCTGTCCGACGAAGGTGAGGGTCGGCCGCGGCGCCGCGTACAGCTTGCGCTCCAGACCCAGCGCCAGGGACTCCCGGTAGCCCGCGAGGGCCGCCGGCACCCCGCGCAGCCGCTCGGCGACCGCCGCCCAGTCCGCGTCGGTCCGGGTGGGTGTCACGGTGAACACCTCGCGCACGTTGTGCGGCGGAGTGGCCATGTTGCCGACGGCGCGCAGTGCCTCGTCGGCGTCGTGCACACCGAGTTCCGCGGTCAGGCGCTCGCGCAGCAGGCGCGCGCACCGGCGCTCGATGTCACTTTCCGCGCCGGGCCGCCGCTCCGCCTCGTCGAGCCTGGCCAGGGTGTCCCGCGCGAGCTGCGCGAGCGCCTCCTGGCCGGTGGGCGAGTAGTCGGGCAGACGGCTCGAACTCTCCTGCACGCCGAGATAGGTACCGGTCACCGGGTCGAGGGCGATGAGGTCGTCGACATACGCGTCGGCGACCTCGCGGGGCAGCGGGCTGCTGGTCTGTGACATGGGCTCCATCCTCGTACGAGGCGGTGGCGCACGTCACGCGGATTGTCCCGAAGTCGTCGGCGGCAGCAGCGGTCCGCACTCCCACTGCTGGAAGATCAGCCGCGTCTCGACCCGGGCCACCTCCCGTTGCGAGGTGAACTCGTCCAGCACCAGTCGCTGCAGATCGGCCATGTCCGCGACGGCGACGTGGACGAGATAGTCGTCGGGCCCGGTGAGGTGGAAGACGCTGAGCGCCTCCGGCAGCCCCCGGATCCGTTCCACGAACGGGCCGACCAACTCCCGCCGGTGCGGCCTGACCTGCACCGACAGCAGCGCCTGCAGGCCACGCCCCAGCTTGGCCGGATCGAGCCGCAGCTGATGACCCAGGATCACACCCGAGCGGCGCAGTCGCGTCACCCGGTCCAGACAGGTCGACGGTGCGACCCCGACCTGCGCCGCGAGGTCCCGGTAGGTGGTCCGGGCGTCGTTCTGGAGCAGCCGCAGCAGCTGGAGATCGACCGGATCCAGTACGACGGATTCAGCCATGGGCCGAACGTAGCACGGTGTTCGATTACACCGACCCGTTCGATGTTCACCCTGCCGTCCATGGACTCAGTCTCAGCGAGCACGCACGCGTACGACGACGTACGCGGACCCGCGTCGAGAGCGCCCCGCGCACTGGCCACCGAGGCCGTGCACGCCGGGCGGGACGACCTGGCCCGCCAGGGCCTGCACGCCCCGCCGATCGACCTGTCCACCACCTACCCCTCGTTCGACAGCCGGGCCGAGGCCGCCCGCATCGACGCGTTCGCCACGACCGGCGCGGAGCCGGAGGGACCGCCCGTCTACGGCCGGCTGGGCAACCCGACGGTCGCCCGCTTCGAGACGGCCCTCGCACGCCTGGAGGGCACCGAGAGCGCGGTCGCGTTCGCCAGCGGGATGGCGGCGCTGAGCGCGGTGCTGCTCGCGCGCGCCTCGACGGGGCTGCGGCACGTCGTCGCCGTACGCCCCCTCTACGGGTGCAGCGACCACCTGCTGACCGCCGGGCTGCTCGGCTCGGAGGTCACCTGGACCGACCCGGCCGGGATCGCGGACGCGCTGCGCCCGGACACCGGCCTTGTCATGGTCGAGTCGCCGGCCAACCCGACGCTCGCCGAGGTCGACCTGCGGGCCGTCGCCCACGCCTGCGGCTCGGTCCCGCTGCTCGCCGACAACACCTTCGCGACGCCCGTGCTCCAGCGTCCTGCCGAGCGGGGCGCGCGGCTCGTCCTGCACAGTGCCACGAAGTACCTGGGCGGACACGGGGACGTGCTGGGGGGCGTGGTGGCCTGCGACGAGGAGTTCGCCGGGCGGCTTCGGCAGATACGGTTCGCCACCGGCGGCGTCCTGCATCCGCTGGCCGGCTACCTGCTGTTGCGGGGCCTGTCGACGCTCCCGGTGCGGGTGCGGGCCGCCTCCGCGACCGCCGCCGACCTGGCCCGGCGGCTGGCCGCGGACCCGCGGGTGGCCCGGGTCCACTATCCGCGGATCGGCGGCGCGATGATCGCCTTCGAGGTCCACGGCGACCCGCACGAGGTGATCGCGGGGGTCCGTCTGATCACCCCGGCCGTCAGCCTCGGCAGCGTCGACACGCTGATTCAGCATCCGGCGTCCATCAGCCATCGCATCGTGGGCGCGCAGGAGCGCCGGGGCGCGGGCGTGAGCGACCGGTTGCTGCGGCTCTCGGTCGGCCTGGAGGACGTCGAGGACCTGTGGGGGGACCTGCGAGGGGCGCTCGGCGCGGGCGCCACGGCCGCCCCGTCCGAGCGCGGAGCCGCCGTCGTGTGACCGTGGGCGCCGAACGCCGAACGCCGAACGCCGAACGCCGAACGCCGAACGGTGGGCGGTGGCGGTGGGCGGCGAACGGTGGGCGGCGAACCGTGTGCGGACGGCCCGGCGGTGTTGTCGTACCGCCGGGCCGCGCGGTGTTCCGTGGCTCAGTCGCGTGCGACGCGCTCGTCGTACCGCCCGGAGCCGGCCCGCGCCCGGGTCGCGGCGCCGTCCAGGCGGGCGGTGATGACCAGCGTCCCCTCCTCGATCTGGTAGTCGAGGGGCAGGTCGAGACCGCGCATGGCGGCGACCATGCCGGTGTTGGAGGCCTGTGTCACGGCGTAGACGCTCTCGCAGCCCGCCTCGACGGCCATCGCCACCAGCCGGCCGAGCAGTTCGGCCCCGATGCCGCGCCGCTGCCACTGGTCCTCGATCAGCAGGGCGACCTCCGTCTCGTCGCCGTCCCACAGCAGGTGGCCGAGGCCGACGACGCGCCCCGACGGCGTCTGCACGGCGAGGGTGCGGCCGAAGCGGGGGCTGAGCAGGTGCCTGAGGTAGCGGTCGGCGTCGCCGACGGGCCCGTGGTAGCGCATCCCGAGCGTGCGCGAGGAGCACCGCTCGTGCATCGCCTTCGACGCCGCCAGGTCACCGGTGTCGGCCCGGCGCACGGTGATCGCGTTGCCCTCGGGCAGGGTCAGCACGTCCTGGCCGCGCGGCACCCGCGGGCCGAGCCGGGCGTCCAGTTCCACCAGCGCACGCGCGCGTGCGAACTCGGTCGGGGTGAACGGCAGGTACGGCCGCTCCACGGTGATCACTCCGCCCTCCGGCGCCCGCAGGCGCATCACGGTGTCCTCCAGTACGCCCTCCACGGGCACGCCCTGCGGCCCGCGGCCGCCGCCCGGCGCGGCGGGCAGCGAACGGATCGTGCAGCGGCCCAGCAACTGACGTAGCGCCAAAGGCAGTTCAGCCGCGTCGAGGGCGGTGCGGGTGGCCAGGCCGAGGATTCGGGTCGGCGCGTCCACCAGGTCGTGGGCGTCGGCCCGCTCGATCCAGGTGCCGCTGCCGCCCGCCCCTGCCACGGCCCGGGTGATCTCGGCCGCCGCCAGAGCGCCCGGGGCGCGCAGCAGGAACTCGTCCACGGTGTCCTCGCCCAGCGGGTGCGTCTGGAGGCTCAGGATGTCCACCCGGTGGCCGGCGAGCGCCGCGCAGAGCGTGGCCAGTGACCCCGGGGCGTCCTTCACCGTCGTCCGCATCCGCCACAGGGCGCTCTCCTCGGTGACCCGGGAGGTGAGTTCGGACGGCCCGGCCTGCGGCTCCTCGGAGCCCGGCCGGGCGTCGGTATCGCCCGTGGGCGGCGCGTGACCGTGGCGCCGTGCCCACCAGGTGTGGAAGCCGGCCGTGGCGACGAGCACGGCCGCGGAGACGGCCAGCAGCACCGGACCGTCCGGTCCGTGTCCCACCAGGTTCGCCACTCCGTCGGCCACCGCGACCGCTGTGAACAGCGCGGCGAGTTCCACCACGTCCCGTCGCCAGTGGTGTACCGGGCGTCCGCGTTTCGCACGCGTCACATCAGACATGTCTCGAGTCATGCAGCCACTGTGGAGGAACGGTGTTGCGTGATCACGAACGGTTTGTGACTGATGGGTAAAGGTTCCCAATGCCCGTTTTGTTAATTCTTCTACGGTCACACCGTGTACGAGCTGTCACGGCAGTGCCGCGCACCGGGGGATGACGCCGGTGCGCGGCACGGATCCGAGGGTACGGGACGCCGGACTACTGGCCGACCCGTCCCGGTTGGAGCACCTGTGTGAACAGGACCGTGCCGTCCTGCTCGCGCAGACGCACCGTCAGCTCCCCGCTGTCGCCGTCGATGTCGACCTCGCCGAAGAACTGGTAGCCGCCGGCGGGCGACACGTTCGAGGCGGTCGGCGCCTTCACGAACACCCGCTCCGGGCCGAAGGTGTCGTCCAGCGCGCTGGCCGGGAAGGCGCCGGCGTTGAGTGGACCGGAGACGAACTCCCAGAACGGCTCGAAGTCGCCGAACGCGGCCCGCGACGGCTGGTAGTGCTGCGCCGAGGTGTGGTGGACGTCGGCCGTCAGCCACACCGTGCCCGTGATCCGCCGGTGCTTGACGTACCGCAGCAGCTCGGCGATCTGGAGCTCACGGCCCAGCGGCGCGCCCGGGTCGCCCTGCGCGACGGCCTCGATGTTCGCCCTGCCCTCGGTGGCGTCGGGCACCACCAGGCCGAGCGGCATGTCGGCGGCGATCACCTTCCACACCGCGCGCGACCGGGACAGCTCCCGCTTGAGCCACTCCAGCTGCTCGGCGCCGAGGATGCCCTGCGGGTCCACGCGCTGGTCGTCCGGCGAGTTGGCGTTGCGGTACGTCCGCATGTCCAGCACGAACACGTCCAGCAGCGGCCCGTGGCGCACGACCCGGTGGACCCGGCCCTCCTTCGCGCCCGGACGCAGGGTCGAGATCGGGAAGTACTCGCCGAACGCCCGCCTGGCGCGCCCCGCGAGCACGTCGACGCTCTTCTCGGTGTACCGGGCGTCGGAGTCGGCGATCACCTCGCCCGGGTACCAGTTGTTGCGGACCTCGTGGTCGTCCCACTGGATGACGGACGGCACCTGCGCGTTGAAGCGGCGCAGGTTCTCGTCGAGCAGGTTGTAGCGGAAGTTGCCGCGGAACTCGGCGAGGGTCTCCGCGACCTTGGACTTCTCCTCGGTGGTGACGTTCCGCCAGAGAGTGCCGTCGGGCAGTGCCTGGGTCGCCGTGATCGGGCCGTCGGCGTAGATGTTGTCGCCGCTGCACAGGAAGAAGTCGGGATCGAGCTTCGCCATCGCGTCGTAGATGCGGTAACCGCCCAGCTCGGGGTTGATGCCCCAGCCCTGGCCCGCGAGGTCCCCTGACCACAGGAAGCGCACCCCGCGCCGACGCCCGGGGGCCACGGTGCGGAAGGTTCCGGTCACCGGCTCCCCGGTGCGCCGCGGGTCGTCCGGGTCGGCGAGGAGCACGCGGTAGTGGATCTGCTCGCCGGCCGCCAGCCCGTGCAGCCGGGTCGTGCCGGTGAAGTCCGTACCGGCGCCGAGCAGCGGGCCGTGCCATCGGCGGGCGCCCCGGAACGACTCGGTGGCCGCGGTCTCGACGACCATGCGCGCCGGACGGTCGGAGCGCACCCACACCAGCCCGGAGTCGGAGGTCACGTCCCCGGCTTGCACACCCCAACCCGCCTTGGGCCGCCCGGACAGGGCGAAGGCGGGCGCCGCGCCGAGGGCGGAGGGCAGGGTCAGGGCCGCGGAAGCGGCGAGCGAGCCGCGCAGGACGCCGCGGCGCCCGGGAAACGGACTGGGTGACATGGATGCGCCTCCAGGGGCGGGAACCGGCCGGTGTGCACAGCCACAACTACTGGTGCGCCGCAGCGCACACGGAAACCGCAGGTGAACAACTGGCCGCGCCCACCCGGGACCCGACGCGCACGGCCGCGTCACCCGCCCGCGTCACCCGCCCGTGTCCCCCCGCGTCACCCGCCCGCGACGGCCTCCGCCATCAGGCGTACGCCGTCCCGGATACGCGTGGGCGACATCTGCGCGTAACCGAGGACGAGACGGATGTGCGCGTCCCGCACGGCACGCGCGTGCGCGTACTCCGCCAGCGCACGCACCTCGACACCCGCGGCGGCCGTCCGCGCGAGGAACCGCTCCGGCGGCCCATACCGCCCGGGGAACTCGGCGATGACATGCAGCCCCGCCGCGATCCCGGACACCCGCGCCCCGGGGAAATGCTCCTGGAGCGCGCCCACCAGGGCGTCCCGGCGCTCCCGGTAGGCCCGCTGGCAGCGGCGCAGCTGACGGTCGTAGTCGCCGCGCTCCACGAACCGGGCGAACAGCGCCTGGTCGAGCGTGGGATGGCCGAGGTCCATCGTCCGCTTGCGTTCGACGACCTCCTCGGCCAGCGCCTCGGGAACGAGCAGCCAGCCGAGCCGCAGCCCTGGTGCCAGCGACTTGCTGACCGACCCGGTGTAGGCCACCCGCTCGGGGTCCAGGCCCTGGAGCGCGCCCACGGGAGCGCGGTCGTAGCGGAAGTCGCCGTCGTAGTCGTCCTCGACCACGAAGCCGTCCACGGACCTCGCCCAGTCGAGCAGTGCGGCGCGCCGTCGGGCGGAGTACGCGATCCCGGTGGGGAACTGGTGCGCGGGCGTCGTCACCACCGCCCGTACCCCGGACGACCTGAGGGGGTCCACGGCCAGCCCCTCGGCGTCGAGCGCCAGCGGTACGGCGGTGACGCCCGCCGCCGCGTACAGGGCGCCGTGCCGGGGGCTCCCGGGGTCCTCCACGCCGACGGCGTCCGTCCCGCGCGCGTGCAGCGCGAGGCCGAGCAGCGCCGTCGCCTGGGCCACCCCGGAGACGATGACGAGGCGCTCCGGGTCGGCGACCACGCCCCGGCGGCGGGCGAGGAGCGCGGCGAGCGCGGTGCGCAGCCGGGGCAGCCCACGCGGGTCGGGATAGCCGAGCTCGTGGTGGGGCAGCTCGGCGAGCACACCCCGCTGCGCGGCGGCCCAGGCGGCGCGCGGGAACAGCGACAGGTCCGGGGTGCCGGGCACGAAGTCGGCCCGTACGCCCGGGGGACCCGGGGCGAGGTCACGCGCGCGTGGCCGGGCCGCCCGGACGGCGCCGCTCACCCACGTTCCCGCGCCGCGGCCGCTGCGCAGGTAGCCCTCGGCCGTCAACTGCTCGTACGCCTCCGTCACCAGCCCGCGCGAGACGCCGATATCGGCGGCGAGATCCCGGCTCGACGGCAGCCGGGTGCCCTGCGCGAGCCGCTCCGAGCGGACCGCGTCCCGCAGGGCGGCCTGGAGCGCACGGCCACGCGCGCGTGCCGGGGCGGAGGCGGCCGGCAACAGCAGTTCCCAGGCCGCCGACCCGGGCCGCGGGCCGGGATTGGTCCCCGATGACGTCATGGAAGTGGACCTTAACCGGGACCGCCGTCGTTCCTAGCGTGAGCTGCATGAACGCGATCACCCTGCGCGGGTCCCTGCTCGCCGCGCTCGCCTGCCTCCTCGTCGGAGGGTCGTTCACCGCCAACAGCGTCCTCGGCGCCTATCCGTACGCGGGCGGCCAGGCCCTGCGCTACGGCCTCGCCTTTCTGCTGCTCGTGCCGCTGGCGGGGGCCGGGGCCGGGGCCCGGCTGCGGGCGCTCACGCCGCGTCTGTGGCTGCGCCTGGCGCTGCTCGCGGCCGTCGGGATGGTGGGCTTCAATGTGGCCGTGCTGGCCGCCGAGCGTTCGGCGGAACCCGCCGTCCCCGGTGTTTTCGTGGGCTGCGCGCCCGTCGTCGTGGCGGTCGTCGTCCCGCTGCTGGAAGGGCGGCGACCTCGCCGTGCGGTACTGAGCGGGGCGTCGCTGGTCGCCGTCGGCGCGTTCACGGTGCAGGGGTGGGGCCGCACGGACGGCGCCGGCATCGCCTGCTCGGTCTGCGCGCTGGCCGGGGAGGTCGGCTTCGCGGTCCTGGCCGTGCCCGTCCTGCGGGTCCTGGGGCCACGACTGCTGTCCGCCACGGTGTGCGGGCTCGCCGCGGCCGAGGCCGCAGCAGCCGGTCTGCTGCTCGACGGCGGCGCGTGGCTGCGACGGCCGGACGGCGAGGAGGCGGCCGCGCTGCTGTGGCAGGCGGCCGTCGTCACCGTCGTGGGCTTCGTGTGCTGGTACATGGGCATGCAGCGGATCGGCGCGGAGCGCGCCACGCTCTTCTCCGGCCTCATCCCGGTGGCGGCCGCCTGCACGGCCCCGCTCGTCGGAACGGGCTCCTACGGCCTCGCCCAGGCCGTGGGGAGCGCCCTCGTCGGGGCCGGAGTCGCCCTGGGGGCCGGGGTGTTGAGGCGGGCCCCCGGGGCCTCAGCGGCTGCCGTCGAGAATCACGCGCGCGACGAGCGCCGGATCGTCGTTCATCGGGCAGTGACCGCAGCCGGGCAGCCGCACCAGACGCGCGGCGGGGATGATCCGCTTGGCCCGGACGCCCTGGCGGCGCACGAGCAGCCAGTCGCGGGTGCCCCAGCCGAGCGTGACCGGAACTCCGGGGAGGTCGTCGGTGAACCGGACGCCGGCGCCGGCCCGCAGGGTCTGGTCGAACCCGGTGGCCCGGGCCAGCGTCTCGGCGACCACGGCCTCGGCTGAACGCCGGCTCGGGCGGGCGTAGATGGTGCTGGTGAGGGCCGTACGGCCGGCCGCCGTGCTCGCCATCCGCTCGACGAGGGGCAGCGGCATCCGGCGCGCGATCTGTCGCATGGTGAGCAGGACGCCGAAGGCGTAGCGCCGCTCGGCCTGCGACCAGAACCCGGCGGGGGACAGCGCGGTGACGGACCGTACGAGCTTCTCGCGGCCGAGTTCCAGGGCGAGCAGACCGCCGAGGGAGTTGCCCGCGACATGAGGGCGGTCGAGCTCCAGCGCCTCGCAGAAGGCCGCGAACACGGCAGCCGTCGTGGGCAGGTCGTAGGCCAGTCCGTCCGGCAGGGGCGGGGACACGCCGAAGCCGGGCAGGTCCACGGCGATGACCTCGCGCTCGGCGGCCAGGATGTCCACCACCGGGTCCCAGGCCTGCCGGTGGTGTCCGATGCCGTGCAGCAGGAGCAGCGGCTCGCCCCGGCCCACGCGCGCGTAGGAGACGGTGACGGGCAGCGGGCCACTGGGGGAGGGGACCGTGAAGGAGACGGTGGCGGACATGGAGGAGCTCCTCGACTGGACGGGCCGTGGACCGGCCGGCGGACGCCGTAGACAGCTTGTCAGCAATAGCTACCGACGGGTAGCCCCCGGGTCGCACCGCGCGCCCCCTGCGCCGCAGGGCGGCAATTACCAACCGGACCTTGCCGGAGTGTCACGAAAACGCGCCCGTACGAACGCCCCGTGAACGCTTTTCTGTCGGACGCCTGTCGGCCTCGAGAGGGATCGAGGATTGGTCTTGACCAAGGGTGGGGGCCGTCCTATGGTCGCAGAGAAGTACAACAACCTTTAATAAACAAAGGCGCGAAAAACGCCGCCGGACCACGGCGATTGCGGAGGACAGGGTGGGGACCACGCAGCTGGAATCGGTACCGGAACCGAAGTACTGGCATCTCAAGACCGTGCTCAGCGAGGCACTCGACTCGGAATTCACCGTCGGCGAGATCCTGCCCAACGAGCGTGACCTGGCCGCCCGCTTCGGCGTCGCCCGCGCCACGCTCCGCCAGGCACTGGAACAGCTCGAACTGGAGGGCCGGCTGCAGCGCCGGCGTGGCGTCGGCACCACCGTCGCGCCGCCCCGGATGGGCGTCGCCGTCGGCAGCGACCAGCAGGTCTGGCCGGGCACGGGCGACGACGCCTGGCAGGCCGTCGACTGCACGCTCGCGGCTCCGCCCGCGGTCGTCGCCACCGCCCTGGAGACCGCGCGCGACCAGGCCGTGCACATCGTGCGCCGCTCACGGGTCTCGCACGGCCAGCCCGTCGCCGCCGAACTGCTCTACGTCCCCGTGACGTCGGTGCCCGACCTCACCGCGATCGACACCCCCTCCGAGGCCGCACGCGCGCGTGCGGTGCTGCGCGAGCTCCAGCGCCTGGAACTGGAGGGCCAGGACCGCGCCGTGGAACTGGGCTCGGCGCGCGCGGACGACGCCCGGGAACTCGACCGGCTCCCCGGCGCCCCCGTACTCGTCGTCACCACCCGGTTCTTCGCCGGGGGACGCACCGCGGCGCTCTCCGTCGCCACCTACCGCGCGGACACCTGCCGGCTGACGTTCGGTGCGGCCGGCGGCGTGGAGATACACCATGGGCCGGAGCGCAAGGCCTCCTGAACAGCCCCGTCCGCCGCGGGCCGGATACGGCAGGCTCCCTGAACGGCCTGCACCCGGCACCGGCCGGACACCTCGACCGCGCCCCGGAACTCCGCCGGGGCGCGGCGCGTTTCACCGATGACGACCGGTCACCGCCGCGCCGTCACCGTCCCCTCGACCGCGAACAACTGCTCCTCGACATGGTCGAGGGCGAGCCGCAGCGCCCCCGTCGCCACCGCCGCCTCCCCGAGCAGCGACAGGACCACCTTCGGCGGGCGCAGACAGTAGCGCGCCAACTCGTTCCGCAGCGGCTCCAGCACACCGTCCAGACCGGCCGCCCAGCCGCCCACCACGACCAGCTCCGGATCGACCGCCAGGACCAGCGCGGCCACGTCGTGCACGAGCCGCTGGATGAAGCGCTCCACCGCCGCCCGGGCCTGCTTGTCGCCCTCGCGGGCCTGCGCGAACACCTCGGCGACCGCCTGCTCGTCCAGGGGATGCAGCGGCTCGTCCGTCATGGACAGCAGCGTCTCCGGTGTCACCTCCCGGCCCAGCAGATGCAGTGCGCCGATCTCCCCGGCCGCCCCGCCGTACCCCCGGTGCAGCCGGCCGCCGATCAGTGAGCCGGCGCCCGGGCTCAGCCCGGCCAGCACGAAGACGACGTCGTCGGACTCGGTGGCCGACCCCTTCCAGTGCTCGGCCACGGCCGCCGCGTTGGCGTCGTTCTCCACCAGCACCGGACACTTGAAGGAACGGCTCAGCCGCTCGCCCAGCCGCAGCCCCGTCCACTCGGGCAGCGCGGTGCCCAGCCGTACGGTCCCGTCCGCCTCCACGATCCCGGGCGTGGCGACGCCCACCGCCCGCAGCGAGCTGCGCGGGACGCCCGCCCGGCGCAGCAGTTCGGCGACGGCCGTACGCAGCCGCTCCAGCCGTTCGTCCGCGGGCGCCGCCTCGTCGACGTCCCTGGCCTGCGCGCCCAGCACCCGGCCGTCCAGGTCGGCCAGCAGCGCGGCCACCCGGTGCGAGCCGATCTCCAGCCCCAGCAGGTGCCCGGCCTCCGCCCGGAACCGGAACCGCCGCGCGGGCCGCCCCTGCCGCCGGGCCACACTCTCGTCGGCCGCCTTCTCGACGACGAGCCCCGCCCCGATGAGGTCCTCGACGACCCCTTCCACGGTCGGCCGGGACAGGCCCGTCACGCGGGTGATCTCCGTGAGCGTCGCGCAGTCCGCGGCACGCAGCGCGTGCAGCACCACCGCGGAATTGATCCTTCGCAGCAGCGAGGGATCCCCGCCGGTCAGCTGCCCCAACGTCCGTCCTTCCAGCTCGTGCGCGTGTTGGGCGGATCGTACTCGGCGGGGAGGACCCCGGCGAGAAAGGAATCCGTACCGATACCTACCGGGAGCGCGCTCACCCCGGCGCGACGAACCCCGGCGCGTACGCCGTGATCACCGCCTGTGTCCGGTTGCGCGCCGCGAGCCTCGCCGGTTGCGCGCCGCGCACCCGGTCCGGCAGGGGCCAGGAGCGTGTGGCGAAGGGACGCCCGAGCGGTCGGCGGACTGACGGTCCGCCAATTGTCAGTGGCGGCGGGTTTACTGGAGGTCATGGACATCGACAGGCACCTCGGGCCCGGTGACCGCACGACGGCCTTGGTGACCAGTCACGGCCTCGCGGTCACGGACGCCGCGGTGCGTCTCGCGGAGGTGGAGCGGTTCCACGAGGAGAAGGAACACCTGGCCGGGAAACTGACGGGGAGATGGGGAGATCCGTACCACGTAGGTCTGCAGACGGTCCGGCTGCGGACCGGGACCGAGGAGATACCCGAGCCCTGGGCCGAGCTGAGCCTCCGGGTGGCGGACGTGTACCTCTGGCGGGCGGAGGAGCAGGGCCGCTGGGTGGCCCTGGGTGTCGCCGACCTCGACCCGTGCGACGAGATCCGGCTGCTTCTGGTCGTCACCGGGACCGACCCGCCCTGAGGCCCCCGCACGAGGTCCTCAGCCCTCCGCCGCCACCCGAAGCCGCGCGAACTCCTCCGCCATCGTCGCCGCCGTCCAATGCGCGTTCAGCCCGCTGGGATTCGGCAGCACCCACACCCGGGTGTCCCCGATGACCCGCCGCTGCGGGCCCACCGCGGCCTTGCGGTCGTCGAAGGCCGCCCGGTACGCGGTCACGCCCACCACCGCCAGCCAGCGGGGCTTCAGCCGGGTCACCTTCTCCGCCAGCAGCCGTCCGCCGTCCCGGTACTCCCGCGCCGTGAGCTCGTCTGCCCGCGCGGTCGCCCTCGCCACCACGTTGGTGATGCCGAGCCCGTAGGACGGCAGCTCCTGCTGCTCCGCCGGTTTCAGCAGCCTCGGGGTGAAGCCGGACAGGTGCAGCACCGGCCAGAAGCGGTTGCCCGGACGGGCGAAGTGGTGGCCGGTCGCCGCCGTCATCAGGCCCGGGTTGATGCCGCAGAACAGCATGCGCAGGCCGCCCGCGACGACGTCCGGTACGAGACGGTCGCGGGCGGCCTCCAGCTCCGCCTGGGTGAAGCGCGTCAGAGGATTGCTCCGGGGGTGTAGCCGGCCGCCTCCGGACGCTGCTTCACGATCTCCTCGATCCGGCCGACGACCGTGGTCACCTGGGCCGCCGCGGCACCAGTGAAGGACAGCTTGTCGGCCATCAGCGCGTCCAGCTGGGCCCGGTCGAGCGGCAGCCGCTCGTCGGCGGCCAGCTTGTCCAGCAGCTCGTTGCGCTCGGCACCCTGCTCGCGCATCGCCAGCGCCGAGGCGACGGCGTTCTCCTTGATCGTCTCGTGCGCGACCTCACGGCCGACGCCCGCGCGCACCGCGCCCATCAGCACCTTGGTGGTGGCGAGGAACGGCAGGTAGCGGTCCAGCTCCCGGGCGACGACCGCCGGGAAGGCGCCGAACTCGTCGAGCACCGTCAGGAACGTCTCCAGCAGACCGTCGAGCGCGAAGAACGCGTCCGGCAGCGCGACCCGGCGCACCACCGAGCAGGACACGTCGCCCTCGTTCCACTGGTCGCCCGCCAGCTCGCCGGTCATCGACGCGTAGCCGCGCAGGATGACCATGAGGCCGTTGACGCGCTCGCAGGAGCGGGTGTTCATCTTGTGCGGCATCGCCGAGGAGCCGACCTGGCCGGGCTTGAACCCCTCGGTCACCAGCTCGTGCCCGGCCATCAGCCGGATCGTCTTCGCCAGCGAGGAGGGGGCCGCAGCGAGCTGCACCAGCGCGGTGACGACCTCGTAGTCCAGCGACCGCGGGTAGACCTGGCCGACGGACGTGAACGCCTGCGAGAAGCCCAGGTGACCGGCGATCCGGTCCTCCAGATCGCTGAGCTTCGCGGCGTCGCCCCCGAGCAGGTCGAGCATGTCCTGGGCGGTGCCCACCGGGCCCTTGATGCCGCGCAGCGGGTACCGCCCGAGCAGCTCCTCGACCCGGCCGTACGCCACGAGCAGCTCGTCGGCGGCGGTCGCGAACCGCTTGCCGAGGGTCGTGGCCTGCGCGGCCACGTTGTGCGAGCGCCCGGCCATGACCAGCTCGCCGTACTCGCCGGCCAGCTTGCCGAGGCGCGCCAGCACGGCCACCGTGCGGTCGCGGACGAGCTCCAGCGAGAGCCGGATCTGGAGCTGCTCGACGTTCTCCGTCAGATCGCGGGACGTCATGCCCTTGTGGACCTGCTCATGGCCGGCGAGGTCGTTGAACTCCTCGATCCGGGCCTTCACGTCGTGCCGGGTGACCTTCTCGCGTTCGGCGATGGAGGCCAGGTCGACGGTGTCGAGGACACGCTCGTAGTCGGTGATCGCCGCGTCCGGCACCTCGATCCCGAGGTCCTTCTGCGCCCGCAGCACGGCGAGCCAGAGCTGACGCTCCAGCTTCACCTTGTGCTCGGGCGACCAGAGCGTGGCGAGCTCGGCGGAGGCGTAGCGTCCGGCGAGGACGTTGGGGATGCGGGGCTTGGCGGGAGCGGAAGTCACGTGGACGGATTCTACTGGCGATTCGTGCAGGCCAGCGCCACGATTTTGTTCGGCGGAACCTACGAGACCGGCGTCACTTCGCCTGGTGCGGCGCGACGTCGGCGTCCGTGCCGAGCGGCACCCGGTGGTGCAGGCAGAAGCCGTGCGCGCGCTGCACCTGCGATTCGCCCGGGCGTCGCACGAGGCGGTCGACCGCACCCGGCTCCGGCGCGGCCCGCCTCGGCTCCGGCCGCGCCGCCGGTCAGCGGCGCGGCGTACGCGAACCGTCTGGCTAGGCCCGGCCCTCGTACGGCCGGCCCTCGTACGGCAGCAGATCGGGCCGTTTCGGCGGCAGACCGTCCCCGGAGGACCGGCCGGTCAGGCGGCGGCCTATCCAGGGGAGGAGGTACTGCCGGGCGAACCGCGCGTCCGCGACGCGCCGGGCGGCCCAGCCCGGAGGAAGTGTCGCCGGCATCGGCGTGTGCCACTCGGTGTCCTCGGGGTCGTGTCCGAGGCTCTGCCAGACCGCCTCCGCGACCCGGCGGTGGCCCTCCGCCGACAGATGCAGCCGGTCGACGTCCCACAGGCGCGGGTCGCCCAGCGACGGGGCGCCGTACAGGTCGACGACGAGCGCGCCGTGCCGCTGCGCCAGCTCCTCGACGTGCACGAACAGCTCTTCCATGCGGGGCCTGAACCGCTCCAGGACCGGCCCCTGCCGACCCGGGCTGCGCATCAGCACCAGCTCCTTGCAGGCGGGGGTGAGGCGTTCCACGGCCTCCGTCAGCAGGTCCTTCACACGGACCATGTCGCACTTGGGGCGCAGGGTGTCGTTGAGGCCGCCGACCAGGGTGATCACGTCGGCGCCCATCGCGGCGGCCACCGGCACCTGCTCCTCGACGATCTGCCCGATCAGCTTGCCGCGCACCGCCAGGTTGGCGTACCGGAAGCCGGGGGCGCGGGCGGCCATCCGCGCGGCGAGGAGGTCCGCCCAGCCCCGGTAGGAGCCGTCGGGCAGCAGGTCCGACATGCCCTCGGTGAAGGAGTCGCCGATCGCGACCAGGCTGGTGTGTGTGGGATTCGTCTGCATGGCGACATCGATGGTAGCCCGAGTCCCATACCCAGCGGTCGGTCACCTCCGGTTCCTCGGCCGCCCCCTCCCTGCCCCCCTACGCCGACCCCTTCGCGCGCTCACGCCCGCTGCCCGAACAGCTCCTGCAAGACGTCCTCCATGGTCACCAGGCCGGACAGCCGCCCGTCGGAGCCGAGCACGGCCGCCAGATGCGTACGGCTGCCCCGCATCGCGGTGAGGACGTCGTCCAGCGGTGTCGCCTCCCGCACACGCGCGATGGGCCGCATGTCGCCCAGCCGGAACGCCGTGTCCCGGGGCGAGGCGTCCAGGGCGTCCTTCACGTGCAGGTAACCGACGATCCTGCGCCCCTCGTCCACCACGGGGAACCGGGAGAACCCGGACTCCGCCGCCAGCTGCTCCAGCGCCTCCGGAGTGACGCCCACACGCGCGTAGACGACCCGCTCCAGCGGCAGGACGACATCCCGCACCGGGCGCCGGCCCAGTTCCAGGGCGTCGTGCAGCCGCTCCAGGGCGCGGTCGTCGATGAGACCCGCCTCGCCCGCGTCCTTGACGATCTGGGCGAGCTGGGCGTCGGAGAAGGCCGCGGCGACCTCGTCCTTGGTCTCGATCCGCATGAGCTTCAGCAGGGCGTTCGCGAAGGCGTTGATCGCGAAGATCACCGGGCGCAGCGCCCGGGCCAGCGTGACCAGCGGCGGCCCCAGCAGCAGCGCGCTGCGCACCGGCTCCGCGAGCGCGATGTTCTTCGGCACCATCTCGCCGAGCAGCATGTGCAGATAGGTCGCCACCGCCAGCGCGATCACGAAGGACACCGCGTGTCCCGCGCCCTCGGGCACGCCCACCGCGTGGAACACCGGTTCCAGCAGGTGCGCGATGGCCGGTTCGGCGACCACACCGAGGACCAGCGTGCACAGCGTGATGCCGAGCTGCGCGGCCGCCATCAGCGCGGACACGTGCTGGAGGCCCCACAGCACGCTCTTGGCACGCCGGTCGCCCTGGGCGCCCTTCGCGCCGCCTTCGAGGTACTGCTCGATCTGGGAACGGCGTACGGAGATCAGCGCGAACTCGGCGCCGACGAAGAACGCGTTGACGACGAGGGTCGCCAGTGCGATCAGCAACTGGACGGCGGTCACTTCCCGGCCTCCTGTTCAAAGCCCTCGGACGGGGCGTGCGGCGCGTGCAGCAGCACGCGCGCGGCCCGCCTCCCCGAGGCGTCCACCACGTCCATGCGCCAGCCCGCGACCTCCACGGTGTCGCCGACGGCCGGTATCCGGCCCAGCTCGGTGGCGAGCAGGCCGGCGAGCGTCTCGTACGGCCCCTCGGGGGTGTGCAGGCCCACGCGCGCGAGCTGGTCGGTGCGGGCGGCGCCGTCGGCCGAGTAGAGCGCGCGGCCCTCGTCGTCCTTGCCCGCGGCGGCCAGGTCGGACGTCTCGTGCGGGTCGTGCTCGTCGCGGACCTCGCCGACGACCTCCTCGACGATGTCCTCCAGTGTCGCGACGCCCGCCGTGCCGCCGTACTCGTCGATGACCACGGCCATGGTCCGCTTGCCGGACAGCCGGTCGAGCAGCCGGTCCACGGTCAGTGACTCGGGCACGAGGAGCGGCTCACGCATGATCTCCGAGACCGGCACGCGCGTCCGGCGCTCCGCCGGGATCGCCAGTACGTCCTTGATGTGCGCGGTGCCGACCACCGAGTCGAGGTTGCCGCGGTACACCGGGAACCGGGACAGGCCCGTCGCCCGGGTCGCGTTCGCCACGTCCTCGCAGGTCGCCGCCGTGTCGAGGGCGATGACCTGGACGCGCGGGGTCATCACGTTCTCCGCGGTCAGATCGGCCAGGTTCAGCGTGCGCACGAACAGTTCCGCCGTGTCCGCCTCCAGGGCGCCCTCCTTCGCGGAGTGCCGGGCCAGGGCGGCGAGCTCCTGGGGGCCGCGCGCGGCGGCGAGCTCCTCGGTGGGCTCCACGCCGAAACGGCGCACGATGCGGTTCGCGGTGTTGTTGAGATGGGTGATGAAGGGCCGGAAGGCGGCGCTGAACCAGCGCTGCGCGTTGCCCACCCGCTTGGCGACGGCCAGCGGGGAGGAGATCGCCCAGTTCTTGGGCACGAGTTCGCCGACGACCATCAGGAACACGGTCGACAGGGCCGTGCCCAGCACCAGCGCGACGGAGCTCGACGTGCTGCTGGACAGGCCGAGCGACTCCAGCGGCCCGGCGATCAGCTTGGCGATCGACGGCTCGGAGAGCATGCCGACCACCAGGTTGGTGACGGTGATGCCGAGCTGGGCGCCGGAGAGCTGGAAGGTGAGGTTCTTCACGGCCTTGAGCGCTCCTGGCGCGCCGCGCTCGCCGCGCTCCACCGCCCGTTCCAGTTCGCTGCGCTCGACCGTGGTCAGCGAGAACTCGGCGGCGACGAAGGCGCCGCACGCGAACGACAGCAGGATCGCCACCAGGAGCAGCAGGACTTCGGTCATCGGGTCACCTCCGTCCCATGATCGGGCAGGGCGGGGAGGGACGCGCGACGTCGCGTGGGGGTACTGGGAGGCTCGCCCATGGGCGGACGCTCACACCTTTCATGAAGTCATCAGGGGACCGCGCGGGTCATCCGCACAGTCCCCCAATGGTAAAGGATCGGCAAAAGAGCCCGTCCGGGGGCTCCGGTCAGTCGCTGAGCGGCTTCACCCAGCGCCGCCACTTCTCCTCGGGCGCGTACCCCGCCGCGCGCCAGGCATGATGTGCCGTTTCGTTGCGGGTGAGCACCATCGCGTCCCCGCGGCGCCCGCCCAGCCGTACGAACCGCTCCTCCGCAGCGGCCAGCAGCGCCGATCCGATGCCCTGGCGGCGGCGCTCCGGGTGCACCGCCAGGCGGTACAGATGGCATCGCCATCCGTCGAACCCGGCGATCACCGTCCCGGCCAGTTCGCCGTCCCGCTCGGCCAGGATCAGTGCCCCCGGATCGCGCGCGACCAGCCGCTCCACCCCGCTCCGGTCGTCGCTGATGCTCGTGCCCTCGGCGGAGGTCTTCCAGAAGGCCAGCACGGTGTCCAGGTCCTCGGGGCCGGCGGCCCGTATACGCAGATCAGTCATGGCCCGATCCCACCACGCGGGAAACCGGCCGGAACGCGAATTTCCGGCATGCGGACCACCCGCCGTGTAAGTGGCTGGAGTCCGTGCCGCGTTCGCGTCACTCGTGCGCGATCGCGGCCAGTACGTTCATCCGGGAGGCGCGCAACGCGGGCAGCAGCGCCGCCACGACACCGACGACCGCGGAGCCCACGACCACCGCGACGATCGTGCCCCACGGGACGGCGAGGGCCTTCATGCCCTGCAACTCCAGCACCTGCTGTATGCACACGCCCCACACCAGCCCGAGCGCCAGCCCCAGCACCGCGCCGAACACCGCGATCACGACCGACTCCAGCCGGATCATCCGGCGCAACTGCCGCCGGCCCAGCCCGATGGCCCGCAGCAGCCCGATCTCCCGGGTCCGCTCCACCACCGACAGCGCCAGGGTGTTGACCACACCGAGCACCGCGATGACGATCGCGAGCCCGAGCAGCGCGTACACCAGGTACAGCAGCACGGCGATCTGGTCGTGCACCAGCTTCTTGTAGTCGGCCTGGTCACGCGCCTGTACCTGCGGATAGGCGTCGAGCGTCCTCTCCAGGCGCGGACGCAGCTGCTCCCCGCTCGTGCCGGAGGCCGCGTTCACGTAGAGCGCCGAGTCCTGTCCGCCGGGCACGTACTTCTCGACGGTGGCGATCCCGAGGAACAGCCCGCCCTGCATGCCGAACCCGTCGCCGGCGTCCTGGTCGGTGAGCGCGCCGACCTTCAGCGAGGTGGTCCGGTCGCCGGGGAACTCCACCGGCAGCACGCTGCCCAGCCGGACCCCGTGGTCCTTGGCGAAGTCGACGTCCATGCCGATGGAGCCGTCGGCCAGCGCGGCCGCCGTGTCGCCCTCGGCGTACGTGACGTGCGCGACGTCGTCGACCCGGTCGTCGTAGCCGCTGGCGGTCGTCTCGACCCGCTTGCCGTCGGGCAGCCGTACGGCGAGCGGCGCGAACCGCTGCCGTACGACGAGGCCGACGCCGTCGGTGTCGCGCACCGCGTTAGTGACCTCTTGGGAGAACGGCGTGAAGTTGGCGTTCTGGACGACGAAGTCGGCGCCCAGCGTCTTGTCGATCTGCTCGTCGAAGGACTTGGACATCGAGGCGCTCGCCACCGACATCCCGCCCACCAGCGCGAGGCCCACCATCAGGGCGGCCGCCGTGGCGCCCGTACGACGCGGGTTGCGCAGGGCGTTGCGCTGGCTCATCCGGCCGACCGAGCCGAACAGCGCGGGGAAGGCGCCGCCGAGCACGCGGATCACCGGGCGGACGAGCAGCGGCCCCGCGATGACGGTGGCGATGAGAGTGAGAACGACGCCCAGGCCCAGCAGGGACGCGGCGGACGCCGTCTTCGAGGCGCTGACGCAGCCGGCCAGCGCCGCCACGCCCAGCGCGCCGACGACCGCGCCCACCACCGCGCGCACCTTCAGCGGCCGGCCCACTCCGGCGATGTCCGCGTCCGCGAGGGCCGCCATCGGCGACACGGTCGCGGCGCGCCGGGCCGGGAGGTAGGCCGCCACGAAGGTGACGCCGACGCCGACGACGTACGCCGACACCGGGGTCGCCCAGCCGACGACCATCTCCGTGGTCTTGAGGTTCATGCCGAACGCGCTCATGAGCTTGATCAGCCCGGCCGCCAGACCGATGCCGGCGGCCAGGCCGAGCGTGGAGCCCACGAGACCGAGCAGCACCGCCTCGGTGAGCACCGAGCGGCGCACCTGACGGCGGTCGGCGCCCAGGGCGCGCAGCAGGCCCAGCTCACGGGTGCGCTGGGCGATCAGCATCGAGAACGTGTTGACGATCAGGAACACACCGACCAGGACGGCGATCCCGGCGAAGCCGAGCATCACGTACTTGATCACGTCGAGGAACCCGCCCAGCGCTTCCGCCGACGACTGCGCCTGCTCGTCGGCGGTCTTCACGTCGTAGGGACCGGCGCCGATCGCGGCGGTGACGCGCCGTTCGAGCGCCGCGTCGCTCACCCCCTGCGCCGCGTCGACGGAGATGCTCGTGGCCTTGTCCGGCGATCCCAGGAGCTGGGTGGCGGCGGTCGCGGGGTCGAGGAAGACCAGGGCCGCGCCCGGGTTGGTGGTGGTGAAGGTGGCGATGCCGACGATCTTCACCTTGAACGAGCCCGGCTGGGCCATCACGGTGAGTGTGTCGCCGGTCTTCACGTGCTTCTTGTCGGCGGTGTCGGCGTCCAGCATGGCCTCGCCCGCGCCCCGCGGGGCGTGGCCGGAGGTCAGTCTCACCGGGCTGCGGTCGGTGACGTACCAGTCGGTGGCGATGGTGGGCGCGCCCGTGGTCGGGCCGACGGACTTGTTCTCGCCGTCCACGACCGTGATGTTCTCCACGCTCACGTCCGCGTGGGTCGACGCGACCCCGTCGACGCGGGCCACCTCCTTGGCGAGCGAGGCGGGCACGGTCTGCACCGCGCCGGTCGGCACGGACGCGTTCAGGTCGTCAGCGGGGCCGACCGTCACATCCGCCGACGTGGACGCGAAGAGCCGGTCGAAGGTGCGCGTCACGGTGTCGGAGAAGATCAGGCTGCCCGCGACGAACGCCACCGACAGGACGACGGCGAGTGCGGACAGCAGCAGCCGCCCCTTGTGCGCGAGGAAGCTCCTGAGGGTGGCTTTCAGCACCGGATCACTTCTCCTTGGCGTCGGTGCCGTGGGCGTCGGCGTCGGGGGCCGGGCGGTGGGCGTCGGCGCCGCTCTCGCCGTCGGACGGAGCACGGAGCACGTCGAAACGCTTCATGCGTTCCAGCACCCCGTCCGCCGTCGGCCGCTCCATCTCGTCCACGATCCGCCCGTCCGCGAGGAAGAGCACCAGGTCGGAGTGGGCGGCGGCACCCGGGTCATGGGTGACCATGACGACGGTCTGCCCCAGTTGGTCGACGGCCTCCCGCAGGAACGCGAGGACCTCGAGTCCGGCGCGCGAGTCCAGGTTGCCGGTCGGTTCGTCGGCGAAGATCAGCTCGGGGCGGGAGGCGAGCGCCCGGGCGCAGGCCACGCGTTGCTGCTGAC
This sequence comes from Streptomyces sp. NPDC060002, assembly GCF_042737245.1. Lineage (NCBI taxonomy): Bacteria > Bacillati > Actinomycetota > Actinomycetes > Kitasatosporales > Streptomycetaceae > Streptomyces > Streptomyces sp. NPDC060002. The sequence goes on from NZ_JBHWUW010000014.1 coordinate 120,907, forward strand.
CGCCGGACAGCTGCGACGGCCGGTGCTTCAGCCGGTCCCGCAGGCCGAGCGTGTCGATCACCTCGTCCAGCCACTTCTGGTCGGGCTTCTGCCCCGCGATGTCCATGGGCAGGGTGATGTTCTCGGCCGCGTTCAGCGTCGGGATCAGGTTGAACGACTGGAACATGAACCCGATCCGGTCCCGGCGCAACCGGGTCAGCTCCCGGTCCTTCAGCCCTGTGATCTCGGTGTCGCCGATCCACACCTGACCGGCCGACACGGTGTCGAGGCCCGCCAGGCAGTGCATCAGCGTCGACTTCCCGGAGCCGGACGGCCCCATGACGGCGGTGAAGCGGCCGCGCGCGATGTCCACGTCCACCGAGTCCAGGGCGAGCACCGTGGTCTCGCCGGAGCCGTACGCCTTGGTCAGACCGCGGGCGCGGGCCGCGATCCCGCCGGCCGGGGCCAGGCCGGGGGCGTGCTCCGCAGCAGGTGTGGACAAGGCTGCCTCCTCGCTCGTACGGACGTGTCGACCGCGTGGTGATGTTTCTGCCCGGCCGAGCGTAGTGTGACCCGGCGCACACCCGGTATCCCTTTTCGACTCCCGTCCGCCCTTGCCGTTGCTAGCGTAACGGCGCTAGCGTCGAGGCATGGCGAAGACCCAGCTGAACGTACGCGTGGACGAGGGCACGGCCCGCGCCGCCCGCGAGCGCGCCACGGCCCGTGGCATGAGCGTCAACCGCTATATAGAAGAGCTGGTCAGACAGGACGCCGGCGAAGTCGGCCACACGTTCGTCGAGGCCGCCAGCGACTTCATGAAGCAGTACGAGTCCGTCTTCGCGGAGGAGTTCGGGGCGGAACGCGAGGGTGGCACGCACGAAGGTCGCCGCTGATCCCTTGAGCGACCTCCGTATCGACCTCGCCTGGCTTCTCATGCTCGCCGAACAGAAGACCCCGGGGGACCCCCAGGTCATCGACTGGGGGGCACTGGTGGCGGCCGTGGCACGCCACCAGGCCGAGATATTCGACGTCCCCGTCTACGACGACGCGCCGGCCCGCGCCGCCGCGCTGCTCCAGCTCCTCATCCACGTCCCCGCGCTGGAGCGCTCCAACGCCCTGTTCGCCTGCGCCGTCGCGTACGCCTACCTCGTCGCCAGCGGCCTGAAGGTCGCCACCTCACCCGAACAGGTCCGCGACCTGGCCCGCCTGGCCAAGACCGGGGACGCGTCGGTGTCCGACATCGCGCGGGAACTGCGCCGGTGGAGCCAGTGACGGCTAGGACGGCCGACGGGCCCTGCCGAGCACGCAGTACGAGGCGGGGGACCGCGGACCCTTCTCCGGCACGGTCAGCCGGCGGTACGGGCCGAGTTCGAACCCTGCCTCGTGCAGGGCGTCGAGCGTGTCCCGGGTGAGGTGACAGCCGCCGGCCAGAGTCGGCCACACCGTCCGGTCCAGCGCGCGCTGGGTGAACCGCATCGCCGGGCCGCCGCCGGGACCGTGCTCGAAGAACCTCAGCTGGCCGCCGGGCCGCAGCACCCGCCGCAGCTCGCCGAGGGCGCCGGGGACGTCCCGGACACTGCACAGCACCAGCGACAGCACCGCCCCGTCGAAGGCCTCGCTCTTCACCGGCAGCGCCTCCGCCACGGCCGGCACGACATCCACCCGAACCTCCGTGCGCAGGGCCGCCTCCAGCGCCAGTGTGCGCAGATGGCGCTCCGGCTCGATCGCGACGACCTCCGAGACGGTCGCCGGGTAGTGCGCGAAGTTCAGTCCGTTGCCCGCGCCGATCTCGATGATCCGGCCGGCTAGTCCCGTGAGCAGCTGGTCCCGTAGGGGACCCAGACCGCCGCGGGTCTCCGCGGCCGTGCCGAGCCGGGCATAGCAGCGGGCGAACAGCGGGTGGTGGACGGGATCACCGGGCGTCTTGCCGGAGCCGGCGGACCGTAGGGGCATGGCGACCTCCCGAGCAGGAGCGGGCCTACCGGGATTGTCCCCCGCGCAGGCCCGCCGCACCCGTGCTGTCGCCGTCGCCGGCTGGACGAACGGCCTACTGGATGAAGTCGCGCACCTGCCCGTACACGCCGGAGTCGTTGTTGATGTCGGAGTGCGAGATGCATCCGACGCCGACGTTGGTGGCCCCGCTCAGCAGCGCCGAGGAGTCCGGGTCGATGGCCGAGTCGCAGTTCGACCAGTAGGCCGCGTAGTTCACGCTGCCCGGGGTCTCGTCACCGGAGTTGAGCGAGGTGAGGAACGAACTGCCGGTGACCATCTCGGCGCAGGAGGTGTAGAGCCAGCTGCACCACGAGGCGACCGACGTCCCGTGGTTGGTGCCCGCGACGGAGACGAAGTCGTCCACGTACGCGGTGCCGCCGAGGTTCTTGAGGTAGTAGCGGGAACTGAGCGCGCCCATGGAGTGGACGACGACGTCGACCTTGGACGCGCCGGTTCTCGCCAGCACGTTCTTGATCTCGGTGGAGAGTTGGGAGGCGGTCGTGACGTTCGACTGGGACCAGCTGTAGGTCCAGGCGTCCAGCTCGGCGGCGGTGTAGCCGTCGGCCTTGAAGTCCGCGACCCAGTCGTCCCAGCTGCTGGAGGAGCTGCTGAGGCCGTGCACGAAGACGATCGGGTTGTGGGTCGCGGCGTGGGCTGTGGGGGCGGAGAACGAGAGTGACAGAAGGAGCGAAGAGACCACGGCCGAGAATGCCGCGGCGATGCGACGCTTGTGGCGCTGCATGATGCCTCCTGAAACGTGTGGGGTTGCCAGGAGTGTCCGGCGGGTCTACGCGCGCCGCATCGGTGAAATCGCCAGTCTTTACGGTTCAAGTAACCCGCCAGTAACGTCACTTGTGTGGTGACACGAGTGAACCCCCCGTCGCTTGACCGCACTTCGCCACCGGCGCCCCCCGGCCCGCCCCCGGGCGCGGGCCCGCGCCCGGTCCCGGCGCTGTCCGAAGGCGTCCGCGTGCGCGTGCTGCGCCTCGTATACGGCGACCCGCGTGCCGCCGCCGAACTCGTCGCGCGGCTGACCGAACGGCAGGCGGCCGGCCTCGACCCGCTGCCGGCCGAACCCGCCGACCTCGCCCCCGAGACGCTCCGCGCCCACCGCCGCGAGGTCCGCGCGCTGCCCGACGGGACCCGGCTGGTGCTCCTGCTGGCGGCCGCCGACCAGTACCCGGTGGCCACCCACGCCTTCCTGCGCGCCGTCGCCGCCGCCCGCCTCGACACCCGGTCTCTCGACGCGGCCGAGTCGGCCGGGATCGCCTACGCCACGGTCGGCGGGGTCGGCTTCCGCGACGCCTGGACCCGGATCGCCGCGTACGAGACGGCCGCCCCGGCCGACCGGCGCGACGCCCACCGGCTGCTCGCCCGCGTCCTGCACGGCGCGGCGGAGACGCCCAGGCGGTCCTGGCACCGGGGCGCGGGCGCCCTCGGGCCCAGCGCGCGGCTCGCCGCGGAACTGACGGCGGCCGCCGACCGGGCGCGCGCCGCCGGCGACCCGGCGCTCTCGGGCGCCCTGGCCGAACGCGCCGCCGAGCTCTGCACGGACCCGGGCGAACGCTCCCGGCTCCTCGCCCACGCGGCGGCCGACGCCTGGCACCGCGGTGACGGCGACCGGTCCCGCGCCCTGGCCGCCCGCACCGACGCCGACGCCCTCACCGGCATCCTCGCCCTGCGGACCGGGCACGCGGGGGAGGCGTTCGACGCGCTGCTGGCCGGGGCGGCACGGGCGGCCGGGGCGCGGCCCGCTCCCGGGAACCCGCCACCGGGCCGGAGCGGCACCACCACCGCCCCCTCCGTCACCCCCTCCGCCCTCTCCCGCGAGTCCCGTGAGTTCGGTGAGTCCCGTGAGTCCGGCGAGGCGGCGGGTTCAGCCTCCAGCTCCACCGCCCCCGTCACCCACCTCCTGGCCCGCGCCGCCGAAGCCGCCGTCTACACCGGTGATCTGCGTCGATGCCGTGAAGCGACGCTCGTCGCAGCACAGGCGGGCGTCGACCCGCCGGGTGTGCTCGGCGGCATCGCCGCGGCCGTGGACGGGCGGTACGAGGACGCGCGCGACCTGCTGGAGGCGACCGCCGGACGGTGCGGCCCGGGCGGCGACCCCACCCTCCTCCTGCACGCGGGCATCGCCGCCCTGATGCTCGGCGACCACACCCGCGCCGCCACCGCCACGGTCCGGGCCGCCGCCGGGGCCCGCGCCCGGGGCGTCACCGCCGCCGTGTCCCAGGCGATGGAGTTCCGTGCCTACGCCGACTTCTGGACCGGCCGCCCGCGCGCCGCCGAGGCCGCCGCGCTGGACGCCCTGCGCCAGGCGTACGCCACCGGGCAGGACAACGGCGCCTGCCATCTCCAGGCCGCCCTGGCGATGTTCGCCGCGCTCACCGGCGACGAGGACCTGTGCCGGGAGCGGGCCGCGGCCGCCCGGTCCTACGCCCTCGCCCACGCCCTGGGCCTGCCCGCCGCCCTGGCGCAGTGGGCGCTCGCCTTCCTCGACCTCGGCTCCGGCCGCTTCGACGCCGCCGCGGCCCGGCTGCGCGCGCTCGCCGCCTCGGGCCCGGGACACGGCCACCGGGCCATCCGCCACCTGGCCACCCCGCACTATGTGGAGGCGGCCGTCCGCACCGGCGAGACCCGCGTGGCGCGCGTCGCGCACGCCGACTACGACCGCTGGGCCCGCGCCGTCGACAGCCCCGACGACCTGGCCCTCAGCGCCCGCTCCCGGGCCCTGCTCACACCGGGCGCCGACGCCGTCGAGCACTACCGCACGGCCCTGCGGCTGCACGCCGAAGGGGCGCGCGCCTTCGAACGGGCCCGCACCGAACTGCTGTTCGGCAGCGCGCTGCGCAGGCTGCGCCGCCGCACGGAGGCCCGTGACCGGCTGCACAGCGCGCTGGAGGCGTTCGAGTCCTTCGGCGCCCCGCACTGCGCCGAGAGCGCCCGCGCCGAACTGCGCGCGCTCGGCGCCCCCGCGGCCCCCACCCGCGGCGACCGGAGCCCGACGGCCCACCTGACGGCCCAGCAGCTCCTGGTCGCCCGGATGGCCGCCGACGGCGCCACGAACCGGGAGATCGCCGCCCGCCTCGCCCTCAGCCCGCGCACCATCGACCACCACCTGCGCGGCGTCTTCACCCGCCTCGGCATCCGCTCCCGCATCGAACTCGTACGGCTGCTCGCGGACGCGGACGACGGCTAGAACCCCGAACCGGTCCGCTCGCGGAAGGCCTCCGCCTCCCAGGTCCCGTCCAGCCGTGGCGCCAGCCAACCGGGCGCCACGGTACGGAAGTCGGCCGGCGCGAGAGCGCCGGCTCCCGACGGCAGTGCCCCCAGCAGCGGGGCCCCGGCCACCTCTGGCAGGTCCGCGACATTGCAACGCGACGCCAGGTCGGGGGAGTCGGGCCAGCTGCCGATCACGACCCCCAGCAACTCGACTCCCCGGGCTCGCAGTTCACGGGCCGTCAGTTCCGTCGTGTTCAGCGTGCCGAGACCCGCAGTGGCCACGACCAGCACCGGCGCGCGCAGCAGCTGCGCCGCGTCGGCGAGCGTCCCGCCCGCCTCGTCGAACCGTACGAGCAGCCCGCCCGCCCCCTCGACGAGCACCAGGTCGTGCTCGGCGGCCAGCTTCTGCGCCGCCTCCGCCACGTCCTGCGGCCGCACCGCCGCCAGGCCCGCCCTGCGCGCCGCCGTCGCCGGAGCCAACGGTTCGGGATAGCGGGCCAGTTCGGCCGTCGTCACCGCGCCCGCGAGCCGGGCCACCTCGTCGGCGTCCCCGCTCTCGTCCGCCCGTACGCCGGTCTGCGCGGCCTTGAGGACGGCCACCGACCGCCCCGCCGCGAGCGCCGACGCGGCGACCGCGGCCGTCGTGACGGTCTTGCCGACCTCCGTGCCCGTCCCCGTGATCACCAGGATCGGCATGTTCATCCCTCCCGCGCCGCGGCGCACACCGCGCGCGCGATCCGTGCCACGTCCACGTCACCGGTGACGTACGGCGGCATCGTGTAGACCAGATCGCGGAACGGCCGCAGCCAGACGCCCTCGCGCACGGCGGCCCGGGTGGCGGCCGTCATGTCCACGGGGCGATCGAGCTGGACGACGCCGATCGCGCCGAGGACCCGGACGTCCCGCACACCCGGGATCTCCGCCGCCTGAGCGAGTCCCTCCCGCAGCCCCGCCTCGATCCGTTTGACCTCCGTGAGCCAGTCCTGCCCGAGCAGCAGCTCGATAGAGGCGCACGCCACGGCCGCGGCGAGCGGGTTGCCCATGAACGTCGGCCCGTGGGCCAGGACCGGCACCTCGCCCCGAGAGATCCCTTCGGCCACCCGGGACGTGCACAGCGTCGCCGCCATCGTCAGATAGCCGCCGGTCAACGCCTTGCCGACGCACATGACGTCCGGCGTCACCGCGGCGTGCTCCGCCGCGAACAGCGCGCCCGTGCGCCCGAACCCGGTCGCGATCTCGTCGAACACCAGCAGCACGTCATGCGCGTCGCACGCCTCGCGCAGCACCCGCAGATACCCGGGGGAGTGGAACCGCATCCCGCCCGCGCCCTGCACCACCGGCTCCACGATGACCGCGGCCAGTTCGCCGGCGTGCCGCCCGATCGTCTCGCGCAACAGGTCGGCGTACGCCTCCTCGAACTCCACCGGGGGCGGGTCCACGAAGACCTGCCGGGGCAGCACCCCGGTCCACAGGTCGTGCATCCCGCCCTCGGGGTCGCACACGGACATCGGCTGCCAGGTGTCGCCGTGGTAGCCGCCGCGCCAGGTCAGCAGGCGTCGCTTGGCCGGGCGGCCCAGCGAGCGCCAGTACTGGAGGCACATCTTCACCGCCACCTCGACCGACACCGAGCCGGAGTCGGCGAGGAAGACATGCTCCAGACCCTCGGGCGACAGGTCGACAAGGAGCTTCGCCAGACGCACGGCGGGCTCGTGGGTGAGCCCGCCGAACATCACATGACTCATCCGGCCCAGCTGGTCGCGCACGGCCTCGTTGAGCACCGGGTGGTTGTAGCCGTGGATCGCCGACCACCAGGACGCCATGCCGTCGACCAGCTCACCCGAGCCGTCCGCCGGCCGCAGCCGTACCCCGCTCGCCGACTCCACGACGAGCGGTGCGACCCGGCCGGGCATCGGACCGTACGGATGCCACACGTGCCGCCGGTCGAGTTCCAGCAGCTCGGGCACCCCGAGCGGGGGCAGCTCAGGCATTGGGCGCGAGATCGGTACCGGCGCCACGGCGGCGTACGGCGACCAGGTCCGTACGGGCCTCGCCGACCGCCGCGGCCGGGGCCACGGCCGAAGTCGCGGCCGGAACGGAGCCGCACACACCGCCGCCCTCGTGCGAGCCGCACCCGGAGTCCTCGTGGGAGCCGCAGCCACCGCCCTCGTGCGAGCCGCAGCCACCGCCGGCGGGGGACCCGCAGCCTCCGCCCGCCGTCGAGCGGTGCTCCGGCAGGGTGACCTGCTCCGCGCCCTCCACCTCGAATCCGGCGTCCGCGATCATCTCCAGGTCGGCCTTGCCGGCCTGGCCCTCGGTCGTGAGGTAGTCGCCCAGGAAGATCGAGTTGGCCAGGTGCAGGGCGAGCGGCTGCATCGTGCGCAGATGGACCTCGCGGCCGCCCGCGATGCGCACCTCGACGTCCGGGCAGACGAACCGCACCATCGCCAGGATGCGCAGACAGCGCTGCGGGGTGAGGTTCCACTCCTTGGCGAGCGGGGTGCCCTCGACCGGGATGAGGAAGTTGACCGGGACGGAGTCCGGGTCCAGCTCGCGCAGCGAGAAGACGACGTCCACCAGGTCCTCGTCGGACTCGCCCATGCCGGCGATCAGACCCGAGCACGCAGACAGACCCGCCGCGTGCGCCTTCTGCACCGTGTCCACCCGGTCGGCGTACGTGTGCGTGGTCGTGATCTCCCCGTACGTGCCCTCGGACGTGTTCAGGTTGTGGTTGTAGGCGTCGGCGCCCGCCTCGCGCAGCCGTTCGGCCTGGCCGTCGGAGAGCAGACCCAGACAGGCGCAGACCTCGACGCCCTCGTTCTGGTCCTTGATCGCCTTGATGGTGCCGGCGACCCGGTCGACGTCACGGTCCGTCGGACCGCGCCCGGACGCCACCAGACAGACCCGCTTGGCCCCGCCCGCCAGCCCGGCCGCCGCCGCCTGCGAGGCCTCGTCCGGCTTGAGCCAGGTGTACTTGAGGATCCCGGCCGTGGAGCCGAGCCGCTGGGAGCAGTAGGAGCAGTCCTCGGGGCACAGCCCCGACTTGAGATTGACGAGGTAGTTGAGTTTCACCCGTCGCCCGAACCACTGCCGGCGCACCCGGCCGGCCGCGGCCACCACGTCCAGCACGTCGTCGTCGGAAGTGGCCAGCACGGCCAGCGCTTCCTCGCGGGTCGGCAGCTCGCGCCGAAGCCCCTTGTCCACCAGCGTGTTCAGCAGGTCCATGAGAGCCGATCCTGTCCTACGCACCCGCTCCGGGCCAAGGTAGGGATCGCACAACACACCGGGTTCGACGTGTGGGTATTGCCACACCGTGGGTGGGCGGCCGGCCCGCTAGTGTCTGTCCGCTACCTACAAAAGCCCGGAGGACCCATGGCGTTCGGCTGGATCGACGAACAGGCGGAGCTGCGCCGCCGGGCCGGGCTCGTACGGACTCTGCGGCCCCGCCCGGCCGACTCGCCGCTCCTCGACCTGGCGAGCAACGACTACCTGGGCCTCGCCCGCCATCCCGAGGTCACGGAGGGCGCCGCGGCGGCCGCCAGGACCTGGGGCGGCGGTGCGACCGGCTCCCGGCTCGTCACGGGCACCACCGAGCTGCACGGCGAGCTGGAGCGGGAGCTCGCGGAGCACTGCGGCTTCGAGGCGGCCCTCGTCTTCTCCTCCGGGTACGCGGCCAACCTGGCAGCGGTCACCGCGCTGGCCCCCCACGGCTCGCTCATCGTCTCCGACGCGGGCAACCACGCCTCGCTCATCGACGGCTGCCGGCTGGCCCGCGGCGCCACCCAGGTCGTCGGGCACGCCGACCCGGACGCGGTGCGCAAGGCGCTCGGCACGCACGACGGCCCGGCCGTGGCCGTCTCCGACACGGTCTTCTCGGTCGACGGCGACGCCGCCCCGCTGGCCGCCCTGGCGGCCGCCTGCCGGGAGTACGGCGCCGGACTGGTCGTCGACGACGCCCATGGGCTCGGTGTGCTCGGGGACGGCGGGCAGGGCGCTCCGTACGCGGCGGGTCTGGCGGGCGCCGACGACGTCGTCGTCACGGTCACGCTGTCCAAGTCGCTGGGGAGCCAGGGCGGCGCCGTACTGGGGCCCGCGCGGGTGATCGAGCATCTGGTGAACGCGGCCCGGACGTTCATCTTCGACACCGGCCTGGCCCCGGCGGCTGCGGGCGCGGCGCTGGCCGCCCTCGGACTGCTGCGCCGGGAGCCGCAGCGCGCGTCGCGCGCGCGTGCGGTGGCGGGCGAGCTGCACGCGCGCCTGACGGCCGCGGGTCTGGCAGCGGTGCGTCCGGACGCCGCGGTCGTCTCCGTGCGTGCGCCGTCCCCGGAGGGGGCCGTGCGCTGGGCGGCGGACTGCCGGTCGGCAGGCCTGGCCGTGGGCTGCTTCCGTCCTCCCTCCGTGCCCGACGGCATCTCGCGCCTCAGGCTGACCGCGCGTGCGGACCTCTCCGGGGCCGAGCTGGAACGCGCTGTACGGGTGATCGGCGAGACACGACCATGAGTCGGCGTGACACGGCCGTGGACCGCCGCTGACTGCTCCGGCTACTCCGGTGCGGTCAGCGAACCCGCGAAAACACCGCCGTGAAGCCCGACCAGCTCTCGGGGGAGAAGAGCAGGGCGGGTCCGGCCGGGTCCTTGGAGTCGCGTACGGCGAGCAGACCGGCCCAGGGGCCGGAGGCCGGCCGGGCGGTCTCCACGCAGTTGTTCGCTCCCGTGCTGTAGCTGCTGCGCAGCCACCGCACATCCGGGAGACGGTCGGGATCGGTACTGGAAGGTACGTTCCGCGGTGGTGCGGACATGGTGCCTCCTTACGCGCCGTCGGCTATCGCGGCGATGTAATCCGATGAGTCCCCGGGCGAAAGGGCGTGCGCCCGAAGGGCGTTGAAGGCCTCGGTGTAGGCCTGGAGGTCTTCTTTCCGTTCGAGATAGAGGCTACTCGTCAAGTGGTCGAGAACAACCACGTCCAGATCAGAAGTGCGCGAAAATGAGAAGATAACGAAAGGGCCGGTTACCCCGATATGGGCTCCGGCGGCGAACGGCAGTACCTGGAGCCGCACTTGGGGCAATCGGGCGGCTTCCACGAGCCGGCCCAGCTGTCGCGCCATCACCTCGGGTCCGCCCACCTCCCGCCGCAGCACCGCCTCGTCCAGTACCGCGCACAGTTCCAGCGGCGGCTGCGCGCGCAGCACGTCCTGGCGGGCCAGCCGTACCTCCACCAGGGTGTCGAGCTGGTCCTCGTCGCTCCCCTCCACGGCCGCCCTGGTCACCGCGCGTGCGTACTCGGGCGTCTGCAGCAGTCCCGGCACCACCGTCGTCTCCAGGGTGCGCATCGCACTCGCCTGCGACTCCAGGCTGATGAAGTCCCGATAGGTGGGCGGCAGCACCCCGCGGTAGGCGTGCCACCAGTGGTCCCGGCCGCCACTGCCGCCGTCGCTCGCCAACGCCAGCATCAGCTCCCGCAGTTGCGGATCCTCGACCCCATAGGCGTCGAGGAGTAACCGCACATCGGCCGGTTTCGATCCACTGATACCGGTCTCGATGCGGCTCACCTTGGACTGGTGCCAGCCCACGAGCCGGGCCGCCTCACCACTGGTGAGCCCCGCCTGGGCGCGCAGATTGCGCAGTTCGGCGCCCAGCTTTCGGCGACGCACCGCGGGACCGTGCTGCATGGGTCCCTCCTTACTCCTATCGGGCCGACCAAATACGCTCTGCCGTCGCAGAGTTCACCGCATTGGGCGACAGATATATGCATATCCTGGTGGATCCCACCCGTGACCGGCGCGGTAATGGCAGTCTGGCGAAGAAGCACCAGTCCGGGACCGTACTCGAACCATCCGCACCGTGTCGGGCTCCCGGTCCCGTGGGAAAGGGACGACGTCGCCATGGCAGATCACCTGGAAGCATCCGTCATTCTGCCGAGCGATCCCGCCTCGGTCTCCACGGCCCGCGTCTTCGTGGCCGACGTCCTCGGGGAATGGGGTCTGCCGGCGGACACGGAGACGGCCGACGCCATCCGGCTGATCGTCTCGGAACTCGCCACCAACGCCGTACAGCACACCTTCGGGCAGTCGCCCACCTTCACGGTGGAGCTGGTCCTCGACCGCGACGAACACCTGCGCGTCGGGGTCACCGACAGCCACCCGCGCTTCCCCAAACGACTGCCGGCCGCCGTCCAGCAGGACAACGGCCGAGGCATGGTGATCATTCGCTGGCTGACCGCGGAGTGCGGCGGCAGGCTGAGAGTGCGGCCCACCCGGGAGGGCGGCAAGACGGTCACCGTCGAGCTCCCGTGGGCCGTCCCGGCGACGGAGCCGGTGACCGGAGCTCTGACGGCCCCGGCGGAGGGTGAGCTCCCGGGGCGATGAAGGCGCGTCAGGACACCCCCACCGCCCCGGGAAAACCAGCCCGTGACCCGGGCAGGCCCTAGCGGACCCGCCCGTACCAGACGCTCTTGGTCCAGATCTTCTGGAGCTTCACCACGTCGCCGGTCTTCGGCGAGTGCCAGATCTTGCCCTTACCCGCGTAGATCCCGACGTGGTACACGTTCGAGCCCGAGTGGAAGAACACGAGGTCGCCTGCCTTGCGGCTGGACGACGAGATGTGCTTCGTCTTGTTGTACTGCTGGGCCGCCGTCCGGGGCAGGCTCTTGCCCGCCTTCTTGAACGAGTACAGCGTGAGCCCGGAGCAGTCGAACCTCTTCGGTCCGGTGGCCCCGTACTTGTACGGGGCACCCTTCTTGGAGGCCGCAATCTGGAGCGCCTTCGTCGCCGGTGTGGCGGCCGCGGCGTCGGGGGCGAGCCCCGGGACCACGACCGAGCCGCCCACGGCGGCGATGGCGAAAGCCGAGGCCGTACCGGCCCGGGCCATGAGCGACGGGACACGATTGAGCGCAGTCATGCGCAACCCTTCGTCAGCCGCCTGTGAAGGATGACCTGTCGGATTCGGGCTGGCGAAGTTGCCCGGCCGCTGCTGCGGCTTCACCCCAAGGGCTGCTCGGTCCGGTCATGGCGTGACCGTTCCGGCGACCCGTCGTGCTTGGGTCCTCCACTCCTGCCGATGCACTCCTGTCGACCGGTCATCCGGGAGGCGGCAGGACTCGGCGTCCGCCCGGACCGCCCCGCCGCTTGTGGCGGGGGCTTGTCGTCAGTCAGGGATCTTGGCTCACCGATGTCCGAAATTCCCAACGGAACCGGGGATTTGTGGGGTTACTCACCACTCACCCGTTCGGGTGAACACTCTGATGGGTGATCAGGTGTCAGGGCGCCTCAGGGGCTCCCACCAGCGGTGACGCCTCCTGTTCCACCCGAAGTGCGTCCTTTTGCGCAACCTCTGGGCGTCTGGGGGAACAGTAGACGTTCTGCCGAACGGGGGTACGCCTTCTGGGCCGTTTCGACTCCGGTCCGGTCGTCACGTCGTCGGCGTGTCCGGGTCCGGACCGGGGTCGGCCGGTCGGCTCAACTGTCGGCGAGCGGGGGCAGCGTGACCCGCGCGGTGCGGCGCTCCCCGTCCAGGACGCGCAGCGCCCGCGCGAGCGTCGGCGCGTGCAGCTCGCTCTCGCCCCGCTGGTGCATCAGGGTCAGCGCGTCGCGCAGCGCGGCCGCCTTGGTCACCAGAGCCTGGGCGGCGCGCAGCCCGCGGTAGGTGTCGCCGTGGTGGGCGGGGTTGATCCGGCCGAGCATGTCGACCACGTCGAGGTAACCGTCGGTCAGCTCGGCCTCCGCGCGGGTCAGCGCGGGCAGTGGGGGCAGCGGGGGCAGCTCGGGCACCATCGGCGGCTCACCTCCCGCCGGGCGTGCCGGCCGAGGCCTTGCGGCTGGGGACGATTCCGTCCACCAGGCCGTACGCCACGGCCTCCTGGGCGGTGAGGAACGTGTCCCGCTCGATGTCCGCGGTCACCTGCTCCGGCGTCCGCCCGGTGTGCCGTACGAGCATCTCCTCCAGGCTCGCGCGGGTGCGTGCCAGCTCCTCGGCCTGGACGGCCAGGTCGCTCGCCTGTCCCTCGAAGGGCTCGGGCAGGGACGGCTGGCGGATCGTCATCCGCGCGCCCGGCAGTGCGTACCGCTTGCCCGGAGTGCCCGCCGCCGGCAGCACCGCCGCGGTCGAGCCCGCCTGGCCCAGGCAGGTCGTCTCCACGTCGCAGGTGACGTACCGGATGGTGTCGTAGAGGGCCGTCATCGCGCTGAAGGAGCCGCCGGGGGAGTTGATGTACAGCGCGATGTCCCCATCACCAAGAACGACACGACTCCGATGCCCGGCGTGCCGAGCAGCGCGGCACAGCCCGCCACCGCCGCGCTCACCGCCAGCGTCGACAGCCCCAGCACCGCGGCCTCCGCCCACCAGTCACCGGTGAGCACCCCGAGCCAGCTGTGCGCCAGCGCCGCGGCGACCAGCCCGACCAGGGCGGCGGCGCCGACCAGCGCCATCACGGCACGGACCCGCGCAGGCCCAGCAGGGACGCCACCGCGCCGGCCGCGATCCCGGCGAGGGCCAGCGGCAGCACGCTCGCACCGAGGGCCGAACCGCGCGGGTCGGCGGCCGGCGCCGCCACCACGTCCACCGTCCTCACCCGGGTGCCCGAGGCGGCCGCAGGCTGCGCGGCCGCCTGCTGGAGCAGCTGCGCGACCAGTGGGCTCGCGGCCGAGGCGGTCAGCAGCTCGGACCCCTCGGCCGTGACGACCACCGCGCCGTATACGGTGCGGTCCTCCACGGCGTCCCGGGCGGCCGTCCCGTCGGCGTAGTGGTGGATCGAAGGCGCCCCCGTGCCGGGTCAGTCGCCTCTCCGGCTGCGCGGTCGCGGCGGGCGGGCCGGCCACGCCGATCGGCAGGTCGCGGGGCGCGGTGCGGGCGGCCGGCCAGGCGAAGGCCCACAGGGCGACGGCGGCGAGGGTCGGGACGAGCAGGACGACGGCGATCAGTCGCCGGGTGGCGGGCATGGGGGCTCCCCCTGGAAGCGGGCGGGTCGGGTCGGCGTGAGCGGTAAAAAGAAGCTCATCGCCGCGATCGTCGGCGAGGTGCTCGGCGAGGTCCGCGAGAGCTTCGAGGAGGAGGGCCGGCACATTCCGCCACCGGCGCCCGACATCCTGGTCTCCTCGGTCTTCGGCCGGGTGCACGCCTCCCGGGAGTCCCTGACCGTCGACGGGCAGCCGGCCTTCCCCCGCCTGGTGATCCAGGTGTGGACCAAGACGCTGCGCAACCCTGAACTGGCGGCGATCCTGAGCGAGGGCTACAGCGGGGTGCGCGAGGCGTGGGGGCGGATCGTGGTCGCCTACCAGGAGGCCGGGATGATGCGGTCCGATGTGTCGCCCGACCATGTGGCCCGCACGTTGATCGCCGTCGTCCTCGGCTTCCTCGTCCAGCAGTCGCTGCTCGGGCCCGCCCCCGTCGAGGTACTGCGTGACGGGCTGCGCGCGTTGATGAGCGTGTCGGCCCCGCTGTCGGGGCCTGAATCGATCACAGCTCGGTTAACTTGCTCGAAATGCGGTCCAACTAGCCTGCCGATCCATGCCACCAGGGTCTTTTCCCCGTGGCCGCGGAACCGGGCCCCGCACGGTCCGGAGCGAGGATGTGAGGTGGGACGTGCAACTGACCCCGCACGAGCAGGAGAGGCTGCTGATCCACGTGGCGGCCGACGTCGCCGAGAAGCGCCGGGCCCGCGGGCTCAGGCTCAACCACCCGGAAGCCGTGGCCCTCATCACGTCGCACATCCTCGAAGGGGCGCGTGACGGCCGTACGGTGGCCGAGCTGATGTCCTCCGGCCGCAAGCTGCTCACCCGCGACGACGTCATGGAGGGCATCCCCGAGATGATCCACGACGTCCAGGTCGAGGCCACCTTCCCGGACGGCACCAAGCTCGTCACCGTCCACGACCCGATCGTCTGAGGGGGCGTCGATGATTCCCGGAGAGATCCTGTTCGCGGCGGACCCGGTCGTCTACAACGAGGGCCGCGAGGTCACCCGGCTCACCGTCCTCAACGCCGCCGACCGGCCCGTCCAGGTCGGCTCCCACTACCACTTCGCCGAGGCCAACCCCGGCCTGGAGTTCGACCGCGCCGCCGCGCGCGGCCGACGGCTGAACGTCGCCGCCGGCACCGCCGTGCGCTTCGAGCCCGGGATCCCCGTCGACGTCGAACTCGTCCCCCTCGCCGGCGCCCGGGTCGTGCCCGGTCTGCGCGGGGAGACCGGAGGTGCCCTCGATGCCTGAGATCTCGCGTGCCGCGTACGCCGACCTGTTCGGTCCGACGACCGGCGACCGCATCCGGCTCGCCGACACCGACCTGCTGATCGAGATCGAGGAGGACCGCTGCGGCGGCCCCGGACTCGCCGGTGACGAAGCGGTCTTCGGCGGCGGCAAGGTCATCCGTGAGTCCATGGGACAGTCCCGCGCCACGCGCGCGGACGGCACACCCGACACCGTCATCACGGGCGCGGTCGTCGTCGACCACTGGGGGGTGGTGAAGGCCGACGTCGGCATCCGCGACGGGCGCATCACCGGGATCGGCAAGGCCGGCAACCCCGACACGATGGACGGGGTCCACCCGGACCTGGTCATCGGCCCGGAGACCGAGATCATCGCCGGCAACGGACGGATCCTGACGGCCGGCGCGGTCGACGCGCACGTCCACTTCATCTGCCCGCAGATCGCCGACGAGGCGCTGTCCGCCGGTGTCACCACACTGGTCGGCGGCGGCACCGGACCGGCCGAGGGCTCGAAGGCGACCACCGTCACGCCCGGCCCCTGGCACCTCGCGCGGATGCTGGAGGCGATGGAGCAGTACCCGCTGAACATCGGCTTCCTCGGCAAGGGCAACACCGTCTCGCAGGACGCGATGCTGTCGCAGATCCGGGGCGGGGCGCTCGGCCTGAAGCTGCACGAGGACTGGGGCTCGACACCCGCCGTCATCGACGCCTCGCTGACCGTGGCCGACCGGACGGGCATCCAGGTCGCGATCCACACGGACACCCTCAACGAGGCCGGGTTCGTCGGGGACACGCTCGCCGCGATAGCCGGACGCGGCATCCACGCCTACCACACCGAGGGTGCGGGCGGCGGGCACGCGCCGGACATCATGACCGTGGTCTCCGAGCCGCACGTGCTGCCGAGCTCGACCAATCCGACGCGGCCGTACACGGTGAACACCGCCGAGGAACACCTCGACATGCTGATGGTGTGCCATCACCTCAACCCGGCGGTCCCCGAGGACCTGGCGTTCGCCGAGTCGCGTATCAGGCCGTCGACGATCGGCGCCGAGGACGTCCTGCACGACCTCGGGGCGATCTCGATCATCTCCTCCGACGCGCAGGCCATGGGCCGGGTCGGCGAGGTCGTCCTGCGGACCTGGCAGACGGCGCACGTCATGAAGCGGCGCAGGGGCTCCCTGCCGGGCGACGGCCGGGCGGACAACCACCGGGTGCGCCGCTACATCGCCAAGTACACGATCAACCCCGCACTGGCTCAGGGGCTGGCCCGCGAGATCGGCTCGGTCGAGGGCGGCAAGCTCGCCGACCTGGTGCTGTGGGAACCGGCGTTCTTCGGCGTCAAGCCGCACCTCGTCATCAAGGGCGGACAGATCGCGTACGCGCAGATGGGCGACGCCAACGCCTCGATCCCCACGCCGCAGCCGATCCTGCCGCGTCCGATGTACGGCGCGATCGGCCGGGCACCCGCGTCGAACTCGTTCAACTTCGTGGCGCCGCTCGCGATCGAGGACGGGCTGCCGGAGCGTCTGCAGCTGGGCAAGAGGTTCGTCGCCATCGACTCCACGCGCGGGGTGACCAAGGCGGACATGCGGGAGAACGACGCCCGGCCGCGCGTCCAGGTCGACCCCGACAGTTTCGCCGTGCACATCGACGGCGAGCTGGTCGAGGCGACTCCGGCCGCCGAACTGCCCATGGCTCAGCGCTACTTCCTGTTCTGACGCGGTTCTGATCCGGTTCTGAGGACATCGATGTGACAAGGGCAGCACTGCTCGTCCTGGCCGACGGCCGCTTCCCCGCCGGAGGGCACGCGCACTCCGCAGGGGCGGAGGAGGCCGTCAAGGCGGGCCGGATCACCGGCGCGACGAGCCTGGAGACCTTCCTCCACGGGAGGCTGCACACCGCGGGACTGGTGACGGCGGCGCTGGCGGCCGCCGCCGCGGCCGGGGCGAACCCGGCGGAGCTGGACGCGGCGGCGGACGCCCGCACCCCGTCCCCGGCGCTGCGGCTGACCGCCAGGAAGCTGGGCCGGCAACTGATGCGGGCCGCCCGGGCGGCCTGGCCGAGCACCGAACTCGACGCACTGGCACGCGAGTTCCCCAAGGGAGCCCATCAGCCCGTGGTGTTGGGGCTGACCGCGCGGGCGGCCGGGCTCGGGGCGGAGGACGCGGCGTACTGCTCGGTCTACGAGAGCGTGAGCGGACCGGCGACGGCCGTGGTGCGGCTGCTGAGCCTCGACCCGTTCGAGGCCACGGCGGTGCTGGCCCGGCTGGCGCCCGAGCTGGACCGGGTCGTCGACCGGGCGGTGTCCTGCGGGGCTGCGGTGCCGACGAAGGGCGTCGACGTGCTGCCGGCGGCGTCGGCGCCGCTGCTGGAGATCGGGGCGGAGGTGCACGCCGCCTGGCCGGTAAGGCTGTTCGCCTCGTGAGTGCCGGCGGCGGTGCCGCAGACGGATGCCGTCGCCCCCGCCGCCCTTCCCGATCCCGACCCTGGGGGCTCTGCCCCCGGACCCCCGTTCGGCCCTGGAAAGGGCCTCGTCCTCACACGCCGGACGGGCTGACTTGAGGAGCCGTAGCCATGCATCTCGACCACACCCCCCACGGGCCGGCCGCCGTCAGCGCCGACGCGCACCGCACGGACGGATCGCGGCGCGCCCTCCGTATCGGACTCGGCGGCCCCGTCGGGTCCGGCAAGACCGCCACCGTCGCCGCGCTCTGCCGGGCGCTGCGTGACGAACTGTCCCTCGCCGTCGTCACCAATGACATCTACACGCGTGAGGACGCCGAGTTCCTGCTGCGGGAGGCCGTGCTGCCGCCCGAACGGATCACCGCCGTCGAGACGGGCGCCTGCCCGCACACCGCGATCCGGGACGACATCTCCGCCAACCTCGAGGCCGTGGAGGATCTGGAGGACGAGGCCGGGCCGCTGGACCTGATCCTCGTCGAGTCCGGCGGGGACAACCTCACCGCCACCTTCTCCAAGGGTCTCGTGGACGCGCAGATCTTCGTCATCGACGTCGCCGGCGGGGACGACATCCCGCGCAAGGGCGGGCCCGGTGTCACCACCGCCGATCTGCTCGTCGTCAACAAGACCGACCTCGCGCCGTACGTCGGCTCCGACCTCGCCCGGATGGCCGCCGACGCCAAGGCCCAGCGGGCCGAACTCCCGGTCGTCTTCCAGTCGTTGCGCAGCGAGGGCGGTGTCACGGACGTCGCCGCGTGGGTGCGGGCGCAGTTCGCCGCCTGGACGGCGTGACATGAGCGGAGTGCACGCCACCGCACGCATCGGGGCGAGGCCCGACGGGCGCGGCGGGACCGCCCTGCCCGTCCTCGAGAGCGACGGACCGCTCGCCCTGCGCCGCACCCGGGCCGCCGACGGCGAGGCGCGCGTCATGCTCGTCGGCGCCATGAGCGGACCTCTCGGCGGCGACCGCTTCGCCGTCGAGGCCGACGTCGCAGGCGGCGCCCGGCTGCACGTCGGTTCGGCCGCCGCGACCATCGCCCTGCCCGGGCAGGCGAAGGACGAGGCCCACTACGACGTACGCCTCACCGTCGCCGACGGTGGCGAACTGCGCTGGCTGCCCGAGCAGTTGATCTCGGCCAAGGGGAGTGAACTGTTCGTCACCACACGGGTCGGGCTCGGGGCCGACGCCCGGCTCGTGCTGCGCGAGGAGCAGGTGCTCGGCCGGGTGGGGGAGGAGCCCGGGAGGCTGACCAGCCGACTCACCGTGCGGGTCGCCGGGCGGGTCGTCCTCGATCAGGAACTGGCCTGCGGACCCGGCGCGCCCGGCGGCTGGGACGGGCCCGCCGTCCTCGCGGGGTATCGTGCCGTGGGCCAACTCGTCGTCGTCCGACCGGAGTTCCTCGAGAGGCCGACGGCGGCCCGGAGCGTCGGCGAGCACGCCAGGGTCATGCCGCTCGCCGGGCCCGCAGCTCTCGTCACCGCCGTCGCGCCCGACGCGCTGCGTTTGCGGCGGGCGTTGGACGAGGCGCTCGCCGTTGTCGACATCCGGTGAGCGGTACATCACTTTCCGGTTATCGGATTGGCAAAGAAGGTCAACGACACCTTTTCTCAGGTGCCTCATAGCCGCGAGGATCCCTCTGCCGCCATCACCAGGTAGGGGAGTTCCCACTTGAAGGACATACGACCGAACAAGCGCACCACGGCGCTCGGCTCGGCCGGCGTACTCGTCGCCGCGACGATGCTCGCCGGCGCCGTCGCGGCGCCCTCGGCGAGCGCGGCCAGCGGCCGTCCGGGCCAGGACCGGGAGGCGCGTGGCGCCGCGATCGCCGCGGAGCGCGCCGGCAAGGCCGGCGTCGACTGGCAGGACTGCCCCGCCGACTGGGGCCTGGAGAAGCCGATCCAGTGCGGCTGGGTCACCGTGCCGCTCGACTACGCCAAGCCGAACGGCAAGCAGATCAAGCTCGCCGTCGACCGCATCGGCAACACGGGCACGGCCCAGGAGCGCCAGGGCGCGCTCGTCTACAACCCCGGCGGACCCGGCGGCTCGGGCCTGCGCTTCCCGCGCCGTGTCACCACCAAGGCCCCCGTCTGGACCAACGTGGCGAAGGCCTACGACTTCGTGGGCTTCGACCCGCGCGGCGTCGGCCACTCCGCGGCCATCTCCTGCATCGACCCGCAGGAGTTCGTCAAGGCGCCGAAGGCCGACCCGGTCCCGGACAGCGAGGCCGACAAGCTCGCCCAGATCAAGCTCGCCCGTGAGTACGCGGACGGGTGCGCCGAGCGCAGCGGCAAGGCCGTGCTGGCGCAGATGACCACCCCGAACACCGTCCGCGACCTGGACGTGATCCGCGCCGCCCTGGGCGAGAAGAAGCTCAACTTCCTGGGCGTCTCCTACGGCACCTACATCGGCGCCGTCTACGGCACCATGTTCCCCGGCCACCTGCGCCGCATGATCGTCGACAGCGTGGTCAACCCCTCCCGCGAGAAGATCTGGTACGAGGCCAACCTCGACCAGGACGTCGCCTTCGAGGGCCGCTGGAAGGACTGGCAGGACTGGGTCGCCGCCAACGACGCCACCTTCCACCTCGGCACCACCCGCGCCGCCGTCCAGGCCAAGTGGCTCGAACTGCGCGCCACCGCGAAGAAGAACCCCATCGGCGGGATCGTCGGCCCGGCCGAGCTGATCTCCTTCTTCCAGAGCGCCCCGTACTACGACTCCTCGTGGATCCCGATCGCCACGGTCTTCAGCAAGTACTTCGCGGGGGACACCCAGGCGCTCGTCGACGCGGCCGCACCGGACCTGACCGACACGGCCGGCAACATCTCCTCGGAGAACGGCAACGCCGTCTACACCGCCGTCGAGTGCACCGACGCCAAGTGGCCCACCAGCTGGCGGAAGTGGAACAGCGACAACACGCGGCTCAACAAGGACTACCCGTTCATGACCTGGGCCAACGCATGGATGAACCTGCCGTGCGCCTACTGGCCGGTCAAGCAGCAGACGCCGGTGGACGTCAAGACCCACAAGGGCCTGCCGCAGGTGCTCATCGTGCAGTCCACGGACGACGCGGCCACCCCGTACGAGGGTGCCGTCGAACTGCACAAGCGCTTCAAGGGCTCCCGTCTGATCACCGAGAAGGACGCCGGCTCCCACGGAGTGACCGGCCTGGTGAACACCTGCATCAACGCGCGGGTGGACGCCTATCTCCTCACCGGCAGGCTGGACACCGCGGACGTGACCTGCGCGCCGCACGCCACGCCCAAGCCGTAGCACCGCCCGTGTGACCGCGATGGGCGGCCGGAGCGATCCGGCCGCCCTTTGAGGCATCTTGACGGAACATCAGCTACACACACAGCACGTCAGCCACGAACCGGCTACGGAGCATCAGCTGCACAGCAGCCGTTCGCGACGGGCCGTCAGCGCGACGGCAGACGCGGGAACTTGCGCTCCCTCTCCGCCTTCGCCGCCTTGGCCGCCGCCTGCACCTCCGCCTTGGCGACGGCCGCGTACTGGTCCACGTACTCCTGCTCGGACAGCGTCAGGATCGCGTACATGATCTCGTCGGTGATCGCGCGCAGCACCGCCTTCTCGTTCTCCATGCCGAGGTAGCGGGAGAAGTCGAGGGGCTTGCCGAAGCGGATCGCCACGGGGTGCAGGGTCGGGATCACCTTGCCGGGCGGCTGCGCCTCGAAGGTGCCGATCATCGCGCAGGGGATGACGGGGACCTGGGCCCTGAGCGCCATCACGGCCACCCCGACCTTGCCCTTGTACAGGCGGCCGTCGTGGGAGCGGGTGCCCTCCGGGTAGATGCCGAGCAGTTCGTCCTTGCTCAGCACGCCGAGGCCCTCGCGGATCGCGGCCTGGCCGGCCTCCTTGCCGGAGCGGTCGACCGGGATCTGGCCCGCGCTGCGGAAGAAGGCCGCGGTCAGCCGGCCCTTGATGCCGGGGCCGGTGAAGTACTCGGCCTTCGCGAGGAAGGTGATGCGGCGTTTGAGGATCGCGGGCATCAGGAAGTGGTCCGAGAACGACAGATGGTTCCCGGCGACGATCGCCGGTCCCGACTCCGGTACGTGCTCGAGGCCTTCGATCCGCGGTCGGAAGACCAGTCTCAGCAGGGGGCCCAGCAAGACGTACTTGAGCACGTAGTAGAACAAGGGGTCGCTCCTCACTCCGGCGGATCGGCGGGATGGCCGCCTGCCCAGGGTGCTGCTCCCGGACGGTGCGCAGCAAGCCGCTGGGAGCCGCGGGCAGCGATCGTGCGGCCGTCGGGAGGCGCCCGCGGCGTTTTTTCGTCGAATCTCCACGGATCTTGCCGCAACCGTGTCGGTTCTCACATCCGCCGAGGGTGAGACGTCGCAGATGTCGCACCGCTCTCGACGGATCTTCACCAACTCCTCACCTCCCCGGCGTTTTTGACCTGCCGACAGCAGCCGGCGGCGGCACTCACAGCCGCACGATCACCAGCGCTGTGTCGTCGGTCGCGCCCCCGGGCGGCAGCAGCTCCAGCAGGACGGCGTCGGCGAGGGACTCCGGGTCCGCCTCCCGGTGGCGCGCGAGGGAGCCGGCGAGGCGGGCGAGGCCCGTGTCGATGTCCTCGTGCCGCCGTTCCACGAGTCCGTCGGTGTACAGGGCGAGGGTGGCGCCGCTGTCGTAGACGGTGCGTGCCTGGGGCCGGCGGACCGGGGTGGGCCGGGCGTCGAGCGGGGGGTCGGTGGCCCGGTCGAGGAACTCCACCCGGCCGTCGGTGTGGACGAGCGCGGGCGGGGGATGCCCGGCGCTGCTGTAGGTGATGGTGCGGTGGTCGAAGTCGATGAACGTGGTGACCGCGGTGGCCGATTCCGCGCCGTCCACGACGTGCGCGTACCGCCCGAGGACGTTCAGCGCCTCGGCGGGGCCCGCGGCGACGCGGGAGGTAGCGCTGAGCGCGCTGCGCAGCTGGCCCATCACCCCGGCGGCCTCGAGGCCGTGCCCGACGACGTCGCCGACCGACACGCCGATGCGGTTGCCGCCGACGAGGTCCACCAGGTCGTACCAGTCCCCGCACACGTTGAGCGCGCCGACCGCCGGCCGGTAGCGCACGGCGGCCCGGTGGTGTCCGACCTGCCGGCCGGCGGGCAGCATCGCCTCCTGAAGGGCGAGGGCCACCTCGCGCTCGCGGGCGTGTGCCAGCCGCAGCCGCTCGTTGAGTTCCTGGAGCTCACGGGCGCGGGTGTACAGCTCGGCCTCCAGGACGCGGCCCCGGCTGCCCGCCCGCGCCTCCCCGCCCGCCCCGCGGCCGCCACGGGCCCGGATCAGCTCGGTGACCTCCTCGACCCGGTGCACCAGCAGCACCACCGAGCCGTCCCGTCCGTGCACGGGTGCGTTGACCGGGCTCCAGTAGCGCTCGTCCCACTCGCCGGGCCGCTCGCTCGACTCGACGTCGTAGCGCTGGAGCGCCATGGCCTCCCGCTCGCCGGTGGCCAGCACCCGTTGCAGCGAGGCCGCCAGGTTGCGCATGCCGCTCGCGGCGCCGTCGTTCGGATTGTCGGGGAACACCTCGAAGAGATGCCGGCCGACCAGCTGCTCGCGCTTGCGGCCGGTCACCCGCAGGAACTCCCTGTTGGCGTCCGCGTACACCAGCTCGGGCGTGAGCAGCGCCACCATGCCCGGCAGTGCCTGGAACACCGCCGCGTAGTCGATCGCCGTGTCGTTCATGGCCGCGCCCCATCCGCCGGTCTTGCGTCATTTTCTCATGTCATGTGACGAATGGGGTTGATGAGCCGCTTCGCGGAGCCGGTCACACGCCGGGATCGGTGAGGGACTGCTCGGCCCAGATGATCTTGCCCTCCGGCAGAAAGCGGGTGCCCCACCGCTGGGTGACCTGCGAGACCAGCAGCAGCCCGCGGCCGCCCTCGTCGGTGGCGCGCGGATGGCGCAGATGCGGCGCGGTGGCGCCGCCGTCGAAGACCTCGCAGACCAGGGCGCGCTCGCGGATCAGCCGCAGCCGGATCGGTCCGACGGCGTACCGGATGGCGTTGGTGACCAGCTCGCTCACGACCAGCTCGGTGGTGAACGACAGCTCCGCCAGACCCCACTCCGCCAGCCGGCGGCTCGCGGTCTTGCGGGCCTCGGCCACCGCCGCCGGGTCGGCGGGCAGCTCCCAGTCGGCGACCCGGTCGGCGTCCAGCCGGCGGGTCCGGGCCATCAGCAGGGCCACGTCGTCGTAGGGGCGGGCCGGGACCAGGGCGTCGATCACCGTCCCGCAGCGCAGCTCGAGCGTGTCCGCCGACTGCTCCAGGGCCTGCCGCAGCCGTTCCCGGTCGGTGTCCAGTGCCCACCGCTCGCCCCGGGCCAGCAGACCGTCCGTGTGCAGCGCGAGCGTGCTGCCCTCCGGCAGCGTCACCTCGGACGACTCGAACGGCGGCCCGCCCGCGCCGAGCGGCGGCCCCTGGGGCAGCTCGACGAAGATGACGCTGCCGTCGGGCAGGACGACGGCCGGGTCGGGGTGCCCGGCCGCGGCCATCACACACCGTCCGTCGACGGGGTCGTAGACGACGTACACGCACGCGGTGCCGACCGTCTGGGCACCGCCCGTGCGCGGTTCCTGCGGCTCCGTCTCCGCCGCCACGCCCTCCTCGTCGTCCATGCGGGTGACCAGGTCGTCGAGGTGCGCGAGGATCTCCTCGGGCGGCAGATCCAGGGCGGCGAGGGTGCGCACGGCGGTCCGTACGCGCCCCATGGCCGCGGCGGCGTCGATGCCGTGGCCGGGCACCTCGCCGACGACCAGCGCCACCCGGGCCCCCGACAGCGGGATCAGGTCGTACCAGTCGCCGCCGAGGCCGGTCAGCTCGTCGGCCGGCCGGTAGCAGGCGGCCACCTCGACCGCGTCCTGTTCGGGCAGCCGGCGGGGGAGCAGATTGCGCTGGAGGACGAGGGCCGCGTCGCGCTCGCGGGTGTAGCGGCGGGCGTTGTCCACGCAGACCGCCGCCCGGGAGACGAGGTCCTCGGCGAGGACCAGGTCGTCCTCGCCGAAGGGCTCGTGCAGGTGCTGCCGCAGGAACGTGGTCACGCCGAGAGTGACGCCGCGCGCCCGGACCGGCACGATCAGGGCGCTGGGGGCCTCGGAGCCGGCGGGCAGACCCGCGACCCACTCCTCGGCGAGCGGGTCGAGCGGGTCGAGCGGATCGAGGCGTTCGACCCGCCAGGGCCGCCCGCCGGTCAGGCACCGCACCGCGGGTGAGCCGGCCCGGTGCACGACCTCCCGGGTGCCGGACACGTCGCCGGGATCGCCGGTCGCCCGCCGCCCCGCCCTGCGCAGGGTGACGGAGTCGTCCACGTCGTCCCTCGCCTGGTCGGGTGTGGGCTCCGCGCCCCGCAGCACCGGCTCCAGCAGATCCACGGTGACGAGGTCGGCGAACCCCGGCACCGCCACGTCCGCCAGCTCCTGAGCGGTCCGGGCGATGTCCAAACTGCGGCCGATGCGCCGGCCGGCCCGGTCGAGCAGGGCGAGCCGCTGCCGGGCGCGGTGCCGCTCGGTCATGTCCACGACCGTGTAGTAGACGCCCATCGGGCCGCCGTGGTCGTCGTCCAGGCGGGTGAACGACAGCATGTGCGCGGTCTCGCGGTGCGGTGCCGCCCGTACCCGCCCCACGAGTTCGTAGCCGAGGACGGGTTCGCCGGTCGCCAGCACCCGTCGCATCTGTGCCTCGATCGCCTCGGAGTCCAGCCCCGGCTGGACCTCGGCCAGCCGCAGCCCCAGCCGGGTCTCGGGCGGACCGCCGCCGAACGTGGCCAGTGCCGCGTTCGACCACACGTAACGCAGGTCGGTGTCGACCATCGCTATGCCGATCGGGGAGCCGCCGATCATCTGCTCCAGCACCGCGCGGCTCATGCCCCAGCCGGGGGCGTCGGACATCTCGTTCAGCAGGACCAGCCAGCGCGCGCTGCCGCCGGGCTCGTCGGCCGAGGTGAACCGCGCCATGACGGACACCGGCCGCCCGTCCCGGCGGCGGGCGGACAGCAGCCCCACCCAGCCGCCGTCCCGACGGCACCGGTCCATGACGTGCGGAAGGCGTCCGGCGTCCCCGTGGGCGAGCACCCCGGCCAGGTCCGTGCCCACGGCCTCGGCGGCCGGATACCCCAGCAAACGCTCGGCGTCCCTGGTCCAGCTCGTCACCACCCCCCGCGTGTCGAGCAGCAGGGGGGCGGTGTCCGCCACGTCGAACCACCGGCGGGCAACGTCGTCCTCGTCGTGTGTGCCCACGGCCGACCTCTCTGTCGCTGAGAGTGGTCTACCACCTCCTGACTCAGTCTTCACCCTGCCTGCACGACAGCGGCCGAGCCACCCGGGAGGCGGGTGCCGCGCACCGGCCTGGCCGGGAATCCGCGCCCCTCGCGGGGCGCGTCCCTCAGGCGTCCCGCGTCAGCACGCTCTCCAAGGTGGCCAGCGCCGAGGCCAGTTCCTCGCCGGTGATCGTCAGCGGCGGCGCCAGCCGGATGGTCGAGCCGTGGGTGTCCTTGACCAGGACGCCCTCCCGCATGAGGCGCTCGCTCACCTCGCGGCCGGTGCCCAGTACCGGGTCGACGTCGACGCCCGCCCACAGCCCGCGCGCCCGGAATCCGACGACGCCCTTGCCGACCAGCCCGGTCAGCCCGTCCCGCAGGACGGCGCCCAGTTCGGTCGCCCGGCGCTGGAACTCGCCCGTCTCCAGCAGTTCCACCACCGCCGTGCCGACCGCCGCGGCCAGCGGATTGCCGCCGAACGTCGACCCGTGCTCGCCCGGCCGCAGCACCGACAGCACCTCCCGCCGGGCCACCACCGCCGACACCGGCACGATCCCGCCGCCCAGCGCCTTGCCGAGCAGCAGCACGTCGGGGACGACCCCCTCGTGCTCCACGGCGAGTGTCCGTCCGGTACGGCCGAGCCCGGACTGGATCTCGTCCGCGATGAACAGGCAGTTCCTGCGGCGGGTCAGCTCCCGCACCCCGGCCAGATAGCCGTCGTCGGGGATGACGACGCCCGCCTCGCCCTGGATCGGCTCGATCAGCACCGCCGCCGTCGTCTCGTCGACGGCCGCCTCCAGCGCGGCCAGGTCGTTGTACGGCACGATCCGGAAGCCCGGCGTGAACGGCCCGAAGCCCGCCCGCGCCGTCTCGTCCGTCGAGAAGCTCACGATCGTCGTCGTACGGCCGTGGAAGTTCTCGGCGGCCACCACGATCGTCGCCCGGTCGGCGGGTACGCCCTTCACCTCGTACGCCCACTTGCGGGCCACCTTGATGCCGCTCTCGACCGCCTCCGCGCCCGTGTTCATCGGCAGGACCATGTCCAGGCCGGTCAGCTCCGCGAGCCGCTCGGCGAACTCGGCGAGGCGGTCGTTGTGGAAGGCACGGGAGGTGAGGGTGAGACGGTCCAGCTGGCGGTGGGCCGCCTCGATCAGCAGCGGATGCCGGTGGCCGAAGTTGAGGGCCGAGTAGCCGGCCAGCATGTCGAGGTAGCGGCGGCCCTCGACATCCTGCACCCAGGCGCCCTCGGCGCTCGCGACGACCACGGGCAGCGGATGGTAGTTGTGCGCGAGGACGGGCTCCTCGGCGCTGATCAGATCGGCGGAGGTGCGCGTCGGGACGACGGGTGCGGTCATGAACGGATCTCCTGCGTGCAGCACTTGATGCCACCGCCGGCCTTCTGGAACTCCGAGAGGTCGACGGGGACGGGGACATAGCCGCGCTCGGTGAGACGGGAGGCGAGGGCCTCGGCCCGGGGCGCGATGAAGACATGGCGCCCGTCGGAGACCGAGTTGAGGCCGAACACCATGGCGTCGTCCCGGGTGGCGAGCACCGCGTCCGGATACAGCCGGGCGAGCACCTCACGGCTGCCGGAGGAGAACGCCTCCGGGTAGTACGAGATGTTGTCGTCGTCCAGGACGAACAGCGCCGTGTCCAGGTGGTAGAAGTGCGGGTCCACCAGGGTCAGGCTGATCACCGGGTGACCGAAGAACTCCTGCACCTCCCGGTGTGCCTCACGGGTGGTCCGGAAGCCGGTGCCGGCCAGCACGTACCGGCCCGTCCAGACCAGGTCGCCCTCGCCCTCGCAGACGGACTCCGGCCGGTGGACGTCGTAGCCCGCGGCCTGGAACCAGGTGTCGTAGTGGGCGGACTCGGGCCGCCGCTCGGGTGCGTGGAACAGGGAGCCGAAGACCCGGCCCGCCACCACGACCGCCGAGTTCGCGGCGAAGACCATGTCCGGGAGGCCGGGGGCCGGCTCCACGGTGTCCACGGTGTGGCCGTGGGCCCGGTAGGCGCGGATCAGCGCCTGCCACTGCTCCTGGGCGAGGTCGACGTCGACGGGGCTGTCGGGACGCATCCAGGGGTTGATCGCGTACTGCACGGCGAAATGTCTGGGCTCACAGACGAGAAAACGCCGGGGGCGCCGCACACGGGTCTCGGTCACAGAGAGGTACCTCCACCTTTCCATTTTCCTGCGGTGTCGACGGGGGATCGACACCAAGGTAGGAACTGACCGGGAGGCCCGACAAGGAACAAGCATTGCGCGTTGACGCAGGAATGCTGCGTGATTCGCCTGGTCGACGCAGGTTCACTGCGCCATCCCAGGTTTATTCGGGAGCGGGCTGGCTCGCGCCCGCCTCCGGACTGTCCGGTAGCAGATGGGACAGCACCATCACGCTGATCGTCTTCCGGATGAAGGGTTCGGCCCGGATGCGCTCCAGCACGTTCTCGAAGTGCTCCACGTCCCGCGCCCGCACATGCAGCAGCGCGTCCGCCCCACCCGTCACCGTCATCGCCGCGGTGATCTCCGGATGGTTGCGCGCCACCTCCGCGAGCCGTCTGGGCGGCGCGGCGCCCTCGCAGTACACCTCCACGTACGCCTCCGTGCGCCAGCCCAGCGCCGACGGCTGCACGGTGGCCGTGAACCCGGTGATCACCCCGGTGTCCCGCAGCCGGTCCACCCGGCGCTTCACCGCGGTCGACGACAGCCCGACAGCCGTCCCGATCTCGGCGAAGCTCGTCCTGGCGTTCGCCATCAGAGCGGTGACGATCTTCCGGTCGAGCTCGTCGAAAGGGGCGGGCGCGCTGTTCATGTGGGCACTGTATCCAGCGCGTACGTCCACACCCCGGTACATGTCCAGGCGTGCGGATCGCCCCTACACTCCACCTTCATGCTGCGCGCCCTCGCCGTCGACGACGAACGCCCCTCGCTGGAGGAGCTGCTGTACCTGCTCACCGCGGACCCCCGGATCGCCGCCGTGGAGGGCGCCGGCGACGCGACCGAGGCGCTGCGCCGCATCAACCGCGCCCTGGAGTCCGGTCCCGACGGCCCCGAGGCCATCGACGTGGTCTTCCTGGACATCCAGATGCCCGGCCTCGACGGCCTCGACCTCGCCCGCCTCCTCACCGGCTTCGCGCGGCCGCCCCTGGTCGTGTTCGTCACCGCCCACGAGGACTTCGCCGTCCAGGCCTTCGACCTCAAGGCCGTCGACTACGTCCTCAAGCCCGTCCGCAAGGAACGCCTCGCCGAGGCGGTCCGTCGCGCCGTCGAACTCAGAGCCGCCGGGCGCCGCGGAGCCGCTCCGCGCATCCCCGTGCACGAGCCCGACCCGGACCACATATCCGTCGAGCTCGGTGGCGTGACCCGCTTCGTCGCCGTCGACGACATCACCCACGTCGAGGCCCAGGGCGACTACGCCCGGCTGCACACCGAGCGCGGCAGCCACCTGGTGCGGATCCCGCTGTCCACCCTGGAGGAGCGCTGGCGCGCCCGCGGCTTCGTCCGCATCCACCGCCGCCATCTCGTCGCCCTGCGCCACATAGGCGAACTCCGCCTGGACACCGGCACGGTGAGCGTCCTGGTCGGCGGCGAGGAACTCCAGGTCAGCCGCCGACACGCCCGCGAGCTGCGGGACCTGCTGATGAGGAGGCCCTGACCGTGCCTCACCAGGACCCCGCCGAACGGCGTGTCGTCGTCACCGGCCCCGCCCGGCGTACCCGGCGTGCCTCCGGCTACTACCGGCCGCGCTCCGAGATCGACGAACAGACCACCCTCGGCCACACCTACGTCCGTTCCCTGATGCGCTCCCAACTGCGTGCCGCCCTCGCGGTGTTCGCCGTCCTCGTGCTGCTCGTGGGGCCGCTGCCGCTGCTTTTCGCGGCGATGCCCGACGCCCACCGCCTCGAATGGGCGGTCCTCGGCTTCTGCCTCTACGCCCCGCTCGTCCTGCTCGCCCGCTGGTACGTGCGCCGCGCCGAACGCAACGAACGCGACCTCATACGCCTGGTCGAGGACCGATGAACTCGGCGTTCGCCGTCCCCGCCGTCGCGCTCGTCGTCGTCGCGACCGTCCTCGTCGGCGCCTTCGGCCTGCGCATCTCCCGCACCACCTCCGACTTCTACGTCGCCTCCCGCACCGTCGGCCCGCGCCTCAACGCGGCCGCCATCAGCGGCGAGTACCTCTCCGCCGCCTCCTTCCTCGGCATCGCGGGCCTGGTCCTGGTCCAGGGCCCTGACATGCTCTGGTACCCGGTCGGCTACACCGCCGGCTACCTCGTGCTGCTGCTCTTCGTCGCCGCCCCGCTGCGCCGCTCCGGCGCCTACACGCTCCCGGACTTCGCCGAGGCCCGCCTCGCCTCCCAGTCGTCCCGGCGGCTCGCGGGCGCCTTCGTCGTCGGCGTCGGCTGGCTCTACCTGCTGCCCCAACTCCAGGGAGCGGGACTGACGTTGACCGTCCTGACCGGCGCCCCCGACTCGCTCGGCGGGCTGATCGTCGCGGTCGTCGTCACCGCGACCGTCGCCGCGGGCGGCATGCGCAGCATCACCTTCGTGCAGGCCTTCCAGTACTGGCTCAAGCTCACCGCCCTCCTCGTCCCCGCCCTCTTCCTGGTCCTCGCCTGGCAGGGCGACGGCGCGCCCCGCGACGCCTTCGAAGAACCGGCCACCTTCCGCGACCAGCGGGTCGTGCGCATCGACGACACCCTCGACCTCAGACTGGACCGCCCCCTGACCGTGACGGTGGACGGCCGCGTCGACGGCCGCCCGCACCGGGACGCCGTGCTCCGGCTCCCCGTCGGCACCCACCGCATCGAACGGGGCACCCGCCTCACCTTCGCCGAGGGCACCGCCGTCCCCGTCGCCGAGCGCGGCAGCAACGGCGGCATGTCCACCTCCCTCGCCGCCGGCCGCGAGGAACGCCCCCTGTACGCCACCTACGGCCTGATCCTCGCGACGTTCCTCGGCACCATGGGCCTGCCGCACGTCGTCGTCCGCTTCTACACCAGCCCGCACGGAGTCGCCGCCCGCCGCACCACGGTCGCCGTCCTCGCCCTGATCGGCGCCTTCTACCTGCTGCCACCCGTCTACGGCGCCCTGGGCCGCCTCTACGCCCCCGAGCTGGCCCTCAGCGGCGACGCCGACGCGGCCGTCCTGCTGCTGCCCGACCGGGTGATCGGCGGCCTCGGCGGCGACCTGCTGGGCGCGCTGGTCGCCGGGGGAGCCTTCGCCGCGTTCCTGTCCACGGCCTCCGGGCTGACGATGGCCGTCGCGGGCGTGCTCACCCAGGACGTCCTGCCGACCCGCGGCGTACGGCACTTCCGGCTGGGCACCGGGCTCGCCATGGCCGTGCCCCTCGCCGCGAGCCTGCTGGTGGGCGGGCTGCCGGTGGCCGACGCCGTCGGGCTGGCCTTCGCGGTGTCGGCGTCCTCCTTCTGCCCGCTCCTCGTCCTCGGCATCTGGTGGCGCCGGCTGACCCCGCCCGGCGCGGCCGCAGGGATGCTGGTGGGCGGTGGTTCGGCGTTCGTCGCCGTCGCCGCGACCATGGCGGGCTTCCCCGGCACGGGCGGTCTGCACGCGCTGCTCGCCTGGCCCGCGCTGTGGTCCGTACCGCTCGGCTTCCTCACCATGATCCTGGTGTCCCTGGCCACCCCGGGGCGGGTCCCGGCCGGCACGGCGGCGATCCTGGCACGGTTCCACCTGCCCGAGGAACTGCGCACGGAAGAGCTGCGGGCGGCGGAGGCGAAGGCATGACGGCGCACGCGACATCCGCGGAGGCGACGGCATGAGCGGCTTCCTGGCGGGCGTCTGTATCGCGATCCTCCCCTTCCTCGCCGTGGGCTTCTGGCTGGGCCGCCGCACCGCCCGCCCCGAGAACCTCGGCGGCCTGGGCACCCCCGTCGAGCACGCCACCTTCGAGACCCTGCACACCGCCTCGCTCGCCGCGCCCCCGCTCAGGGCCGGCCTCACGGAGGAGACGGCCCGCAGATCGGCCCGCAGACTGCGCACCCTGCTCGGCACGGACGCGCTGTGCCTGACCGACGAGAGCGAGGTGCTGGTCTGGGACGGCGTGGGAGCACATCACCGCACCGAGATCATGGAACGGCTGGCCGGCCCCCTGGAGAGCGGCCGGGGCGAGGCCTTCCGGCTCACCTGCGAGCACGCCGACTGCCCCGTCCGCTGGGCCGTTCTCGCCCCGCTCACCGTCGACGACCGGGTGCTCGGCGTCCTCGTGGCCTGCGCGCCCCGCGAGTCCGCCGTGCTGGTCCGGGCGGCCGGTGAGGTGGCCCGCTGGGTGAGCGTCCAGCTGGAGCTGGCGGACCTCGACCAGTCCCGTACGAAACTGATCGAGGCGGAGATCAAGGCCCTGCGCGCCCAGATCTCCCCGCACTTCGTCTTCAACTCGCTCGCGGTGATCGCGTCGTTCGTGCGCACCGACCCCGAACGCGCCCGCGAGCTGCTCCTGGAGTTCGCCGACTTCACCCGCTACTCGTTCCGCAGGCACGGCGACTTCACCACCCTCGCCGACGAACTGCACGCCATCGACCACTACCTGGCGCTGGTCAGGGCCCGCTTCGGCGACCGTCTGGCCGTCACCCTCCAGATAGCCCCCGAGGTCCTCCCGGTGGCCCTGCCCTTCCTCTGCCTCCAGCCGCTCGTCGAGAACGCCGTCAAGCACGGCCTGGAGGGCAAGGCCGACCAGTGCCATATCCAGATCACCGCGCGGGACGCCGGCGCCGAGGCCCTGGTCGTCATCGAGGACGACGGCGCCGGCATGGACCCGGTCGCGCTGCGCCGCATCCTGGCGGGCGAGGTGAGCCCGTCGGGGGGCATCGGCCTGTCCAACGTGGACGACCGGCTCCGCCAGGTGTACGGCGACGACTACGGCCTGGTCATCGAGACGGCCCTCGGGGCGGGGATGAAGATCACCGCCCGGCTGCCGAAGTACCAGCCGGGCGTGCACTCGGCGGCCCGCCTCACCGGCGGCCAGGGCCGGTCTGCGTCATGATCATGGCGAGCGTGATCAGTCCCAGCACGACCCAGCCGAACCACAGCCAGCCGTTGCTGCCGAGCGCCACCGTGTAGGCGGTCACCGCGACGAGCCCGCCGACGGTGAACACCCCCATGGTCTTCGTGGAACTGTCCGTGGTACCTGCCATCGCGACACCTTCCTCGGGGCCGCCCTCCGCAGGGCGATTCCCTCCATGGTGCCCCGGGTTCAGCGCCCGTGTGCGTCGAGCGACGCAAGATAGGCGTTGTACGCCTCCAGCTCCTGGTCGCCGTCGCGGTCCGCGGCCCGGTCCTTGCGCTTGGCCTGCCGCTGCTCGGAGCCGTACCACTGGAACAGCAGCGCGATCAGCACCAGCACGGACGGGATCTCGCTGAACGCCCAGGCGATGCCGCCGGCCGCGTTCTGGTCGGAGAGCGCGTCGATGCCGAGCGAGGCGGGCGGGTTCTCGAACGTCTCGACCATCGGCTGCGACGCCATCATCAGCGCGATGCCGAAGAACGCGTGGAACGGCATGCCCGCGAACAGCTCCAGCATCCGCATCAGATAGCCGGGCCGGCTCGGACCGGGGTCCACACCGATGATCGGCCAGAAGAACACCACGCCGACGGCGAGGAAGTGCACCATCATCCCGAGGTGCCCCACCCTGGAGCCCATCAGGAAGTCGAAGATCGCCGTGAAGTACAGCGCGTACAGGCTCGCGATGAACAGCGGGATGGTGAACGCGGGATGGGTGACGATCCGCATGTAGCGGCTGTGCAGCAGCATCAGCAGCAGCTCACGCGGCCCCTTGCGACCCCGGCCGGCGGCCGGCAGCGCGCGTAGCGCCAGCGTCATCGGCGCGCCCAGCAGGATCAGGATCGGCGACAGCATGCTGATCACCATGTGCTGCACCATGTGCACGCTGAACATGACCATGCCGTAGTCGTTCAGCCTGGTGCACATGACGAGCCCGATGGTCAGCACACCGACGACGAACGACACGGTCCGCCCCACCGGCCACGCGTCCCCGCGCCGGCGCAGCCGCAGGACACCCCACCCGTACAGCCCCAGTCCCAGCAGGCAGCCGACGAGGAAGAACGGGTCCGCCGACCACTGAAGGCCCCGCCCCAGCGTGAACGGCGGCAGATCCATGGTCATGCCGTGCCCGCTGTGTCCCATGCCGCCGGCTCCTGATTCGTGGGGGGTTGTACGTTTCCTGCCGCCCACAAGAGTAGAGAAGCCCCCGGCGACCTCGGTCAGCGGGGGCGGACGGTCCTGCCCGGGGGCGCGGGGCCCGTCACACGGACCCGCACCCGCCGGACGGCTAGAGCACGGTCTCCGCCTCCGCGTACCGGTCCTCGGGAACGGTCTTGAGGGTCGCGACCGCCTCCGCAAGCGACACCATCACGATGTCCGTCCCGCGCAGGGCCGTCATCTTCCCGAACTCGCCCCGGTGCACCGCCTCCACCGCGTGCCAGCCGAAGCGCGTGGCGAGCACCCGGTCGTACGCGGTCGGCGTGCCGCCCCGCTGCACATGCCCCAGGATGACCGGCCGCGCCTCCTTGCCGAGCCGGGTCTCCAGCTCGACGGAGAGCTGCCGGGCGATCCCGGCGAACCGCTCGTGCCCGTAGATGTCCTTCGCGCCCTCGTCGAAGGCCATGCTGCCGGCCTTCGGCTTCGCGCCCTCCGCCGCGACGACGATCGCGAACCGCTTGCCCGCCTCGAACCGCTCGCCGACCCGGCGGGCCAGCTCCTCGATGTCGAAGGGCCGTTCCGGTACGACGATGGCGTGGGCGCCGGCCGCCATCCCGGAATGGAGCGCTATCCAGCCGGTGTGGCGTCCCATGACCTCGACGACGAGCACCCGCTGGTGGGACTCGGCGGTGGTCTTCAGCCGGTCCAGCGCCTCGGTCGCGACACCGACCGCCGTGTCGAAACCGAAGGTGACGTCGGTGACGGCGATGTCGTTGTCGATGGTCTTCGGCACGCCCACGATGGGCAGCCCGCCGTCGTACATCAGCCGCGCCGCCTTGAGCGTGCCCTCACCCCCGATCGGGATGATCGCGTCGAGGCCGAGTTCCGCGACATGGCCCCGGGCCCGCTCCACGCCGTCGCGCAGATGCGAGGGCTGGACCCGGGAGGAGCCGAGGATCGTGCCGCCGCGTGCGAGGATGCCGCCCACCGCGTCGAGGTCGAGCTTGAGGTAGTCGCACTCCAGGAGGCCCTTCCAGCCGTCCCGGAAGCCGATGACCTCGTCGCCGTGGTCGGCGACGGCACGGTGCACGACGGACCGGATGACGGCGTTCAGGCCGGGGCAGTCGCCGCCGGACGTGAGGACACCAATGCGCATAGCCCGAAACAACCTTCTCCACGGGGGCCGGTCCGGACCACACTGTCCGGCTCGAATCCCCGCCACCCTAGCGGCAGGAGGGGGCGGGGCCGAAGCACGCGTCCGCCTGCTGGACGTGCCTGCTCACCTGTGCGGATGCCACGTCAGACGGGCTGCTGACGACACCCTGACCATCAGGTGAACACACGGTCACACAGGCCGCCGCGCGGCAGTGCCCACGCAGGCTGCCGCGCGGCCGTTCCTACGCGGGCTGCTGCGCGGCGGAGATGCGCTCGTTGCGGAGCGCCTCGTACCAGTGGTCGTCGATCGGCGGCAGCGCGTTCACGTCGAGCGCCAGCTTCAGCAGCAGGTCCGCGATCAGCGGGTTGCGGGCGAGCACCGGGCCGTGCATGTAGGTGCCGAACACGGTGTCGTTGTACGCGCCCTCGGTGCCGTCGCCGGTGCCGTTGCCCTTGCCGAGCGAGACGCGGGCGAGCGGGCGGGCGGTCGGGCCGAGGTGGGTGACGCCCTGGTGGTTCTCGAAGCCGGTCAGCGGGGGCAGCCCGAGCCGCGGGTCGATGTCCCCGAGGACGTCGCCGACGCACCGCTCACCCTCACCGCGCGTCGTCGTCACGTCCAGCAGACCGAGACCGGGCTCACGCTGGCCGAGGTCGTTGACGAACTCGTGGCCCAGGATCTGGTAGCCGGCGCAGACCGCGAAGACGATCGCGCCGTTCTGCACCGCCTGGTACAGGTGCCCGTCCCGGCGCAGCCGCTCCGCCGCGAGCCGCTGCGGCCGGTCCTCGCCGCCCCCGATGAGGTAGATGTCGCCGGAGGTCGGGATCGGCTGGTCGCTGCGCACGTCGAGGCGCGCCACGTCGAGGCCGCGCTGCCGGGCCCGGCGCTCGACGACGAGGGCGTTGCCCTGGTCGCCGTAGGTGCTCAGCAGGTCGGGGTAGATCCACACCAGCCGCAGTTGGTTGTCGCTCATGGAATCGTCCTTAGTGGTCAGTTGCCGACGCGGCGGCGCAGGTCCTGGAACGCGGTGTAGTTCGCGATGACCTCGATCCGGCCCGGCGGCGCCTGCTGCACGGCCTGGTCGAGGTTCTCGCACACCTGGAAGTGCTGGTTGGCGACCTCCAGACGCACCGCGAGGTCCAGCTTCCGGTCACCGACGACGAAGATCGGGTGGCCGGTCAGGCGCGTGTAGTCGACGTCCCACAGCCAGGAGGTGTCGGTGCCGTCGGCACCGCGCGCGTTCACCGAGAGGATCACCGGGGTGGGCGGCGGATCGATCAGGCTGAACGTCTCGAGCCAGCCGGCCGGGTTCTTCGCGAGCAGCAGCCGCAGGTCACGTCCCTGGAACTGGACGACGTCATAGCGCCCGGCGACGGCCTGCACCGCGTACATCCGCTCCAGCGCCACCTGCGGCGGCACCCCGAAGACCGCGGCGACGGCGGCCGAGGAGGCGGCGTTGGCCTTGTTGGCGCGGCCCGGCAGCTGGAGGTGGATCGGCCAGGCGGACCCGTGCGGGTCGAGCACGTGGTCCCCGGACAGCGCCCAGCTCGGCGTCGGACGCCGGAACCCGCACTCGCCGCAGAACCAGTCGTCCCCGGGTCGCTGCATGACACCGCCGCAGGACGGGCACGACCAGGCGTCGTCCTTCCACATCTGCCCGGCGGCGACCCAGATCACGTTGGGGGAGGAGGAGGCGGCCCACACCACCAGCGGGTCGTCGGCGTTCGCGATGACGACGGCCTTCGAACCGGCAAGCCCCTCACGCCAGTTCTCCGCGAGCATGCGGGTCTCGGCGGCGCGGTCCAGCTGGTCGCGGGAGAGGTTGAGCAGCGCGATGCACTTGGGGGCGGTGTCCCGGGCGACGCCCGCGAGGTACTTCTCGTCGACCTCGATCACGCCGTAGCGGGCCTCGGAGCCGCCCGCGAGGGCCGAGGTGATGCCGGCCGGCATGTTGGCGCCGAGCGCGTTGGACACGACCGGCCCGGCGGCGCGCAGCGCCTCGGCGATCAGCCGCGTGGTGGTGGTCTTGCCGTTGGTCGCCGAGACGAGGATGACGTCCAGGTTCTGGGCGAGCCGGGCGAGAAGGTCGGGGTCGAGTTTGAGTGCCACCCGGCCGCCGATCACCGAACCGCTGCCGCGCCCCGCGGCGCGCGACGCCGCCGCGACCGCTTTGCCGGCGGTCACGGCGATCTTGGCCCGCGGCGTGAGCGGGTCCGAGTTGCCTGCCATCAGTGCTCGATCCTCCTTGCGTACGCGCCGCGCCTCTGCCGTACGGCAACGTGGTGGGTGGTCAGCCTATCGAGATCCATTCGCACTCCCGAATCCCGGCACCACCTCACGCCCGTGTGCGGCATGCGCGTGTCAGAAAGGACCGTACCCTTGCCGCCATGCGACACGGCTCCATCCCGGGCGCCCACGGGCGCGTCCGGCCCCTCTCCCTGCTCGGTGACCCCGTCCTGCACACCCGCTGCGAGGACGTCACCGACTTCGGCCCCGAACTCGCCCGCCTGGTCGAGGACATGTTCGCCACGATGTACGCGGCCCAGGGCGTGGGCCTCGCGGCGAACCAGGTGGGCGTGCCGCTGAGGGTCTTCGTCTACGACTGTCCCGACGACGAGGACGTCCGTCACCTGGGCCATGTGGTGAACCCCCGGCTGGTGGAGGCGGACGGCATCGTCCTGCGCGGCCCGGAGGGCTGTCTTTCGCTGCCGGGTCTGGAGGCGGGCACGGAGCGCCACGACCACGCCGTGGTCGAGGGGTTCACGACGGCGGGCGAGCCGATCACCGTGCACGGCACGGGATTCTTTGCCAGATGCCTGCAGCACGAGGCGGACCATCTGGAGGGCACGGTGTACGCGGACCGCGTGACGGGGTGGCGCAGGAGCAGACTGGCGCGCCAGGCCGCACGAGCCTCCTGGAGCCGGGGTACCGGTCCCGCCTAGCGGCGCGGGCGTGCGGCCGGGCGGGGTGGGCGCGAGCGCCCACCCCGCGTCCCGCGCCCGGCGGGCGACCCTCAGAACCCGGGCCCGCCGAGCTTGTCGCCGGCCGCCGCGAGGCGGCCCCACAACAGATCGGCCAGACTGCGCACCAGTTCCGCACGGGTGCAGGGCCGCTCACCCAGCCACCAGTCCCCGGCCGCGTGCATCATGCCGACGATCCCGTGCCCCCATACCCGGGCCAGTTGCTGGCTTCCGGGTCCGAGGTCCACCCGGTCCTCGATGACCTGGGCCAGCTCCTCACCCATCCGCCGGAGCAGTGGCGCCGAGTGCTTGCCCACGTCGAAGCCCTGCTCGCCCGGCGACCCGTCCGACGGATGCATCAGGAACCGGTAGACCTGGGGCCGTGCCTCGATGGCGGCGAGGTAGGTGTCCAGCGTGGCCTCCACCCGTTCGCGCCGCTCCGCGGGAGCGTCCAGCGCGGCCCGCAGCGAGTCGAGCAGCGCGTCCGTGTGCCGTTTGGCGAGCGCGGCGTAAAGTCCACCCTTGTCACCGAAGTGCCGGTAGAGGATCGGTTTGGTGATGCCCGCCTCCGCCGCGATCGCGTTCATCGAGGCCTGCGGGCCGTCGCGCAGCACCACCCGGTCGGCGGCCTCCAGCAACTCGCGCCTTCGGCGGTCGGCGGACCGCTGCTGCTCGGTCCGCTGCGTGGTGTCCATGAGCTCTCCCCACCCGTGCTGATTCGGTGACGCCTGCGCAAACTAACACCTCGCAGCAGCCTGACATCGAACGGGCCGGGGGGCTCCCGGGCCGTCAGCAGGAGTTGACTTTTCCTACCCACCGGTAACAGACTCACGTTACCGCTAGTAACACGCACGTTCCGCCGCTGGAGGGGACATGGCCGAATTCACCATGGAGCTCAACGACGAACAGAAGGAGGTCCGGGACTGGCTGCACGGCTTCGCGGCCGACGTCATCCGCCCCGCGGCCGCCGAATGGGACGAGCGTGAGGAGACTCCCTGGCCGGTCATCCAGGAGGCCGCGAAGGTCGGCATCTACTCCCTCGACTTCTACGCCCAGCAGTATTTCGACCCCACCGGCCTCGGCATCCCGATGGCCATGGAGGAGCTGTTCTGGGGCGACGCGGGCATCGCCCTGTCGATCGTGGGCACGGGTCTCGCGGCCGTGGGCGTTCTCGCCAACGGGACCGAGGAGCAGATCGGTACCTGGATCCCCCAGATGTACGGCGACGCGAGCGACGTCAAGGTGGCCGCCTTCTGCTCCTCCGAGCCCGACGCCGGCTCCGACGTCGCCTCACTGCGCACGCGTGCCGTGTACGACGAGGCCAAGGACGAGTGGGTGCTCAACGGCACCAAGACCTGGGCGACCAACGGCGGCATCGCCAACGTCCATGTCGTCGTCGCGGCCGTGGACACCGAACTCGGCTCCAAGGGGCACGCCTCCTTCATCGTCCCGCCGGGCACCCCGGGCCTCGCCCAGGGCCAGAAGTTCAAGAAGCACGGCATCCGCGCCTCGCACACCGCCGAGGTGATCCTCGACAACGTGCGGGTCCCCGGCTCCTGCCTCCTCGGCGGCAAGGAGAAGCTGGACGAGCGTCTGGCGCGGGCCCGTGAGCGGGCGAGGACGGGCGGCGAGCGCGTGAAGAACGCGGCGATGGCGACCTTCGAGGCGTCGCGGCCGGCGGTCGGCGCCATGGCCGTCGGCACGGCCCGCGCCGCGTACGAGGTGGCCCTCGACTACGCCAAGACGCGTGAGCAGTTCGGCCGCCCGATCATCGACAACCAGGGCGTCGCCTTCCAGCTCGCGGACATGCGCACGCAGATCGACGCCGCGCGGCTGCTGGTCTGGCGCGCGTCCTGGATGGCGGTCAACGGCAAGCCGTTCACCGCCGCCGAGGGCTCGATGTCGAAGCTGTACGCCAGCGAGACCGCCAAGCAGGTCACCGCGCAGGCGATCCAGATTCTCGGCGGCAACGGCTACACCAGGGAGTACCCGGTGGAGCGCATGCACCGCGACGCGGCCATCTACACGATCTTCGAGGGCACGAGCGAGATCCAGCGCCTGGTGATCGCCCGCACGCTGTCGGGGATGCCGATCCGCTAGATCCCCGGACGACGGCGTGATCCGGCCCCCGGGTTTGTGGTGGTTTTG
>NZ_JBHWUW010000015.1:0-37311 GCF_042737245.1 Streptomyces sp. NPDC060002
GTGCCGGTCGCCGGTCGTCGCCCTCGCGGTCCGGTCAGTGGATGAGCTCGGCGAACACCTGGTACGCCTTGTCGTCGAAGAGCACGAACCGCACCTCCTCGACCGCCGTCCGCGCCGCGCGCACCGCCTCGACCGCGATACGGGCGGCATCCGCCATCGGCCAGCCGTACACCCCGGTGGAGACGGCCGGGAACGCGACGGTACGCGCACCCAGCTCGTCCGCGACCTCCAGCGATGCGCGGTAACAGGAGGCAAGCAGGGAGGGGTCGCTGCCGGAGGCCTGGTACACGGGGCCCACGGTGTGGATCACCCAGCGCGCGTCCAGTTCCCCCGC
Organism: Streptomyces sp. NPDC060002; assembly: GCF_042737245.1. Lineage (NCBI taxonomy): Bacteria > Bacillati > Actinomycetota > Actinomycetes > Kitasatosporales > Streptomycetaceae > Streptomyces > Streptomyces sp. NPDC060002. Next base: position 335 of record NZ_JBHWUW010000015.1, read on the forward strand.
GGTCGTGGCGACCGCCCGGCCGGTGGCCAGGCCCTTGCCGTAGTGGGAGGCGCGCAGCCGACGGCAGTCGGCGAGGATCGCCGGGCCGCCCCGGCGGTGGATGGCGCCGTCGACGCCACCGCCGCCGAGCAGCGAGGAGTTGGCCGCGTTGACGATGGCGTCCACGGACTGCCGGGTGATGTCGCCCTGGACGATGGTGATCGTGGTCATGCCGGTGTGTATACCAACGGGAACCGGCCGTCGCTCACCTTTGTTGCCGCAGCCTGCGCCATACGGCCTTCGCCGCGTTGTGACCCGACATCCCGTGCACGCCGGGTCCGGGCGGGGTGGCCGAGGAGCAGATGAAGACGGCCGGGTGCGGAGTGGCGTACGGGAACGGCGTCAGCTTGGGACGCAGCAGGATCTGGAGCCCGGAGACCGCCCCGGAGGCGATGTCCCCGCCCACGTAGTTGGCGTTCCGGGCGGCGAGTTCGGCGGGGCCCGCGGTGGCACGGGCGAGGACCCGGTCGCGGAACCCCGGTGCGAAGCGCTCCAGTTGGCGTTCCATGGCGTCGGTGAGATCTCCTGTCCAGCCGCTGGGCACATGGCCGTACGCCCAGAAGACGTGCCGGCCGGCCGGGGCGCGGCCGGGGTCGACGACGCCGGGCTGCACCGTGATCATGAAGGGCCGGTCGGGCGCCCGGCCCTCCCGGGAGACCGCTCTGAGGGCGGCGCCGATCTCCGCGCTGTCCGCGCCGATCTGTACGGTGCCGGCGGCGCGGGCCTCCTTCGCGGTCCACGGGACCGGACCGTCGAGCGCGTAGTCGATCTTGAAGACGCCTGGGCCGTACCGGTATCCCTCGTAGTAGTTGCCGAAGCCGGCGATGCGGCCGAGCGCGGTGGGCGAGGTGTCGAAGATGTAGGCGCGGGCCGGGGGCAGGTCGTCGAGGCGCTTGACCTCGTAGTCGGTGTGGATGCTGCCGCCGAGGTCCTTGAGGTAGGCGGCGAGGGCGTCCGAGATGGACTGGGAGCCGCCGCGGGCCACCGGCCAGCCGCGGGCGTGCGCGGCGAGGGCGAAGACCAGGCCGATGGCGCCGGTGGCGAAGCCGCTCAGCGGGGCCATGACATGCCCGACGAGTCCGGCGAAGAGGGTCCTGGCCCGTTCGTCGCGGAAGCGGCGGGTGAGCCAGCTGGACGGGGGCAGGCCGACGAGGCCGAAACGGGCCAGGGTGACCGGGTCGCGTGGGAGCGCGGTGAGCGGCAGTGACATGAAGTCGCGGGCGAGGGTGTCCCACTTGGGCAGGAAGGGCTCGACCAGCCGACGGTACGTGCCCGCGTCACGCGGCCCGAAGGAGGCGGCCGTCTCGGCGACCGACCTCGACAGCACTGCGGCGCTGCCGTCGGGGAAGGGGTGGGCCATGGGGAGCTCGGCGTGCAGCCACTCCAGGCCGTAGCGCTCCAGGGGCAGCGCGCGGAACGCGGGTGAGTTGATGCCGAGGGGGTGCGCGGCGGAGCACGGGTCGTGGTGGAAGCCCGGCAGCGTGAGTTCCTCGGTGCGTGCTCCCCCGCCCACGGTGTCCCGCGCCTCGAAGATCGCCACGGAGAAGCCACGCCTGGCCAGCTCCACCGCCGCGGTCAGCCCGTTGGGCCCCGCTCCCACCACGACCGCATCGAGCATCGACGGCACTTCGACCCCTTCGTCAGCCGGTGACCTCCGTAGACCGGTGGCCCCCACAAGCAGGATATGCCGGGGGTACGACAACACCTGCGGCACGGGGCCCTCGAAGCGTCCCCGAATGCCACGATCGAACTGTCCCGGGAGGGCGTCCGCCGGAGGCTTCTCCGTGCAGGTGCCGGACGCGGACCAGGGTCTCCCGACGCGGCAGGGTCTCGCTCGCGCCCGGCCGGAGCGGCTTCAGGCCCGTCGCGTTCCCGGCGCCGGAATCCTCCCGGCCCGCCTCACCTCGGGTCCGACCCGACGCCCGACAGCAGTCCCGCCACGCGTCGGGCCGTCGCCGCGTCCCGGGCCGCCGTGAACGGCAGGGAGTTGCCGCCCGTGACGCGGAACGGCCCTCCGTCGAGGGTGAGATGGGCGCCGCCCGCCTCCTCGACCAGCAGGAGGCCGGCCGCGTGGTCCCAGGCCGCCTCCCAGGAGAACGCCGTGGCGTCCAACTCGCCCCGGGCTATGGCGAGATACTCGAGCCCGGCCGATCCGCACGCGCGCGGCGCGACGCCGTCCGTCCACACACCCAGCAGGGCACGCTTCTGCTCGTCGGTCGTGTAGTCGGGGTGGGAGGTGGCCACCTTCAGGTCGCGGCCCGGCTCGGGCGGACCGGCGAACAGTCGCTCGCCGTCCAGGAAGGCGCCGCCGCCGCGGACGGCCGTGGCCAGCTGGTCGCGCGCGGGAGCGTAGGTCCAGGAGGCGAGCAGGACGCCGTGCCGGACGAGCGCGACCAGGGTGCAGAAGCCGTCGTCGCCGTGCACGAACTGCCGTGTCCCGTCGACGGGGTCGACGATCCAGACCGGCGCGTCGCCCTGTATCGCCTCGTACGTGGCCGGGTCGGCGTGCACGGCCTCCTCGCCGACGACGACGGAGCCGGGCAGGAGAGCGCCCAGGGCCCGTGTGAGGTACAGCTCGGCATTGCGGTCGGCGTCCGTCACCAGGTCGTGGGGTCCGCTCTTCTGGTCGACCTCGTGCGCGGCGAGCTGCCGGAAGCGGGGCAGGATCTCGGCCGCGGCGGCGGTGCGGACCGCCTCCTCCACGTCGGCCGAGTGGCGGGCGAGAAACTCGTCGATGGTTTCCGTGTCTACGATCATGCCTCCATGAGAGCACGCCCCACTGACAATCCCCACCCGCCCGGTGCATCCCGGGTGGAATCGGGATGAAGAACAGGAACGTGTCCCTCCGCTCACCCGCGCTCCGCACGCGCGCGTCAGCCGCCCTCCGCGCACCCGAGTCGGCAACCCGCCCCGCACGCGCGCGTCCGGCAATCCGCCCCGCGAGCCCGCCGGCGACCCGTGCCGCATCGGAGTCAGCGACCCACCGCGTATCCCTGCATCCCGCGCGGGTTCGCGGCCGCGAGCAGGATCCCGGTCTCCGGATCACGCGCCACCGCGCACAGCCGGCCCTCGGACCACGGGTCGCCGAGGGTCACGTCATGGCCGCGTCGCCGCAGCTCCTCCACCACCCCGGCCGGCATCCGGGACTCCACGGTGACGCTGCCCGGCCGCATGCCGCGCGGATGGAAGGAACCGGGGAAGGCGTCGTTGTGCCAGTTCGGGGCGTCGATCGCGCCCTGGAGGTCGAGACCGCCGCGCACCCGCCCGCGGAGCGCGACGGCCAGCAGGAAGTGCAGCTGCCACTGGTCCTGCTGGTCGCCGCCGGGGGTGCCGAACGCCAGCACCGGCACCCCGTCGCGCAGCGCGATCGAGGGGGTGAGGGTGGTGCGGGGGCGGCGGCCGGGCGTCAGCGAGTTCGGCAGGCCCTGCTCCAGCCAGGTCATCTGGAGCCGGGTGCCGAGCGGGAAGCCCAGCTCGGGCACGACCGGGTTGGACTGCAGCCAGCCGCCGCTGGGCGTGGCGGCGACCATGTTGCCCCAGCGGTCGACGACGTCGAGGTGGCAGGTGTCCCCCCGGGTGGCCCCCTGCGCACCGACCTCCGGTTCGCCCGGCCCGGGGGACGTGGTGCTCCTGGCGACCGTCGGCTCGCCGGCGCCCGGGGGGCTGAACGCGGGATCGTCGGTGGTGACCAGGTACGCGTGCGTGCTCAGCCGCGGGGTACGCCCGCCGGGGCTGCCGGGCCGCAGCTCGTACGACGCCTTGTCGCCGATCAGCCGGCGCCGGTCCGCGTTGTAGCCGGCCGCGAGCAACTCGCCCAGCGGGACCCCGGCCGCGTCGCCGTACCAGGCCTCGCGGTCGGCCATGGCGAGCTTGCAGCCCTCGATCAGGAGATGGACGTAGTCGGCGGAGCCGTACGCGGGCAGCTCGGGCGGGAGCAGGGCGAGCTGCTGGAGAAGGGCCGGGCCCTGGCTCCAGGGGCCGGCCTTGCACACCGTCCAGCCGTTCCAGTCGTACGTCGCCGGCGCCTCGTAGGACGCGGACCAGGCCGCGAGATCGGCGGCCGTGAGCGTGCCGGTGTGCCGCGCCCCGCTGGTGTCCAGGGTGGGCCGCGCGGCCTGACGGACGAGGGCCTCGGCGACGAACCCGGTCCGCCACACCGCTCGCGCGGCCTCGATCCGCGCCTCCCGGTCGCCCGCCCCGGCGGTGTCGGCGAGCAGTCGCCTCCAGGTGGCGGCGAGGGCGGGGTTGCGCAGCAGCGCGCCGGGACGCGGCGGCGTCCCGTCCGGCAGGTACACCTCCGCCGACGAGGTCCACTCCGTCTCGAACAGCTCCCGTACGGTCTCGACGGTCGCGCCGACGTTCTCCACGGGCGCGTGCCCGTGTTCGGCGTACCCGATGGCGTACTTCAGTACGTCGTCGAGGGACTTGGTGCCGTGGTCGCGCAGAAGGAGCATCCAGGCGTCGAACGCGCCGGGCACGGCCGCGGCCAGCGGTCCGGTGCCGGGGACGAGGTCCAGGCCGAGTGCCCGGTAGTGGGCGACCGTCGCGCCCGCCGGCGCCACTCCCTGCCCGCACAGCACGCGCACCTCGCCGCCGGCCGGGGCGAGCAGGATGGGCACCTCGCCCGCGGGGCCGTTGAGATGCGGTTCGACGACGTGCAGCACGAAGGCGCCGGCCACGGCCGCGTCGTAGGCGTTGCCGCCGCTCTCCAGGACGGCCATCGCCGACTGCGAGGCCAGCCAGTGGGTGGAGGACACCATGCCGAACGTTCCCTGGAGGGTGGGGCGGGTGGTGAACACGGGGGGCTCCTCACTGCGCTGCGACCGCTCCCGGGATCGTACGCACCACCCGCCGCGCACCCGCGGCGTTCCATGGCCCGTGCCCCATGAAGAACCGTGATGTCCCGGTTGGGCCGGGCCCCTTCGTCACCGCGCAGCCACGGAGCGAGTTCACGCTTCCGCCCCACAGGGAGTCGTGTGACACTGGCGTCCCCTGTCCGCACTGCGGACCCCGTCCGCACCGTCCCCCACGAAAGTGCGCCGTGCGCTCACTCCCACTGCCGCTCGCCCTCACCGCGCGCCTGACCCCCGTGGTCGTGCTCGCCTGCGCGGGCTGGGCGATGTCGTCCGCCCCTTTCACCGAAGAGCAGGACACGGCGGCCAAGGACACGCAGAAGACCCAGTCCGAGAAGACGTCGGGCCCCTCCTCCACGGCCGTGTCCAAGACGTACGCCGCCGCGCCCGCCCCGTGCACCAGCGTCGCCGCGAAGACGGTCACCGCACTCGTGCCGGGCGCCAAGACGGCGGGCAAGGAGATCCCGTCCACGGACACCGGTCTGCGCCGCACCTGCTCCTGGAACGCGCTCAAGGGATACGACTACCGGTGGCTCGACATCTCCTTCGAGATCACGGAGTCGGACGACGCGGCCCAGAGTTCGTACAAGGAGCGGACCGGCGAGAAGAGCGGCGGCGGGGCGGTCCCGGGGCTCGGTGACGAGGCCTACTCGGTGGTGAACCTCACGACCGAGGACAAGCAGCAGACCCGTGAGGGCGTCGTCTTCGCCCGGGTGTCCAACGCGCTGGTGGTCGTCAACTACAACGGCAGCGACTTCGAGACGAAGAAGGCGCCCAGCACCGACGAGATCAACAAGGGCGCGATCAAGGCCGCGAAGGAAGTGGTGGCGGCCCTGTTGAACGGCAAGAAGAGCTGAGCGCTCCCGCCGCACCCGCACGACCCGCCGCACCCGCACCCGCACGGACCGAGACGCACGGACCGAGCCGCGCGGAGCAGGACGCACGGACCGAGCCGCACCAAGCACGACGCACGGACCAGCGCGCACAGACCGAGGCACGCGAACGGCCGGAAGAGCCCAGTCGCTCCTCCGGCCGTTCGCGCACCACACGTCAGACGGCGTCCTGTTCCTGTTCCTGCCGTCAGACGGCGTCCTGTTCCTGTTCCTGCCGTCAGACGGCGTCCTGTTCCTGTTCCTGCCGTGGGGGCAGCAGCAGCATCAGGGCCAGGTACAGCACCATCGAGGTGCCGAGCCCGACCGCCCAGCCGTAGTCGGCGAGGGATTCCAGCGCCGGGACCGGCCGTCCGTCGACCAGCGGCTTGAAGCTGGCGCCGCCGACGGCGAGCACTCCGCCGGTCACGAAGGCCACCACGGCCCGCCAGTTCCAGCCGCCGTCGTACCAGTAACGGCCGCCCGTGCGGTACAGATCGGTCAGGTCGAGCTTGCCGCGGCGCAGGATCCAGTAGTCGGCGATGAGGATGCCGGCGACCGTGCCCAGCAGACCGCCGACCAGACCGAGCCAGGTGAAGATGTAGCCCTGCGGGTCGGAGTACAGCTTCCACGGGAAGATCAGCACGCCGAGGACACAGGTGGCGAGGGCGCCGGTACGGAAACTGATCTTCCGGGGCGCGATGTTGGAGAAGTCGAAGGCCGGCGAGACCAGGTTGGCCGCGACGTTCACGGACAGGGTCGCCACCAGCACGGTCACCAGCGCGAACAGCAGCCCGAAGACGTTGTCCGTCTTGGCGGCGAGCTGTACCGGATCCCAGATCGTCTCGCCGTACACGGCCTGCGAACCTGAGGTGACCATCACCGACAGCAGCGCGAACAGCGTCATGGTGGTCGGCAGACCGAGCGCCTGTCCCCAGGTCTGCGCTTTCTGCGACTTTCCGTACCGCGTGAAGTCCGGGATGTTCAGGGACAGCGTCGACCAGAAACCGATCATGCCCATCAGCGACGGCCAGAACAGCTTCCAGAAGTCGCCGCCCCAGCCGAGCTTGGACGGCTGGTCGAGCAACGGGCCGAAACCGCCTGCCTTGTTGCTCATCCAGATCAGCATCACCAGCGCGCCGACGAGGACGAAGGGCGCCGCCCAGTTCTCGAAGCGCCGGATCGTCTCCATGCCCCGGTAGATGATCGCGACCTGGATCGCCCAGAAGATCGCGAACGACAGCCACATCGTCCAGGCGTAGCCGCCGATCTCACCGGCGTCGCTCCAGCCGTTTCCGATCAGTTTCCCGGCGAGGAAGTAGATCGCCTCGCCGCCGATCCAGGTCTGGATGCCGAACCAGCCGCACGCCACCAACGCCCGCACGACGGCCGGCAGGTTGGCGCCGCGGACACCGAAGGAGGCGCGGGCGAAGACCGGGAAGGGGATCCCGTACTTCGGGCCCGCGTGCCCGGTGAGCAGCATCGGGACCAGCACGATGACGTTGGCCAGGGCGATGGTGAGCACCGCCTGCTTCCAGTCCATGCCGACGGCTATCAGACCGGAGGCCAGCGTCCACGACGCCGTGTTGTGGGCCATGCCGACCCACAGCGCGGAGAAGTTGTACGTGGTCCAGGTGCGCTTCTCCACGGGGACCGGAAGCAGGTCCTCGTTGGCGTAGGGGCCGCTGGGCTGCGGCGAACCAGGGGCGATCTCCACCCGGCCGTCGGCGAGGGTGACTTGAGGAGTCGGCGGTATGGCCGTGGGAGCGGTGTCGGTCATGGGCAGGCCAATCAAACGAGGGGCGGATCCGGAAAGGCCGTGCGGGCTCCGGCCCCCTCCCCCCGGGAATGTCGGGTGGAGGGGAGAACTGGAGTGGGGGGATGGGGAGCTGAGCGGTTTCTACGTTTTCTCACGCCGTACGGCGGTCCGTGGCGCCGTACGGCGGTCGTGCGTGCGGGTCAGCCGTTGACGGCCGGGATCACCCGCGCCCCGTAGGCGTCGATGGTGGCCTCCTGGGCGTCGTGCATGTCGTAGACGGCGAACTGGTCCACGCCCAGGGCACGCAGCGCCTCGAGCTTCTCGATGTGCTTCTCGACCGGACCGATGACGCAGAACCGGTCGACGATCTCGTCGGGCACGAACGCGGTGTCGGGATTGTCGGCCCGGCCGTGGTGCGAGTAGTCGTACCCCTCGCGGGACTTGATGTAGTCGGTGAGTTCGTCCGGTACGGCGGCGGAGTGCTCGCCGTACTTGGACACGAGGTCGGCGACATGGTTGCCGACCATCCCGCCGAACCAGCGGCACTGCTCACGCGCGTGGGCGAGCGCCTCGGGCGAGTCGTCCTCGGTGACGTACGCCGGGGCGGCGACACAGATCTTCACCTCGGCGGGGTCACGGCCGGCGGCGACGGCGGCGTCCTTGACGGCCTTCACCATGTACTCGGTGAGGTAGAGGTCGGCGAGCTGGAGGATGAAGCCGTCGGCCTCCTCGCCGGTCATCTTCAGCGCCTTGGGGCCGTACGCGGCCATCCAGACGGGGAGTTGCGCGTCCTCCTTGATCCACGGGAACTTGACGACCGTGCCGCCGAGGTCCGCCTCCTGGCCCGAGCCGAGCGCCCTGATGACCTTCATGGCCTCGCTGATCCGGGCGAGCGTGTTCGGGGCACGGCCCGCGACGCGCATCGCGGAGTCGCCACGGCCGATGCCGCACACCGTGCGGTTGCCGAACATGTCGTTGAGGGTGGCGAAGGTGGAGGCGGTGACCTCCCAGGTACGGGTGCCCGGGTTGGTCACCATCGGCCCCACCGTCAGCCTGCTGGTGTTCGCCAGGATCTGGCTGTAGATCACAAACGGTTCCTGCCAGAGCACGGCGGAGTCGAAGGTCCAGCCGTACGTGAAGCCGTTGCCCTCGGCGCGCTTCATCAGCTCGACGACCTTCGAGGCCGGCGGGTCGGTCTGCAGGACGAGTCCGAAGTCCATGTGCGCTGCTCCTAGTTGAGGTACTGACAGGTGGAGCGCGGGGTGTAGGCGCCGTGACCGGCGTGTCCGGTGTACTCCCGCTCGGTGATGACGAGTTCGCCCCGCGACAGGACCGTCTCGACGCGGCCGGTGAGCCGCTTGCCCTCGTACGCCGAGTAGTCGACGTTCATGTGGTGCGTGTCCGCGGAGATGATCTGCTCGGCGTGCGGGTCGTAGATCACGACGTCGGCGTCGGCGCCCGGGGCGATGGTGCCCTTCTTCGGGTACATGCCGAACATGCGGGCCGGGGCGGCGCAGGCGATCTCGATCCAGCGGCGGCGGCTGATGTGCCCGTCGACGACGGCCTGGTGCAGCAGGTCCATCCGGTTCTCGACCCCCGGCAGACCGTTGGGGATCTTCGAGAAGTCGCCCCGGCCGAGCTCCTTCTGGCCCACGAAGCAGAAGGGGCAGTGGTCGGTGGAGACGACCTGGAGATCGTTGGTCCGCAGGCCCTGCCACAGCTTGGCCTGGTGTTCCTTGGGCCGCAGCGGCGTCGAGCACACGTACTTCGAGCCCTCGAAGTCGGGCTCCGCGAGGTTGTCCGTCGACAGGAACAGGTACTGCGGACAGGTCTCGCCGAAGACGTTGAGCCCCTCGTCGCGCGCCCGGGCCAGTTCCGCAACCGCTTCCATCGCCGATACGTGCACCACGTACAGCGGAGCACCCGCGACCTGTGCGAGCTTGATGGCGCGGTGGGTGGCCTCGGCCTCGAGGAGCGCCTTGCGGACCTCGCCGTGATATCGCGGATCCCTCTCGCCGCGCGCCAGCGCCTGCTCGACCAGGACGTCGATGGCGATACCGTTTTCCGCGTGCATCATGATCAGTCCGCCGTTCTCGGCGGAGCGCTGCATGGCGCGCAGGATCTGGCCGTCGTCGCTGTAGAAGACGCCGGGATAGGCCATGAACTGCTTGAAGGAGGTGACGCCCTCCTCCACCAGCAGGTCCATCTCCTTCAGCGTGTCCTGGTTCACGTCGGAGACGATCATGTGGAAGCCGTAGTCGATCGCGCAGTTGCCCTCGGCCTTCGCGTGCCAGGCGTCCAGCCCGTCGCGCAGGCTGTGTCCGACGCTCTGTACGGCGAAGTCGACGATCGTCGTCGTTCCGCCCCAGGCGGCCGCCCGGGTGCCGGTTTCGAAGGTGTCGGAGGCGAAGGTGCCGCCGAAGGGCAGCTCCATGTGGGTGTGGGCGTCGACCCCGCCCGGGATCACGTACTTCCCGGTGGCGTCGATGACCCTCTCGGCGGTCCAGGCCGCGGCGGCCGCGGTACCGGAGGCGGCGAGGGCGGCGATGCGGCCGTCCTCGATCAGGACGTCGGCGTGGATCTCGTCGGACGCGGTGACGACGAGGCCGCCGCGGATGACGGTACGGGTGCTCATGCGTGGACGCTCCGCTGGGTTGAGGTCGTGATGTGCGGGTCGTTCGAGGCCGGTCGCGCCCCGTGGCGGAGCCGCCCACGGACGCTGCCCCGCGCCCCTGACAGGGACGCGGGGGCCTCGGGTCTTACGGTGCGGTCAGCGGGCCGTAGGCCTCCGGCCGGCGGTCCCGGTAGAACTGCCAGCGGTCGCGGACCTCGCGCAGTTTGGCCATGTCGAGGTCGCGGACGACGAGTTCGGTCTCCTTGTCGCTCGCCACCTCGCCGACGAACTGGGCCTCCGGGTCCACGAAGTACGAGGTCCCGTAGAAGTCGTTGTCGCCGAGTTCCTCGACCCCGACCCGGTTGATCGCGCCGACGAAGTACTCGTTGGCGACGGCCGCCGCAGGCTGCTCCAGCTGCCACAGGTACGCGGACAGACCACGCGAGGTCGCCGACGGGTTGAAGACGATCTCGGCGCCCTCCAGCCCCAGCGCGCGCCAGCCCTCGGGGAAGTGGCGGTCGTAGCAGATGTAGACGCCCACCTTGCCGACGGCCGTCTCGAAGACGGGCCAGCCCACGTTCCCGGGCCGGAAGTAGAACTTCTCCCAGAAACCCTTTACCTGCGGGATGTGGTGCTTGCGGTACTTGCCGAGGTACGAGCCGTCGGCGTCGATCACGGCGGCGGTGTTGTAGAGGACGCCCGGCTGCTCCTCCTCGTACATCGGCAGCACCAGGACGATGCCGTGCTCCTTGGCGAGCGCCTGGAAACGCTTGACGATCGGGCCGTCCGGGATCTGCTCGGCGTACTCGTAGAACTGCGGGTCCTGGACCTGGCAGAAGTACGGTCCGTAGAACAGCTCCTGGAAGCACAGGACCTGAGCACCCTGCGCGGCCGCGTCGCGGACCGCCTGCTCGTGTACCTGGATCATCGATTCCTTGTCGCCGGTCCAGGCCGTCTGGAAGACGGCGGCACGGATCACTCTGCTCATCGGGACCTCCGGTCGCTCGGTGTACGAGGAGCCTAGGAAGCCGACGAGCCCGCTTTGAGTTGCACGGTGTCACGCCTACGGGCGTCCGGCGTGCCACCGTGTCACGTCTTGCCGGACCCATGTTTCACCACCGTTTTCCCTGGTCGTTCCATGTTTCTGAGCTGTTGCCCGCGGTGCGCGGTCAGCCCTGTTGCGCGTCGTGCGCGAGAAGCGCGATGTGCACCGAGGCGGCCTGTTCGAAGTCGTCCAGGTCCACGCCCAGCCGCCCCTCTATCGCCTCCAGCCGGCGGTACAGCGCGGGCCGGGAGACATGGTGGAGCTGGGCGGTGCGGGACTTGTTGCGGCCGGTGGCCAGATAGGTCCGCAGCACGGCGAGCAGGTCGTCCCCGGCCGCGCACAGCAGGCCGTCCAGCTCCCGCTCGGCGAAGGACTGCACATGCGGGTCGTCCCGCAGCAGCCGGACCAGACCGCGCAGATGGACGTCCTTGAGGCGGACGACGGCCGGGAGGTCGAGGGCGGCCGAGGAGTCGGCCACGGCGTCCGCGACATGCCGGGCCTCGCGCAGCCCGGCGGGCACGTCCTCCCAGACGGTGCGCGGGTCGGCCGCCGCGACGACCGTACGGCTCTCCCCGGACTCGGTCCGCAGCCGGGCGGCGAAGTGTGCGGCGAGTGCTTCGGCGTCCTGGTCGCGGGCGAGGCTGAGCAGCACGGCGGTGGCCCCGTCGGCGAGTTCGGCGACCAGCCCGGGCATCCCCAACAGCCGGAGCATGCGCTCGAGTTGGGCGGAATCACCGTCACGGACGACCAGCGGGACGAAGGTCCGCCGGTTGACGGGGAGTCCGGCCGCCCGGGCCCGGGGCAGCAGTTGCCGGGCCGGCACGACCCCGGAGATCAGGTCGGTGAGCAGGCTCTGCGCGGACTGCTCCTCCCAGGTGTGGGCGGAGGCGCCGCCGAGCATGCGGTGCAGGACGAGGGCCTCGGCGGCCCGGTCGGCGAGGAGCCGTCCGCCGGCGGTGTCGCCGCGGTGGCCGCAGAGCATGATCTGCCCCCACCGCTCGCCGCGTCCGCCCAGCTCGGCGCGGATCCAGCCGTCGCCCTCGCTGCCGCCGGCCTGGCGGGCGATGCGCTCCCAGTCCCGCAGCACGTCGTCGACCGCCGACCGCTCCCCCGCCGTCGCCAGCACCCGGTGGGCGAGGTTGGTGACGACGACGGGACAGGCGGCGTGCTGGGCGATCACGTCGAGCAGCGGCTGGAGCGGGGCGCCCGCGGTGATCAGTCCGGTGAGGGTGGTCCGTACGGCCTCCGACAGGCTGACGGCGGCGAACTTCCGGCGGACCAGCCGGGACTGGACCTCCTCCGTCAACTCGGCGAAGGGGAAGGGGCGGTGAAGGACGACCATCGGCAGTCCGCACCGCTCGGCGGCGCGCCGCATCACGGCCGGCGGGGCGGGGAACGCCCGTCCCAGCCCCAGCACCACGGCCGCGGCCTCCGCGCGGTGCAGGGACTGGATGTACTCGGTCTGCGCGTTCTCGTCACCGGCGAGCAGCACACCGGTGGTGAGGACCATCTCGCCGCCGCTGAGCATCACGCCGACGTCCGCGGCCTCGGCGACGTGCACCCAGCGCACCGGCCGGTCGAGCTGGCCCGCGCCGGCCACCACCTCGGGCTCCCCGGCCAGCACCCTTTCCAGGGCCAGGACCTGACGGACCGACAGGGCGGGTTCCAGGGGCTCTACGGGCCCCCAGGGTTCCAGGGTGATGGTCATGGCGTTGTGTTCCCTTGGCTCAGGCCTGCGCTACTGCGTGCTCCTCAGCGCGCCTTCGAGGATCGCGGCGCCCTCCTCGGCCTCCGCCACCGTCAGGGACAGCGGCGGGGCGACGCGCAGGGCGCTGGTGTCGTGGCCGCCGCCCTTGCCGATCAGCAGCCCGTCGGAGCGGGCCGCCTCCAGCACGGCGGCCGCGCGGTCCGGGTCCGCCTGGTCGGTGCCGGGTTTCGTGAGTTCGACGCCGATCATCAGCCCGCGCCCGCGCACCTCCCTTACCCCCGGATCCTGGGCGGCGACGGCCCGCAGCCGCTCGATGAGCAGGCCGCCGACCCGCCGGGCGTTGCCCTGGAGGTCGTGTTCCAGCAGGTAGGAGAGGTTGGCGAGGCCGGCCGCCATGGTGACCTGGGTGCCGCCGAACGTGGAGATGCTGTTGGCGTCCAGGCAGTTCATGATCTCGGAGCGGGCGATGACACCGCCGACGGACATGCCGTTGCCGATGCCCTTGGCGAAGGTGACGATGTCCGGCGGTCCGCTGCGACCGTGCGCCTGCCAGCCCCAGAAGTGCTCGCCGGTGCGGCCCCAGCCGGTCTGCACCTCGTCGGCGATCCACAGGATCCCGTGGTCGTTCAGCACGTCACGGAATGCCGCATACAGTCCGTCGGGCGGTGAGGTGAACCCGCCGACCCCCTGGATGGGCTCGGCGATCAGGGCCGCCGGCGGGCGGGTGTGACCGAGCAGATCCTTCAGGTCCGCGACGCAGGCCTCGATGAACTCGGCGTCGGAGAGAGCGGCGAACGGACCGCGTCCGCGTACCCCGCCGTGCACGTAGAGGGTCTGGAGCGGGGACAGCGAGGTCGGCGACCAGCCGCGGTTGCCGGTGATGCCGACCGCGCTGAAGGAACGGCCGTGGTAACTGTTGCGCATCGCGAGGACGGTGTTGCTGCGCCGGTGCGTGGTGGCGAGCAGGAGCGCCGTGTCGTTGGCCTCGGTGCCCGAGGTGGTGAAGAAGACGCGGGCGTCGGGGATGCCGCTGAGGTGGGCGATGCGCTCGGCGAGGTCGACCATGGGCCGGTTGAGATAGAGCGTCGAGGAGTGGATGATCCGCCCGGCCTGCTCGCTCACCGCCTTGGTGACCTCGGGCAGCGCGTGCGCGGTCATGGTGGTGAGGATGCCGCCGAAGAAGTCGAGGTACTTGTTGCCCTCGGCGTCCCAGACGTGCCGGCCCTCGCCGTGGGTGATCTCCAGCGGGTCCTCGTAGTAGAGGGCGAGCCAGTCCGGCAGGACCTTCCGGTGGCGGGCGTGGAGGTCGCTCACGGCCGCACCAGCCCGTCGTAGGCGTCGGGCCGGCGGTCGCGGTAGAAGGCCCACTGCTGGCGGACCTCCTCGACCAGGTCGAAGTCGAGGTCGCGGACCACGAGTTCCTCGTCCTTGTCGCTCGCGACCTCGCCGACGAACTTGCCGCGCGGGTCGACGAAGTACGACGTCCCGTAGAAGTCGTTGTCCCCGTACTCCTCGACGCCGACCCGGTTGATCGCGGCGACGAAGTACTCGTTGGCGACCGCGGCCGCGGGCTGCTCCAGCTGCCAGAGGTGGGCGGAGAGGCCGCGGTGGGTGGCGGACGGGTTGTAGACCAGCTGGGCGCCGTTGAGCCCGAGTTGCCGCCAGCCCTCCGGGAAGTGCCGGTCGTAACAGATGTACACGCCCACCTTGCCGACGGCCGTGTCGAAGACGGGCCAGCCCACGTTGCCGGGCTTGAAGTAGTACTTCTCCCAGAAACCCTTTACCTGCGGGATGTGGTGTTTCCGGTACTTGCCGAGGTACGACCCGTCGGCGTCGATCACGGCGGCGGTGTTGTAGTAGAAACCGGACTGCTCGACCTCGAAGACCGGCACCACGACGACCATGCCCGTCTCGCGCGCGAGCTCCTGCATACGACGCACGGTCGGCCCGTCGGGGACCGGCTCGGCCCAGCGGTAGTGCTCCGGCTCCTGGACCTGACAGAAGTAGGGGGCGTTGAAGACCTCCTGGAACCCGATGATCTTCGCGCCCCGGCGGGCCGCCTCGCGGGCGTGCTCCTCGTGTTTCGCCACCATGGACTCGGTGTCGCCGGTCCAGGTGGCCTGGACGAGTGCGGCACGTACGACGTTGGCCATGAGCTGCTCCTTCGACGGGACGTCAGAGCCTCTACGCCCGTAGACGAAGGTCGTAGAGGGACGAACGTAAGCCTCCGGGACGGGCTTGCCAAGACCATCGTCGTTAACCCGCCGAGTCGATCGCGTTTCACACTCCGGTGGGTGAGTCGCGGGGCGGACGGCGTAAGGGGTGACCGGGTCAGGCGGTGAAGCCGGCGACCCGGAGGGCGTGCACCAGGTCCCAGTGGCGTTCCTCCGAGACGGACCGGGCGGCCTCCAGCACGAGGGGGACGAGGGTCTGCGGGGCCGGGGCGACGCTGCGGGCGGCCTCCTCGGGGGTGCGGACCCGGACGTAGGCATCCAGCAGCGCGCGGACCTCGCGTCGCCGGCCCTCCTCGACCAGACCGAGGACGGCCTGCCCGATCTCGGTGGCCGGCCGGGCGACGCCCTGGCGCAGGATCTGCTCGCCGTCGTCCGTGCGCCCCACCGCGACCAGCGCGTCGGCCGCGGCGACCAGCCGGTCGGCGGGGAGGGAGGCGGCCTCCCAGAGCAGGGTGGTCCAGTCGGCGGTGAGCCCGGCGCGCTGGAGTTCGGCCGCGAGCAGCGGGATGCGGGCGGCCGGCCAGTAGGCGAGCTCGACGAGCAGGGCGTGCGCCTCGCCGCTGCGGCCTTCCCCGCGCAGGCGCACCAGCCGCTCGACCGTCTCGACGGTCTCCCGCCGGGCCGCCGTGTCAAGCGGCTCGCGCCGCGGCTCGGACGGCTGTTCGGCGTTCTCGGCTGCCCCGGCGAAGCGGGCGCCGCGCGGGGTGCGGCGCCCGGTCGGGGCGGGTGCGGGCGTCATCGGTTCGGTGCCGGGCGGTACGTCGGCGGAGGTGGCTTCCTCCTCCTCGGCCATACCGGCGAACCGCGCGCTGCCGCGGCGGCGCTTGCGCTGTTTGGGGACGGGGGCCGCGGCGGGGGCGGGGGTGTCCTCGACGGGAGCGGGCCGGGGGGCGGGGACGTCGGCCGCCGGCGCCTCGGCCTCGTACGCGTCGACCGGCGGTCCGGCCAGGTGCTCGGCCGCGCCATGACCGGCAGAGGTGTCGTACCCGGCGGGGGCGTCGTACCCGGTGGGAGCCCCATGGGCGGCAGGAGCCTCGTAGGCGGGGTGGGCGGCGGGGCGCGGGGCGGGCCCGGGGTTCGCGCCGGTGGCCGGGAGCCGGTCCGACTCCGCTATCCGGTAGCGGAGTTCGGCGCACCGCGCGGTGGCCCGTTCATGGTCGTCTTGGGCCCAGGCGAGGTCGAGACGGATGGCGTCGGCCTGCTCCCGGGTGGCCGCGGACGGGAGCCTGCGCCCCAGTTCGGCCAGCCGTTCGGTGGCGTAGCGCTGTTCGCGGAGCATCACGTCGAGCCGGTCCCCGAGGGCGTCGCGGCCACCGGGCCGGGCGTCGTGGGCGGCGAGGGCGGCGGTGTGCAGGGGCCGGACCCGTTCCGCCTGCTGCGTGGCGACCTCGGTCCCGTACTCGGCGGCGAGGTCCTGGAGCACCGCCTCCACCACGTCCCAGGGCGGCACCTCACGCCCGTCGAGGCAGGCCTGCATGCCGTCGGGATCGCGTTGCCAGAACACCGCGCACCAGCCGGCGCCCTGATCGAGGCGCGACAGCAGTCCGTTCAGGTAGCTCGCGAACTCCCGCACCCGGCCCGGGAGTTGATCCACAGCCATCGCTCGACTCCCGCCCCGACCGGAACACTCCGGTTCGTAGAAAACACCAACCGTGTTACAGCGCGGCTACGGCCAGTTTTCGAATCCGACGCGATGACGTGTGCGTGCGATCCCTGCCGGGCGCGGACAGCGACCCCAGGGTGTCACGCGGGAGCGGGCACGCACAGCCCCGCCAGCTCGTCCATCGACAGGCCGAGCACACGGGCGAGCGCGGCGACGGTGAAGAACGCCGGGGTGGGGGCGCGGCCGGTCTCGATCTTGCGGAGGGTCTCGGCGGAGAGGCCGGCGCTCGACGCGATGTCGGCCATGCTCCGGCCGCCGCGGGCCTCGCGCAGCAGCAGCCCGAGCCGTTCGCCGCGTTCGCGCTCTTCCGGAGTGAGGGGGGTACGCACCATGACCCCATTCTAATACCGGTATAGTAATTGGCATGGTGGAGCTCAAGACAGACACATCGATCGAGGCAATGTACGCGGCGGGACAGGTCGTCGCCCGGGCGCTGACAGCCGTGCGGGACGCCGCCGACGTGGGCGTATCCCTGCTGGAGCTGGACGAAGTGGCACACGACGTGCTGCGGGAGGCGGGGGCGACGTCCCCCTTCCTCGGCTACCGCCCGTCCTTCGCCATGACGCCCTTCCCGGCGGTGCTCTGCGCGTCCGTGAACGACGCGATCGTGCACGGGATCCCCACCGGCTACCGGCTGCGCGACGGCGACCTCCTCTCGGCCGACTTCGGCGCCACGCTCGACGGCTGGGCCGGCGACTCCGCGATCAGCTTCACCGTGGGCACGCCGCGCCCGGCGGACGTCCGGCTGATCGAGACCGCCGAGCGCGCCCTCGCGGCCGGCATCGAGGCGGCGGTCGTCGGCAACCGCATCGGCGACATCGCGCACGCGATCGGCACGGTGTGCCGGGCGGCCGGCTACGGCATCCCGGACGGCTTCGGGGGCCACGGAATCGGCCGCCACATGCACGAGGACCCCTCGGTCCCCAACGAGGGCCGCCCTGGCCGCGGCTACCCCCTGCGCCACGGCATGGCCATCGCGATCGAACCGATGCTGATCGCGAGCGGCAAGGACGGCTACCACGAGGCCCAGGACGGCTGGACCCTGCGGACGAACGACGGTTCGCGGGCGGCCCACGCGGAACACACGGTGGCGATCACGGAAAGCGGACCGAGGATCCTCACCGAGCGCCGGTAGGACCGTTTTGCCGAGGGGGCGCGGGGCCCTGTCGATCCGCGGCTCCGCCGCGTAGGCGGGACCGGCCACGCACGATCCGCCGACGCCGTACGGCGGCAGTCCCCAGGACATGCCGCACCCTGCGGATCGTGCCATCGTGGTGTAGCCCGGCACGGACAAGGGCAGCCGTCCGCACCGGCAGCGCAAGTCGATCGAACGGAACGCCATGACCAGCGGCTTCTCCAGCCCGGAGGGGTACGGCGACCCCTTCGGCGAATTCCTGGCCCGCTTCTTCGGCGGACCCCGCCCCGGCCCCCGGCAGATCAACATCGGCCAGCTCCTCAGCCGGCCCGCGAGGGAGCTCGTGCGCGGCGCGGCCCAGTACGCGGCCGAGCACGGCAGCCGCGACCTGGACACCGAGCACCTCCTGCGCGCGGCCCTCGGCGCGGAGCCGACCCGCACGCTGCTCAGCCGGGCCGGCGCCGACCCCGAGTCCCTCGCGTCGGAGATCGACGAGCGCTCGGGCCCGGTCCAGTACCCGCCGGGCGAGGTGCCGCCGCCCACGTCGCTGTCGCTGACCCCGGCCGCCAAACGCGCCCTGCTGGACGCGCACGACCTGGCCCGCTCGCGCGGCACCGGCTACATCGGCCCGGAGCACGTGCTCAGCGCCCTCGCCTCGAACCCGGACTCCGCGGCCGGGCACATCCTCAACGCGGCCCGCTTCGCCGCCACGGGCCTGCCGAGCGACCCCCCGGACACCGCGCAGGCGCCCCGCCCCGGCGACCGGCAGCGGCCCACCGGCACGCCCACCCTGGACAAGTACGGCACGGATCTCACGGAGCTGGCCCGCCAGGGCCGGATCGACCCGGTGATCGGCCGGGACGACGAGATCGAGCAGACCATCGAGGTGCTCTCCCGGCGCGGCAAGAACAACCCGGTGCTGATCGGTGACGCGGGCGTCGGCAAGACCGCCATCGTGGAGGGACTGGCCCAGCGGATCACGGACGGAGACGTGCCGGACGTCCTCGTCGCGCGGCGCGTGGTCGCCCTGGACCTGACGGGCGTGGTCGCGGGCACCCGCTACCGCGGCGACTTCGAGGAGCGGCTGACCAACATCGTCGACGAGATCCGCGCCCACTCCGACGAGCTGATCGTCTTCATCGACGAGCTGCACACCGTCGTCGGCGCGGGTGGCGGCGGCGAGGGCGGGGGGTCGATGGACGCCGGCAACATCCTCAAGCCGGCCCTGGCCCGCGGCGAGCTGCACATCGTGGGCGCGACGACGCTGGAGGAGTACCGGCGGATCGAGAAGGACGCGGCGCTCGCCCGCCGCTTCCAGCCGATCCTCGTCCCGGAGCCGTCCGTCGCGGACGCGCTGGAGATCCTGCGCGGGCTGCGCGACCGCTACGAGGCCCACCACCAGGTCCGTTACACCGACGAGGCGCTCGTCGCGGCCGTCGAGCTGTCCGACCGCTACCTCACCGACCGCCGCCTGCCCGACAAGGCGATCGACCTGATCGACCAGGCAGGCGCCCGGGTGCGGCTCGGTGCCCGCACCAAGGGCACGGACGTACGGGCCATGGAGCGCGAGGCCGAGGAACTGGCCCGCGACAAGGACCAGGCGGTCGCGGACGAACAGTACGAGCAGGCCACCCGGCTGCGGGACCGCATCGTCGAGTTGAAGCAGCGCATCGCGGACGCGAGCGGCGAGGTCACCTCCGACGAGGGCCGGCATCTGGAGGTCACCGCGGAGGCGATCGCCGAGGTGGTGTCCCGGCAGACCGGTATCCCGGTCGCCAGCCTCACCCAGGAGGAGAAGGACCGCCTGCTCGCCCTGGAGGAGCACCTGCACGAGCGGGTCGTCGGCCAGGGGGAGGCCGTACGGGTCGTCGCGGACGCGGTGCTGCGCTCGCGCGCCGGGCTCGCCAGCCCGGACCGGCCGATCGGCAGCTTCCTGTTCCTCGGCCCGACCGGTGTCGGCAAGACCGAACTGGCCCGCGCGCTCGCCGAGTCGCTGTTCGGCAGCGAGGAGCGCATGGTCCGGCTCGACATGAGCGAGTACCAGGAGCGGCACACGGTGAGCCGTCTGGTCGGCGCCCCGCCCGGCTACGTCGGCCACGAGGAGGCCGGCCAGCTCACGGAGGTCGTCCGCCGGCACCCGTACTCGCTGCTCCTGCTCGACGAGGTGGAGAAGGCGCACCCGGATGTCTTCAACATCCTGCTCCAGGTCCTCGACGACGGCCGGCTCACCGACTCCCAGGGCCGTACGGTCGACTTCACCAACACGGTCATCGTGATGACCAGCAACCTGGGTTCGGAGGCGATCACCCGGCGCGGCGCCGGCATCGGCTTCGGCGCGGGTGGCGCGGACGCCGACGAGGAGGCGCGGCGCGAGCAGATCCTGCGTCCGCTGCGCGAGCACTTCCGGCCGGAGTTCCTCAACCGGATCGACGAGATCGTCGTGTTCCGGCAGCTCACGGGCGAGCAACTGCGGCGGATCACCGATCTGTTGCTGGAGCGGACGCGGCGGCTGGTGCAGGCGCGGGGCGTCACGGCCGAGTTCACCGACGCGGCCGTCGACTGGCTCGCCGAACGCGGCTACCAGCCCGAGTACGGCGCCCGCCCGCTGCGCCGCACGATCCAGCGCGAGGTCGACAACCAGCTCTCCCGGCTGCTGCTCGACGGGCGGGTCGAGGAGGGCGACCGGGTGACGGTGGAGGTGGAGGACGGGCGGCTCGTGTTCCGTACGAACACCGGCGAACCGCCCGCCCCCGAACTCTGAGCGCCCCGAGGCGACCGGCCGAGCTCCAGGCCGGGTCCGCGAAGTCCCGCCCGGCACGCGCCGCCCGGCACGCACTCCCCCGGAGGGAGCGCCCCCAGCCGCGTTGCCGGGATCGCCCACGTGCACCCGGTACGAGGGCGACCCGCCGCCTTGCGATCGCACGCACCGGACGCCACGAGCCCTGCCCCGGGCAGACGGCGCTACTTCGCGGACACGACCTGGGGCGCCGGACGCACCACCTGTGCCGAACCGCCGCCGCGTCGCACGGTTTCGGCGGCGGCCAGCCACTTGCCGTTCGGCAGCCGCTGCACGGCCGTCGCGGCGCCGATCTCGGGGTTGAGCTTGAAGGAGTGCCCGATGGCCTCCAGGCGGGCCCGCAGCCCGCCGGGGCTGGTGTCGTTGTAGAGCGCGGGCTCCAACTCCGTCTGTGCGGCGTTGCGTTGGCTGGCGCGCGGGGCGGCGATCGCGTCGACGAGCGGCAGTCCGCGGTCGAGGAAGCCGGTCAGGGTCTGGAGCACGGTGGTGATGATGGTCGCGCCGCCGGGCGAACCCAGCGCCACCACCGGCCTGTCGTTCCGGTCGAGCACGATCGTCGGCGAGATCGACGAGCGCGGCCGCTTGCCCGGGCCGGGCAGGTTCGGGTCGTGGACGGCCGGACTGGCGGGGGCGAAGGAGAAGTCCGTCAGCTCGTTGTTGAGCAGGAAGCCACGGCCGGGCACGGTGATGCCGCTGCCGCCGGTCTGCTCGATGGTGAGCGTGTAGGAGACCACGTTGCCCCACCTGTCGGCGACGGTGAGGTGCGTGGTGTTCTCACCCTCGTACGTGGTGGGCGCCGCCGTGCCGCCCGCTTCGCAGGCGGCCGGGTCGCGCGGGTCGCCGGGCGCCACCGGGCTGGTGAGGACCGCGTCGTCCTTGATGAGGCAGGCGCGTGAGTCGGCGTACTTCTGCGACAGCAGCTGCTTGGTGGGGACGTCCTCGAAGGCGGGGTCGCCGACCCAGCGCCCGCGGTCGGCGAAGGCGATCCGGCTGGCTTCGAGGTAGCGGTGCAGGTACTGGACCTCGCTCGCCTTCGAGAGGTCCGTCCTCTCCAGGATGTTGAGGGCCTCGCCGACCGTCGTGCCGCCCGAGGAGGAGGGTGCGATGGAGTAGACGCCCAGGCCGCGGTACGAGGTCTTCGTGGGCGCCTGGAGCTTGGCGCGGTAGGCCGCGAGGTCCTTGGCGGACAGCTCGCCCGGCCGGGCGTTCCACCCCGAACCCGGGTCCACGGGCGGTTTGTTCACCGTGGAGACGATGTCCTTGCCGAGGTCGCCGCGGTAGATCGCGCCGACGCCCTTGCGGGCCAGCTCCTCGTAGGTGCGGGCGAGGTCTGGGTTCTTGAACGTCGAGCCCACGACGGGGAGTCGGCCACCGGGCAGGAACAGCTTCGCCGTGTCGGGGAAGTAGCGGAAGCGGGTCTCGTTGGCGGCGGTCTGGGTGCGGAAGGTGTCGTCGACGGTGAAGCCGTCCCGGGCGATGCGCTGGGCGGGCTTCAGGACCGTGCCGAGCTTCTCGCTGCCCCACTCCTTCAGCGCGGTCGCCCAGGTGGCGGGAGTCCCGGGCGTGCCGACGCCCAGACCGCTGCTGACGGCGTCGGCGAAGGCGAGCGGCTTGCCGTTCTCCAGGAAGAGACCGGAGTCCGCGCTCAGCGGGGCGGTCTCCCGGCCGTCGATGGTGTGCACCGTACGGGACCTGGCGTCGTAGTAGACGAAGTAACCGCCTCCGCCGATGCCGGAGGAGTAGGGCTCGGTGACGCCGAGGGCGGCCGCGGTGGCCACGGCCGCGTCGACGGCGTTGCCCCCCTTGCGCAGTACCTCGATGCCGGCCGCGGAGGCGTCCGCGTCGACGCTCGCGACGGCACCGCCGTAGCCGACGGCGACCGGGACCTTCGCAACAGTGGCTCTCTCAGCGGCGGGTGGCGCCGCGGCCCCCACCGTGACCACGGCGGCCGAGACCGCCAGGACCGACAGTTTCCGCGCGACAGGGCGACGCATCCGTACCTCCAGTCCAGGAACGTCCGCGCAGCGTAACCACATTCCCCGGGCCCCGACAGCCTCCTTCCGGGCACTGTCATACGACTGCCACACCTCGAACACGGGTACGCCCCCGCCGCACCCGCCCGCTACCATGCGCGCCCATGAACGACGACGTGCGCAATATCGTCCTGGGCGTGGTCGCGGCCGGCATCAGTGCCGCGCTCGGCTGGTTGACCCGCACCTACCTGTGGAAGCGCAGACTCCGGCGCAAGCAGGCCTTCTTCGGGCTGCCCGAGAACTCGGAGTGCCTGCTCGTCGTCAACCGCGACGCGGGCAGCCCCGACCTCGCGGTGCACCGCCACGACGTGTTCGCGCTCCTGGAACTCGCCGCGCTCATCAAGGACTGCGGCGCGGGCGCCGAGGTGGTCACCCAGGACGTGGCCCGGCAGGGTTTCGGAGAGCGGACGGAGTTCTGCGTAGGCGGCCCGGGATCGAACCGGCGGATGGCGGCCCACATCCAGGCCATGCTGCCCGGGGTGCGCGTCAACACCGACCGCGAACCGGGCCCGGACAGGCTGGCGTTCCAGATAGGCGGCGATCACCACCGTATGGAACCGGGCGTCACCGAGTACGTCCTGCTGGCCCGGCTCACCGCCGGCCGGCGGCGCGAGGCGCGGCCGGTGTTCCTGTTCTGCGGCCAGCGCGCGATCAACAACCAGGCCGCCACCCGCTACCTGGTCCGCAACCACGAGCGGCTGGCCCGTAAACACGGGAACGGATCCTTCGTGCTGCTCCTGAAGGTCATCAACTCTCAGGCGTACGGCCCCGATGTGGTCGAACTGGTCGAGGACGTGACCCGGGCGGCGCAGGCACCCCTGCCGGACACGACAATTGTTACCCCCACGTAACTTACCGACGGTTACCTCCGGTGGGGCGGAGCGGTTACCGTCGGGTCACTTTGCGATGGCGCAGGCAAGAGGAGTGACCCGTGGGACGACCGCACCGCATGGCCCTTCGTACGACCGCCATGGGCGCCGTCTCCGCGACCCTGGTCGCCGGCGGGGTACTGGGCCTGACGCCCGAAGCCCGGGCCGCCACCGGCGCGGTGCGGTACGTCGACATCGCGGGGGACGGCGGCACGGTCCTCAAGGCCAACGTGGTCACCCCCGCCGACGGCACCCGCCGCCACCCGCTGATCGTGCTGCCGACGAGCTGGGGCTTCCCTCAGGTGGAGTACCTGGCCCAGGCACAGCGACTCGCCGACTCCGGGTATGTCGTGCTCAGTTACAACGTGCGCGGTTTCTGGCAGTCCGGCGGCGAGATCGACGTGGCGGGCCCGCACGATGTCGCCGACGCCGCCAAGGTCGTCGACTGGGCACTCGCCAACACCCCCAGCGACCCGCAGAACGTCGGCATGGCGGGCGTCTCGTACGGCGCCGGGATCAGCCTGCTGGCCGCCGCCCACGACCCGCGCGTCAAGGCCGTCGCCTCGCTCAGCGGCTGGGGCGACCTGATCGACTCGATCTACTCCGGCCGCACCCAGCACGTCCAGGCCGCCGCCGTGCTCGACACCGTGGGCTCGGTCGCCGGTCGCCGGAGCGCCGAGTCCCAGGAGGTCTTCTCGGCCTTCTACTCCTCCGACCTGTCGAAGGAGAAGGACATCGTCGCCTGGGGGCAGAAACGTTCCCCCGCCACCTACCTGGACCGGCTCAACAAGAACGGCGCGGCGATCATGCTCGCCGGCGCCTGGGGCGACACGATCTTCCCGCCCAACCAGTCCGCCGCCTTCTACGAGAAGCTGACCGGCCCGAAGCGGCTGGAGCTGCGCCCCGGCGACCACGCGACCGCCGAGCTCACCGGTCTGTTCGGACTGCCCAACGACGTGTGGACCGACACCGAGCGCTGGTTCGACCACTACCTCAGGGGCGAGGACAACGGCATCGACCGCGAACAGCCCGTCCGGCTCAAGTCCCGTTCCACCGGCGGCTACGAGGGATATCCGGACTGGAAGTCGGTGAACGCGACCCGGCAGAAGATCGCCCTGGCCGGCTCCACCACGATCCACACCAACGTGGACTCGGGCGCCGACGGCGGCATCGTCTTCCTGTCCAGCATCCTCGACCAGGCGGCGAAACTGCCCCCCGTGGCCGCGATCCCCCTGCTCCCCCGCCGCTGGACCGCCGTATGGCAGTCCGGGAGGTACGCCACCGCCCAGCGGGTGCGCGGCACGGCGAAGGTGCACACCACCGTCACCCCGACGAAGGAGAGCGGCACCCTCGTCGCCTACCTCTACGACGTGGGGCCGCTCGGCCTCGGCAAGCTGGTCGCCAACGCGCCGTACACCTTCCACGGGAACGCGCCCGGCAAGCCGTTCGGTCTCGACCTGGACCTGTTCTCCACGGCCTACGACGTCCCGGCGGGGCACCGGCTCGCGCTGGTCGTCGACACCGTCGACCCGCTCTACATCGAGCACAACCCGTCCGGCGCACGGCTGACCTTCTCCTCGCCGTCGAACGACCCGTCGTACGTGTCGGTTCCGCTGCGCGAGCGGTGATCTCCGGCCGCCGCCGGGGCGGGTGGGCCCCGCGGCCGGCGCCGTCGCTCAGTGCTTGAGGATCTTGGAGAGGAAGTCCTTGGCGCGGTCGCTGCGCGGGGCGGTGAAGAACTCCTCGGGGGTACGGTCCTCGACGATGCGGCCGTCGGCCATGAAGACCACACGGTTGGCGGCCGAGCGCGCGAAGCCCATCTCGTGGGTGACCACGACCATGGTCATGCCCTCCTGGGCGAGCTGCTGCATGACCTCGAGCACCTCGTTGATCATCTCGGGGTCGAGGGCGGAGGTGGGCTCGTCGAACAGGAGCGCCTTGGGGTCCATGGCAAGGGCGCGGGCGATGGCCACGCGCTGCTGCTGCCCTCCGGAGAGCTGGGCGGGGAACTTGTCGGCCTGGTCGGCGAGGCCCACCCGGTCGAGCAGTTCACGGGAGCGCCTGTCGGCCTCGTCCTTCTTGCGCCCGCGCACCTTCACCTGGCCCAGCGAGATGTTCTGGAGAACGGTCTTGTGGGCGAACAGGTTGAAGGACTGGAAGACCATGCCGACCTCGGAACGCAGTCCCGCCAGCGCCTTGCCCTCCTCGGGCAGCGGCTGTCCGTCGAGTGTGATCGAACCGGAGTGGATGGGCTCCAGCCGGTTGATCGCGCGGCACAGTGTCGACTTCCCCGACCCCGAAGGGCCGATCACCACGACCACCTCCCCCCTGCCGACGGTGAGGCTGACGTCCTGCAGGACATGCAGTTCCCCGAAGTACTTGTTGACGTCACGCAGCTCGATCAACGGATCGACGGCCATGCGCAGCCCTACTCACTTTCAGCTGTGTCGTGGTTGCCGCAAACTATCCATACAAGATCGGAGTTGAGGCACGACACGCACTTTTCTGTCATTAGCCGTATTTACGTGCTCGCGCCTCAGTTCTCGGCCACCTCGGCGTACAGCTGAGACAGTTCGGGGGTCCCCGTCGCGGCCCACTCGCGCCCTGCGGTGACCACGTCGACCTCACGGCCGGACGCCAGCCGGACGACCGGTTCCCCGCCGGGCCAGATCGCCCAGACGGCGCCGGGCACCGTACGCACCACGACCGTCCCCAGGTAGAGCCCGGCGTCGTGACCGAACCAGGGCAGGGTCTCCTCGTCCTCGCGCCAGCGCGGCGGAAGCTGGTCCAGCGCCTCCAACGAGGCGGCCGTGTCGTCGAGTCCGATCCCCTGCCGGGCCGCGTGCGAACGCAACAGCTCGCATTCGGAGAGGAGTTCGGCGATCCCCTCGGGGTCCTCGGCCAGCACCGTCGCCCGGTACTTCTTGCTCCTGTTGCCCAGGAAAGGGATGTTCATAAGCCCAGCGTGACATTCGTACCGGCGTGCGCACCACAGGCGCGCTGGCATACGCCGACGGCCGAAAGCCCGGCCCGACGGGCGTCACGGGCGTCCCACGTCGCCGGTCGGTCCCGGCTCCCGCTACACCTCGAGGTCGACCACGACCGGAGCGTGGTCCGAGGCGCCCTTGCCCTTGCGCTCCTCGCGGTCGACGTAGGCGTCCTTCACGGCCCCGGCGAACGGCTCGTTGCCGTACACCAGGTCGATGCGCATGCCTCGGTTCTTGGGGAAGCAGAGCTGGCGGTAGTCCCAGTACGTGAAGGGGTGGTCGTACTTCAGGGGGCGCGGGACGACGTCCGACAGGCCGGCCTCGCGCAGCGACGCCAGGGCGGCGCGCTCGGCCGGGGTGACATGGGTGAGGCCCTCGAAGGCGGCCACGTCGTGCACGTCGTCGTCGGTCGGCGCCACGTTGTAGTCGCCCATCACCGCGAAGGGGCGGCTGCCCGCCGCGTCGCCCGCGACGGCCGCCTTGAGCGCCTCGAACCACTGGAGCTTGTAGGCGTAGTGCGGGTGGTCGACCTCGCGGCCGTTCGGCACGTACACCGACCAGACGCGGACCGGGCCGCAGGTCGCCGAGACGGCGCGGGGCTCCTGCGCCCCGTCGTAGCCGGGATCGCCGGGCAGGCCCTTGACGACGTCCGACAGGCCGACGCGCGAGATCACCGCCACGCCGTTCCACCGGCCCGTGGCGTGCACCGCCGCCTCGTAGCCCAGTTCGCGCAGCTGGTCGAGCGGGAACTGCGCCTCGGCGACCTTGGCCTCCTGGAGGCACAGCACATCGGTGCCACTGCTCTCCAGCCAGGCCAGCAGCCTCGGCAGGCGGGCGGTGATCGAGTTCACGTTCCAGGTCGCGATACGCATGCCCCACAACCTACCCGGCGGGTCCGACAACGCCCTCCCTCAGATCTCCGCGGACGCCCCCGGCGCCAGCCGGCCGTGGTCGGCACCGCCCAGGTTGCCCAGGTGGGTGTCGTAGATCGGGCGGGCGAGGTCGGTGAGGAGGGCGTCGTGGATGTCGTAGACGCGCTGCGGCCGGACCTCGCGGACGTACTCGATGACCTCGGAGATCTTGTTCCAGGGGGCCTGGACCGGGGCCAGCAGCGTCTCCACCGGGTGCTCGGGGACGGTGAGCGCGTCTCCCGGGTGGAAGACGCGGCCCCCGTCGACGAGGAAGCCGACGTTGGTGACGCGCGGGAGGTCGGGGTGGATGACGGCGTGCAGCTCGCCGTGGACCTGGACGTCGAAACCCGCGGCGGTGAACGTGTCGCCGTGGCCGACCGTGTGCACCCGGCCGGGGAACGCGGCGGAGAGCTTCTCCGCGACGGACCTCAGGGTCCAGATCCTGACGGCCGGGTCGGCCTCCAGGGCCGCCCGCAGCCGCTGCTCGTCGAAGTGGTCGGGATGCTCGTGCGTGACCAGGATGGCGTCCGCGCCGACAGCGGCGTCCGCCTCGCTGAATCCCCCGGGGTCGAGGACGAGCGTGCGCCCGTCCTTCTCCAGGCGGACACACGCGTGCGACTTCTTGGTGAGTTTCAGAGCCGTCATGAGATCCATCCTGCCCCCGCGTCCCGTGCGGGGCTCACTCGGTGGGGGTGGTCTCCTCCCGGATGACCTGCTGCGCCACCTTGAACGCGCTGTTCGCCGCCGGTACGCCGCAGTAGACGGCCGCCTGGAGCAGCACCTCCTTGATCTCGTCGGGGGTCAGGCCGTTGCGCAGCGCGGCGCGGATGTGGAAGGCGAGCTCCTCCAGGTGGCCGCCCGCGACCAGCGCGGTGAGCGTGACGCAGGAGCGGGAGCGGCGGTCGAGACCGGGCCGGTCCCAGATCTCGCCCCAGGCGTAGCGGGTGATGAACTCCTGGAAGTCCCCGGAGAAGTCGTCCGCCTGCGACAGCGCCCGGTCGACATGGGCGTCGCCGAGGACCTCCCGGCGCACCTTGAGACCGGCGTCGTACGGATCGGGGCGGCCCATGACCTGCACCGGTTCGAGGACGGGGGCGGGCGCGATCTCCGCGATGGCCACCGGCTGCGGAGCCTGCTGGGGCACGGTCAGGACCGCCCTGACGGGGATGCCCGGGACGGCCGTCTGCCCGGTGGCGGACTCGTAGGCGGGCTGCCAGGCGGTGGAGAAGTGGCGGACCAGCAGGTCGGTCACGGCCGCGGGCTGCTCCACCGGGACCAGGTGCGAGGCGCCCGGTACGACGGCCAGCCGGGCGTCGGGGATGCCGGCCACCAGGGTGCGCGCCTCGGCGGGGCCGGTGACCTGGTCGTCCGAGCCGACGAGGACCAGCGTCGGCACTCCGACGAGACCGATCTCGGCCCGCACGTCGAAGGCGGCGAGGGCCTCGCAGGCCGCTATGTAGCAGCCGGGGTCGGTGGTGCGCACCATCTGCACCGCCCACTCGGTGATCGCGGGCTGTGCGGCCGCGAAGCCGCTGGTGAACCAGCGGTCGGGCGAGCTGCGGGCGATGGGGTCGAGGCCGTTCGTGCGGACTATCACGCCACGCTGCCGGAACTCGTCGGCCGTGCCGAACCGCGGCGAGGCCGCGATCAGCGCGAGCGAGGCGACCCGCTCCGGGTGCCGCAGCGCCAGCTCCACGCCGACCGCGCCGCCGAACGCGCAGCCCGCGTAGCCGAAGCGCTGCACACCGAGCGCGTCGAGGGTGGCGAGCAGCCGCCCGGCCAGATCGGAGACCGAGCCGACCGGGTAGGCCGGGGCGCCGCCGTGGCCGGGCAGGTCGTAGCGGAAGATCCGCCACTGCTGGGCCAGCTCGGGAACCTGACGGTCCCACATGTGCCATGTGGTACCCAGTGAGGGACCGAGGATCAGGACGGGAGCGTCTTCTGGCCCGTCAAAGCGGTATTGCAGGGTGTTCGGTGGTGTCTCGCTCACCCGTCCGAGCCTCTCATCTGGCACGACAGCCCCTATGAGCGGGGTCCTGGCTGTAGCTGTTTGACCAGGTGGAAGACCTCCCGGGCCGCATAGCGTTTGAGGCAACGGACGATTTCACGTCGGGTCTCGCCCTCCTTGATGCGGCGCTCGGAGCAGTCCTGAGTGCGCGGGTCGACCCGCAGCCGGGTGAACACGATGCGATGGAGCGCGGCATTGGCCTGCCGGTCGCCACCGGTTGAGGCGAGGGAACTGCCGGCGTCCCGAGGAACGCTCGACGGGACCGACCCCGCACAGCGCGGCGAAGGACGCCTCGCTGTCCAGGCGTTCCGGGTTGTCCCCCACCGTGATGAGCAACGTGACGGCCGTGTCCGGACCGATCCCCACCACATCGAGCAGCTGCGGGGCATGACATTCCACGAGGCGGGCCGGACGAGCGTCCACATCCCGGATCTGCGCGGAGAGCCGGCCGATCCGGTGAGCCAGCAGACTCAGCGTGATCCGGGTGGCTTCGGCCCGGGCGCGGGCCCGTCCGCTCGATACGGCTCGCGCCGCATTCCGGGGATCGAGCGGATCCGATCTGCCGCGCAGACGGCGATCCGCCCGGTCCATCCGGTTCACGTCAGTCACGTCTATGCCCTGGGTCAGCAGATAGCGGGACAGGGACGCGCCGTAGGAGCCGGTCGCCTCCACCCCGGCCCGCCTCACCGTTCCCCGTTTCCTGGCCCACTTCAGCAGACCTCGGTATCCCGCCGCGGTGGCCGGGAACTCGCCGGTGGTCAGCACCGTCCCCGTCACGGAGAGCACCGCAGCCACATGCGCATCCCGGTGCGTATCCACTCCCAAACCACCTCCCCCACCGGGCGACGACGGGTCTGCGAAGCACGCGGCGTACTGGACATGGTCGAACTGGACATGCCCGTTCCCCTTCCGGTCCCATGGCGCGTCGCGTTGCCGGTACCGGGCCGCGTCGGGCGGTCAGAATCGTCAGGACGCCACGACAATCGGCAGGCCCCTGTCGGGACACACCCCGCCAGCCCGGCACCGACAACGCGCCATCCCCGGCCGACGGCCGACACTGCGTGATTCAGACGCTCTGGTCAAAAGTGTCATGAGTCAGACCCTGAACCCGGGACAGCACCCGCCCATCCTCCCGCCCGTCACAGCTTCCCCACCCGGAAACACTGAGCATGCTCAGTCCCAGCTCCCAGAACATCCCGGATCTGACTCCGGCCGATCGTTATGCGGCACACAGGCCGACATTTCGGTTCAGGCCGCCGCAACACCGGTGCGGCTTCTCCACGGCTGTGTGCGCCACGGGGCAGGGCACCAGGGTGCCGGCGTTCGGGTCGATCTGCAGTAGGTGGCCGAGCAGCGGCGCCGCCCGCTGTGGGCCCTCGAGACGTTGGCAGACGCGGCGGCCCATCCCGATGAGAGGTGGCGGCCGCGGTGCGGCCGAGGTCGGGGCCGTCGGAGTGGAAGCCGGTGGGCATGGCGGATCTCGCAGCCGAGGCCGACGGTGAAGGTCTTGCCGGGTTCGCCCTGGCCAGCGCGGGGGCGGCCCGGGCGGACCACAAGTGGCGCTGTCCATCCAGGCCACGAGCGTCGCACCCGATGCAGAGCAAGCCTCGGACACGCGCTCCGTATATGGACCAAGCGGCGTCCGACGGTTCACGACCGGCGGGGACCGAGGACGCGCATTGGCACCACGACGAGTCAGGACTCGCGGTGGTGTTCGAGGAGTACCTGGACGAGGACGCGGGACCCGAGGAGCGGCGGGAGGCGGACCTCTGTCGGCATGGGCTGCGGCTCGACGTCGAGTCCGACATCACGCACGTCCTCCTGGATCCCGAGGACGTGGACGAGGACGGCGAGTGGGCCGTGTACACGTGGGCGAGCCGGCGGGCCGCGCCGCCCGAGCGGCACGCGAACTTCCTCGAGCCCACGGTGGCGGGCCCGGCCGGGCTCCGCCGTTCATGCCGTGTTCCGAGCATGGCCCGCTGCCCGCGGCGCAGCCAGAGGCCGACCGGTCCCCCATCGCGTTCGGCTCGGCCTGGATACAGGTGGGCCAGACGGGGAGGGCCATGCGGCCCTGGAGGTAGGGCCGGTTGGCGGGCCGCGGGTTCGGCGAGGGTGCGTAGCGTGAAGCTGTCCGTCCGGTATCCCGGTGACGGCCGGCACGTACGCATCTGCACCTCCATCGAAATCCGGGGGCCGGCCTGCGCTGCCCGTCGCCCAAGCCGGCCCTGTTCGTAACCGACCGGCAGGAGAACGCCATGGCCCAGCACACCGATGAGAAGCCCTGGCCCGTCGTCGTAGGGGTCGACGGCTCGCCCTGCTCACAGGCAGCGCTGAGGTGGGCGCTGGCGCAGGCCGAGTTGAGCGGCAGCGCCGTCGAGGCGGTCGCCGCCTGGCAGTACCCGGAGGTGTACGGGTACAGCTATGGCTGGGTCCCGTCGATGCCCGACGGAGGCGAGTTCGCCAAGGCCGCCGAACGAGCCCTGCAGGAAACCGTGGCCACGGTGCGCGATCAGCTGGATCACCCGGCCGAGGTGGCGATCCGCGTGGCCGAGGGCCATCCCGTGCAGGTACTGATGGACGCGGGCCGCAACGCACGGCTTCTGGTCCTGGGCAGCCGGGGCCACGGCACCTTCACCGGCGTCCTCCTCGGCTCGGTCAGCCAGCACTGCGTGCAGCACGCACCGTGCCCGGTAGTCGTCGTCCCCCAACCGTGACCCGAGCGGCGCGAAGCCGGCCGGTCGAGGACGAGGACGACGACCGACCGCGCGTGGTGTGTTGGCCCTGACAGTCTCAGGTGGCCCCGCCACGCATGTCTCGGCCGAGATGGGCATCTCCCGTGCCACGGCCCACAGGTGGATCCGCCGCCGACGGGCAGCGGGCGAGGCGGAGCTGCACGACCACCCCAGCCGACCCCTGACGACACCTCACCGGACTACACCGGCGACAGGCCCGAGTGTGCCGGTTGCGGCAGACACGCGAACTCGGCCCCGCCCGCCTCGGACCGTTCCTGGTCCTGCCCTGCCGCTGTTCGAGGGGGATTACCTCGCTGTCGAACGCACGGAAATCTATGCCTCGATCGGCACGACGCTGGAGTCGGATCCCGTGATCCCGGTTCAGGAGGCGGAGACCAGGTCCCGCACCGTCACGGTGGGTCTCGGCGGCTCGCCCGAGAGCCGCGCCGCCGCCGCCGAACGGGCGGTCGACGAGGCAAAGGCGTTCGACCTGTCCCTGAAGCGCAACGCGCGGTGCACGTGCTCCGAGACACGTTCGAACGCGGGGCCCTTCGAACACCACGACGAGCGGGCGCACTCGGTTCGCGCCCCCTTGCCAGAGCCCGACTCGCCTCGACGACTTACGGAGTCACCGTGCCCAAGGTCGAACACCGGAACAGCACCGTACTGACCGACGAGGAAATGCGCGCCCTGGACGCCCACTGGCGGGCCGCCAACTACCTGGCCGTGGGCCAGATCTACCTGCTGGCCAACCCGTTGCTCACCGAGCCCCTGACGCCCGCGCACATCAAGCCGCGACTGCTCGGCCACTGGGGCACCTCGCCCGGCCTCAACCTCGTGTACACGCACCTCAACCGCGTGATCAAGGCGCGCGGTCTCGACGCGCTGTGCGTGTGGGGGCCGGGTCACGGCGGGCCGGCCGTACTCGCGGGCTCCTGGCTGGAGGGCAGCTACAGCGAGACCTACCCGGACGTCTCGCGCGACGCGGCGGGCATGGACCGGCTCTTCCGGCAGTTCTCGTTCCCCGGCGGAGTGCCCAGCCATGTCGCGCCGGAGACGCCCGGCTCGATCCATGAGGGCGGTGAGCTCGGCTACTCGCTCGCGCACGCGTACGGCGCCGCCTTCGACAACCCGGACCTGCTGGTCGCCTGTGTGATCGGTGACGGCGAGGCGGAGACCGGGCCACTGGCCGCGTCCTGGCACTCCAACAAGTTCCTCGACCCGGTGCACGACGGCGCGGTCCTGCCGATCCTGCACCTCAACGGCTACAAGATCGCCAACCCGGCCGTGCTCTCCCGCCTCCCGGAGTCCGAACTCGACGAGCTGCTGCGCGGCTACGGCCACGAACCGATCCACGTCACCAGCGACGACCCGCACCAGGTCCACCGTGCCATGGCCGACGCCTTCGACCAGGCCCTGGACCGCATCGCCGAGAGGCAGCGCACGGCCCGTGAGGACGGCACGACCGAGCGCGTGCGCTGGCCCGTGATCGTGCTGCGTACGCCGAAGGGCTGGACGGGCCCCGCAGAGGTCGACGGAGTCCCGGTCGAGGGCACCTGGCGCGCCCACCAGGTCCCGCTGTCCGGCGTACGCGAGAACCCGGAGCACCTGCGGCAGTTGGAGACCTGGCTGCGCTCGTACCGTCCCGAGGAACTGTTCGGCGCCGACGGGCGGCCCGCCACCGACGTCCTCGCCTGTGTCCCCGAGGGGACCCGCCGGCTGGGCGCCACCCCGCACGCCAACGGCGGCCTGCTCGTACGTGACCTGCCACTGCCCTCCCTCGACCGTTTCGCCGTCCCAGTCGACA
Organism: Streptomyces sp. NPDC060002; assembly: GCF_042737245.1. Classification (NCBI taxonomy): domain Bacteria; kingdom Bacillati; phylum Actinomycetota; class Actinomycetes; order Kitasatosporales; family Streptomycetaceae; genus Streptomyces; species Streptomyces sp. NPDC060002. The sequence continues at coordinate 34,398 of NZ_JBHWUW010000015.1, forward strand.
AGCCGGGCGCCACCCTGCACGAGCCCACCCGGGTCCTCGGCAACCTCCTCGAACAGGTCATGCGGGACACGTCGGAACGGCGCGACTTCCGCCTGGTGGGCCCGGACGAGACCGCGTCCAACCGGCTCGAAGCCGTCTTCAACGCCAGCGGCAAAGCCTGGCAGGCCCAGACCCTCCAGGTGGACGAGGACCTGGACCGGCACGGCCGGGTCATGGAGATCCTCTCCGAACACCTCTGCCAGGGCTGGCTCGAGGGCTACCTGCTCACCGGCCGGCACGGACTGTTCTCCTGCTACGAGGCGTTCGTTCACATCGTCGACTCGATGGTCAACCAGCACATCAAGTGGCTCAGGACGTCGAAGGAGTTGGCGTGGCGGGCGCCCATCGCTTCCCTCAACTACCTGCTGACGTCGCATGTCTGGCGTCAGGACCACAACGGCTTCTCGCACCAGGACCCCGGGTTCGTCGACCACGTCCTCAGCAAGAGCCCCGAGGTCGTGCGGGTCTATCTGCCGCCGGACGCCAACACCCTGCTCTCGGTGGCAAATCACGTCCTGCGCAGCCGTGACTACGTCAACGTGGTCGTCGCGGGCAAGCAGCCCTGTTTCGACTGGCTGTCCATGGACGAGGCCCGCGCCCACTGCGCCCGCGGCGCCGGGATCTGGGACTGGGCCGGCAGCGAGAACGGCGGTGAACCGGACGTCGTCCTGGCCTGCGCGGGAGACGTACCGACGCTGGAGATCCTGGCCGCGTCCGGTCTGCTGCGGCGCCATCTGCCCGAACTGGCCGTCCGGGTCGTCAACGTCGTCGACCTGACCCGGCTGCTGCCGGGCGATGAACACCCGCACGGAATGGGCGACTTCGAGTACGACGGCCTGTTCACCTCGGACAAACCGGTGATCTTCGCCTACCACGGCTATCCCTGGCTGATCCACCGCCTCTCCTACCGCCGCACCGGCCACGCCAACCTGCACGTCCGCGGCTACAAGGAGATGGGCACCACGACCACGCCGTTCGACATGGTCGTCCGCAACGACATGGACCGCTACCGGCTGGTCATGGACGTCATCGACCGGGTGCCGGGGCTCGGCGTCCGCGCAGCCGCCGTACGGCAGTCGATGGCCGACGCCCGCACCCGCCACCACGCCTGGATCCGCGAACACGGCACCGACCTGCCCGAGGTCACCGACTGGACCTGGACCTGACCCGGGCGAACGGAACCCTGGTCAAGGTCTTCGGCCGGTACGACAACGAGTGGGGCTGTGCCGACCGGCTCAAACGGGGCCACGGTGGAACCGGGCGCTGTGCTCGAAGGAACGGTCCCCGCCACCGAGGTGCCAAGCTGACCTCGGCCCGTCCGACGGCCATGGCGAGGTCCCCGGACAGTACGGTGAAGACAGGGGAACTGGTTCGAGCCGCCCTGTCTGCCGTGTCGGTCGGAGGAAGTCATGAGCGAGGATCGACGCGGCGGTACCGAGGAGCATGTTCCCAAGCTGCGGCTCGATGAGCTGCTGGGCGAGCTGCAGGTGCGCATCGACGCGGTGCGCGGGACCCGGGACCGCCTGCACAGCCTGCTGGAGGCCGTCCTCTCGGTCGGGCGGGAGCTCGACCTGCCACAGGTGCTGCGCAGCATCGTCGAGGCCGCGGTGGTGCTGGTGGACGCCGAGTACGGGGCGCTGGGCGTGATCGGCGGTGACCGGAAGCTGTCCGAGTTCCTGACCGTCGGCATCGGCGAAGAGGGACGGTCGCAGATCGGGACGCTGCCCAGCGGGCACGGGCTCCTCGGAGAGCTGATCCGGCACCCGTCGCCACTGCGGCTGCCGGAGTTGTCCGAGCATCCGGCGTCGGCCGGCTTCCCGGCGCACCACCCGCCGATGCACTCCTTCCTCGGCGTACCGATCCGGGTCCGCGACGAGGTCTTCGGGAACCTCTACCTCACCGAGAAACGCTGCGCCAGGGAATTCGACGTGGAGGACGAGTCCGTCCTGTCGACGCTGGCGGTGGCCGCCGGAGTGGCCATCGAGAACGCACGGCTGTACGAGGAGACCATGCTGCGCGAACGCTGGCAGCGGGCCAGCGGCAAGGTCACCAGCATGCTTTTGACCGGTGCGCCGAGCGCGGACGTTCTGGAGCTGATCGTCGACGAGGCCCGGAAGATCGTCTCCGCCGACATGGGACTGATCGCGGAACACGTACCGGGCGAGGAAACACTGCGGCCGGCCCTGGCGGTCGGTCTGGGCAGAGAGGAACGCAGCGCTCTGGTGTTGTCCGCGCGGGACGGTTTCGTCGGAGCGGCACTCGGCGCGGCGGAGCCGGTGGTCAGCGCCGACATCGAGCACGACGCACGCACGGGCGAGGACGAAGCCCAGTGGGCCGGGCTCGGACCCGTGGTCGCGGTGCCGCTCGGCGCCGGCGGCAAGACGCGGGGCGTGCTGTTGCTGGGACGCGTGCCGGCGGGAACGCCGTTCGGCGACGTGGACACCGGGCCGCTGCTCGGGTTCGCCGACCAGGCGGCGCTCGCCCTGGAACTGGCCGAACGACGGCGGGACGCGGAACAGCTCACGCTGCTCCAGGACCGTGACCGCATCGCCCGCGACCTCCATGACCTCGCCATCCAGCGGCTCTTCGCAGCCGGCATGACCCTGCAGAGCACCCAGCGCTTCATGGAGCACCCCGAGGGCATGGAGCGGCTGGCCCGGACCGTCGACGACCTCGACGACACCATCAAGATCATCCGGTCCACGATCTTCGGACTGCGCACCCACAGCGGGGTCGGGCGGGAGAGCGACGGCCTGCGCGGCCGGGGGGGCGGGGGGGGGGGAGGCCCGGCCCCCGCAAACCGGTTAACCCCCCCCCCGCGCCAAGAGGGGGGGGGGGGGACCCATGTCCCCCGCCCCCAAACCCACCAAACGCC